>CAYQYP010000352.1:0-11569 GCA_964421755.1 uncultured Acidobacteriota bacterium
GGAAAGTACTGAACCACTCCCGGCGGGGGGATCTGTCCCCTGAGTTCCCCGCCCTGAAAGGCAGGCGAGTGCACGTTCACATAAAGTCCCCTGGCCCGGAGGTCTCTCAGGAAATCGCTAAAGCGATAGGTTTCGGTAAACCGGTCGTCCTCCGCAGTCGCCTGGTCGAAGATCAGGGTAGGGCCGGTAAATCCGAAAACTACGGAGCCGTCCACGCCGACGGGCGCCGCGTGGATGTGAGCCGCGGAGGCATCTTCGACCGTGTGGGAACATGCAACCGTGAAAGCCGTACCCAGGGGATTCAGGACCGCCATGCAACGGCCGGTCCTCGTGCTGGTGACCCCACCGGGTTCCTGCCCCGCCTCGATCGGGAAAGACACGGCGGAGTCAGCCTTCGGTCCGATCTGTCCGCGTACCTCGCCTCCGGGGTTGGCAGTCGAATGGACGTTTACGTACAGATTCCCCGCCGCGAGATCCGTCAGATCTCCCGCACTTAGCTCGAAGACGCCACGGAATGGCGAGGCGGGCGAGGCAAAGGGATGAATGATCGGTCCATTCACCCCCGCCGCCGCTCGGTGAATGTGCGCCGCCGTGACATTTTGCACCGTGTGGCGGCAGATCACCTCCAGCGAGTTACCGTCGAGGCGGGCGAGACACTGCCCGGTCGCTTCGCTTTGTATATTTCCCGGCTCCTGCCGCGGACTCAGAGGAATGTCAAAGACCTGAGCCGAAGCAGTGCCCACCATGCCCAATACAACCGTGAACACAAGACTAGCCAGTTCCTTCGTCATACTTCCCTCCAGAAGTACTGCAGTGTCGCAGCCGCATTGCTCCTTCGCGCTGGTCATCCCTCGGGAACGTACGGGGGGGCCCCGCTCCCGCAACCGGGACATAGCCCAGCAGTGGTCAGGAGCATGTGACGGCCACGGCCTGCTGGTGAATGTGTCGCAACATGTTGAAGTCGGAATTACGAAGTGGTCCCAATCGTGGTAGGCCTGGGAGCGGATCCACAAATCGTGATTGCATCCATGTTATTGCAAACGAAGCAAAAGATCCACGGTCCGCGGTCAAAGGATACAAGCAGGGGCCCCCGAAGGACATCAGAACCGCACGCGAAGCGCGCGGGCCGAGACTGTTACCGACCGTCAAGTGCTGATCGCTTGGGCCCGCGCGCTTCGCTTGCGGTTCTGACGTCTTTCAGCGCGTCACCCCGCGGTCCCCAAAACAAAATCCAAGCGCACAGTGGTAATCTCCTATCGAGGCACGAATATGGATATGGAGATCATTTGGGATGTCGACAACTTGACTCGGATTGGAGGCGAGAGGCCGACCGTTCTTGGAAACCCGCGGGTTATTGAAGCACCAGGGGGCACCGCTATGTATTTTGACGGCCAAGACGACGGTCTCATCCTAGACGCCAATCCCTTGACGGGCGCCCGGAGTTTCACGATTGAAGTGATCTTCCGCCCCGACCCGTCCGCGAACAAGGCTCAACGTTTCCTGCACATGCAGGCAAGCGAGGAAAGCCGGGTTCTGGTGGAAACGCGTCTCAACGAGGCAAATGAGTGGTTCCTGGATACTTTCATCAAGTCCGGGGCGTCTGAGAAAACACTTCAATCGACTGAGAACCTGCACCCTTCGGGAAGGTGGTTTCATGCGGCTCTTACCTACGACGGTAGCCGGATGCGCCACTATGTGAACGGAGCGGAGGAAATGTCAGGCGAGATTCAATATGCCCCGGTCCATGGTGGAAGGAGCTCGATCGGTTGTCGGCTGAACCAGGTGTTCTGGTTCCAGGGCGCGATCCAACAAGTGCGGATCACCCACGCGGCGCTCGATCCGGCTCAATTTCGAATGAAGAATACGGAATAGAGCAAAGGCTGATCCGCGAGCGCGCTTGCACTGGCCCTCAGCTGCCTTGCCGTGCAGTCCCGTAAGTCCGACTCCAAGTCGGACATCCCAATGAGCTCGGCTCGCGACGAACCCGGTGCGAGTGGTCCGCTCGCTTTTACGCAAGTGTTGAATGCTGGATCTGCATAGTTTGCGCAAAGGGCGGTCCCGGAGCGCAAACGCTGCACTTGCGCGGGAAGATGTCCGCCCGCCACATTCCTAAACAAGGCTCTCCGAATCAATCACTTAGTACGAATGACTCCTTCTGGCACGCTACCTGCAGATATCCGACCGCAGTGCAGTTGAAAGTTTTGGTGTTAGTTACAGGAGGAGTTTTATGAAACGCAGTATTCAGATTTTGGCTTTGGTGTCGATTGTCATTCTCAGCTCGAGCGTTGCGTGGGCTCAGTTCGGACCTTCGGGGCCGAACGGTGGGGCGAACGGTCAGCCGTATTTCAACGATGCAGACGGCGACGGGTTGTGCGACTTCTGCGGCGAGGAGTGCCTTTACGATGGCGACGGCGACGGGCTGTGCGACCGCTGTGGGGCGCCGAACGGCAACGGCCCAAGCGCGAACGGTCCGAACGGGAATGGTCCTGGCGACGGCACCGGAAACCAAGGCGAGGGACCGAAGGATGGAACCGGGTACGGAGCGGGACCGAGCCGTGGGACTGGCGACTGTGACGGAACCGGTGCGAGCAGGGATCGGGGAACTCTCAAGAACGGCCAGACCCGCCGAGGACGCCAATAGTCGGGTCAACTCAAAACAAGGGAGCCTCGCCCGTTTCACCAGGCTCGAGCGGGCGAGGCTCTTTCGTTGGTCCGACTTCCAAGTCGGATATCAGCGGGTTCGTTTTTGAGAACCCGCTGCTCTTTTTCCAACAGTCAGACAGCTAAACGCCGCAGATCGTCGCCATTTCGCTCGTCCTTTACTCCGCGTGCTGATGCTCGGCACCTTCGTTGACCTGCAGACTGCTTGCCATCCGGTTCATCGTGTCACCCAACTGGTTGTAGTACTGGCCCGGTGCAATGAAAAGGGTGTAGATGATGTGCCCGTCTGGCAATTCCTGCGTGTACACGGTCACGCGCTCTTCCTGCCCAGTCACCGGCGACTGGCCGGACAACGTGGCCGCAAGCGTCCGCTCACCGCGCAACGAACCTTCGCGTTTAGAACCGCGGCTCACCCTGAGGTGCGGGTTGGTGCTTGTGATCTGTTGAAGGAGATCCTCGGTCGCCTCCGCCAGCGAGGCTCGCTGATCGCCGTAGCGTCCCTGGAAAGGCACGTAATGGTTGACCACCGCGCCCACAACGATGCTCGGTTGGCCATTCTGCAATTCGACAATCCCGCCTTCAGGGGCGACCGTCACCCCGTAGCCTTCGCGGCCTTCGTAAACCCGCCAGTTATCCGGGTAGTCGATTCGAAACACCTGGTCTCGTTGTTCCAGCGTCTTCATCCTGGATGACGGTTTCTCGATCCGGATTCCGGCTGTCTGCCCGGGCCGTCCGCCCTCGCGAGGGTCCTGTGGACCGGTCTGAGCAAGCCGTTCCATTGACTGAGCGGGGGGCAGCCGGTCAAGCTGTGCCTGGACTCGTTCGAAGCCGCCGACGGGTCTGCTTTCCTCGACGCCTCCGATGAGCTGGGCCTCTTTCTGGATGCGCGCCGCGCGGTTCTTGGGGGCCGGGTGGCTGCTGAAGAACTGCTCGGCCTTGCTCGGATCACGCCCGGCCTTCTCCCGCAGGGTCTCGAACATCCGGGCCATGGCCATGGGATCGTAGCCGCTGCGGGCAAGCATCTGTGCGCCAACGATGTCCGCCTGTTCCTCGGCTGTTCGGCTGAACTTCAGGAAAAGAGTATTCAAACCGAAGCCTCCGACGGCGCCAATGATCTGCCCGGTTGTGCTCTCGCCCAGCAATCCGCCGAGCACGCCAAGGCCGGCTTGGGCCAGGTAGGCCTTGGACGCCTGGTTGGTGCCGTGGCGCAACGCCACGTGAGCCATCTCGTGGGCCATGACGCCGGCCAGTTCAGCCTCGTCGCGGGAAGCCTCGATCAGTCCACGGTTCACATACATGAATCCGCCCGGAAGGGCGAACGCATTAATGTCGGCTACGTCGACTACCTTGAACTGGTACGGAAACTTCGGGCCGGGAACCACACGGGCCAAGCGCTCCCCGATGTCGGAGACATACTCCTGGATCGCTCGGTCGCGCAAGATCGGCAGCTGACTTTCAACCTGAGCGGCCGATTGCTGGCCGACTTGAACGTCCTGTTCAGGGCTGAAGACGTTAAAGCCCGGATTGACCTTTGTTTGAGCTATGAGCTGGCCCGACGCGACCGGAAACAGAACGAGCGTCCAGGCCAGAAGCAAGATCGGTGCTGTGGAAAATCGCCTAGTCATGGAAAACCTCCGGTCGTACGGCAGCAATCTGCTTGCCAGACTGCGCTAACTGCGTAAGTGGTTGACACGTCGCAGGGTAGTGGCTGGCTGGGCACCAATTGCCAGTCCTGATCGGGGAAGATTTCCTGCCTGGTGCACGGATATGGACTCTTCGTAAAAGACGGCAATCACCAGCCAGCGCGTGCCGAATGTCCGTTGGTCCCACTTCCAAGTGGGACTCTTCGTAAAAGCCGGCAACCGCCAGCCAGCGCGTGCCGAATGTCCGACTTGGAGGTCGGACCTACGCCGGAGCTGCCCGCCGCCAACCGCCAGCCAACGCGTGGAGAAGGCTTGACTTGAATGTCGGATCTACATCGAACCTCGGCTCGAGGACCCGATGATTCGTTCGCTGAACCGTCCCCGGCTCACCCCCGTCTAAGGCAACAGAGCTTCGCCCACCTCCCCAGGCTCAGGCGAGCGAGGCGCTCTCTTGAGGGGAGAAAAGGCAACGGTGACCAAGGTGACTGTTGCCTTTTTATCTGGGGAGGGGAAGAATGCGTGCCACAGTCCGTCCGCTGATTGTCCTGCTGTTGTCCGCTCTGCCGGCGTTTGCGCAAGCGCCTGTCAGCCTTTCGAATCCGGTCATTCAGGTCGACGAGATGGCCTGTTCGCTCGACCTTCGGTCGGATCCGGCGATTCTGGAAATGATCGTTTTCAACCCGCTCCAAGAGGATCTGCCTGTGGAGGTCTTCGCCCACGTCTTGTCACCCATCAATGAAGACAGGGCGGAAGCTTGGCGCGTGATGACCTTGCAGCCCGGTCGGAACTCCGTCTCCATGGACCTGCCCTTAAGCGGTTACGACGCCGACTGGGGCCAATTCAAGCTGGCCCGGCTCTCCTACGGAGTTGCGGCGAAGCGCAAATCCGATGGGCAGCCTGTGCGGTCCGAAGGGGTCTCCCGATCCGTCCAGAGCGCTCACGGGCTCTTCCACCTTCTCGGCATTGTGCGGAATGCCTTCGAGCTCCGCGTGATCGGAGAGCCGCATTCGGCTGCCGGGCGGCGCTACCCCGTCCAAGTGCGGGTGGAATCCCTAACCGGCCCTCCCAGGGCAGGGATCGATGTGGAGGGCAAGCTGCAGACGGAGATCGGGGACGAAGAAGTGGTCGTTTCCGCACGAGCAACAACCGACCAGTCGGGGGAGGCGGTCCTCGTCTTCCAGGTACCGGAAGGGATTCAGCCGGGTTACAGGGCGCATTTGGAAGTTGTCGCTCACGATGGCCATTTCGAGCGCACAGTCAGCGAGACGATCGGGCTCTTCGGCTTCCCGGACCTCCATGTTTCGACCGATAAACCACTGTACCAGCCGGGACAAGATGTAAAGCTGCGCCTGCTGTTGCGCAACGGTTGGACCAGCAGACCGATAGCCGGAGTTCCCTTCAGCCTGAAGATCCACGACGAGGACAACTACCTGCTCCACGAAGCGGCCGTCACGACGTCGCGTTTCGGTGTAGCGGCGACCGAGTGGCGAATACCGGAGTCGGCACGACTGGGCCAATACACGGTGGAGATCGACTCAGGGGACCCGCGACTGGAGGAAACCGACTACCGCCACTCAATTTGGGTCACGCGTTACGAGCTCCCCAATTTCACGGTGGCAGCCGCTCCAGACCGCAGCTACTACCTCGAGGGGCAGGATGCACGCCTGACGGTCGAGGCCAAATACCTGTTCGGGAAGCCGGTCGCCCGTGGCCACGTCCGGGTTGTCGAGGAATCAGACCGAGAGTGGAACTACCGCGATCAGAGATGGGTCGTCGACGAAGGCCGGTCTTGGGAAGGGGATACGGACGCAAGCGGCAAGTTTTCGGTCCTGATCGACCTCTCCAACGATCATCGTGCTCTCTCGAAAGCCCCCGATTATCAGCATTACGACGACGTCACGCTCGCCGTTTACTTCACCGACCCCACGTCACGCAGGACCGAACAGCGAAAGCTGGACCTGCGGCTAAGCCGGCAGGCTATCCACGTTTACACTGAGTATGCACCTCAACCATTCAAGCTCCCCTGGCAGTTTCACGTGACGACGTTCTACCCAGACGGGACGCCGGCTTCCTGCAACGTGGCGGTCAAAATCCTCCGAAAGAGCCAACGGGACATCCCCCTTGCGCAGACGACCGTGAAGACTAACCAGTATGGACTCGCCGAGGTGACCGGCCTTTCTGTCCCTTGCGAGTCCGACGACCGTCTCGAAATCGCCGCCACGGCAATCGACAGCCGCGGTCAGACGGGAAGCGAGGTACGAGACACGTGGGTCAAAGAGGACCCCACGATCAGGGTCGCCACGCCGCGAAACATCTTCCAGCCGGGCGAAGCGCTGCCGGTTCAGATCCGATCCGAGCTGGCCGGCTCGCAGCTGACCGTCTGGCTGATCACGAAGAGCGGCGTTGTAGACATGCAGACGGCGTTTCTCACGTCGGGCCGAGGCGATGTTTCCTTCGCCTACCGTGACAGCATGACGGGCGAGGTCACCGTCGCAGCTTTCTCGTTCGATCGCCAGGAAGACTCGGACAACGGGAAGACGATTGTCGGCGCAAAAAGCGTCCTGTATGCCGACCGGGGGAGATTCCAGCTGGTGGCCCAAACTGATCAGGTCACCTACCGGCCTGGAGACACAGCCCGAGCGGACTTTACCGTGACCCAGCCTGCGGGAAGCGAGGCGCTGCCGGGCGACGCTGTCCTCGGGGTGGTAGCGATCGACCGGGCGGTCGAGGAACGGGCCAGGACGGTGCAGCAGTTTGAGCAGGGGAGACACTATCGCGTCGGCTTTTCGGAACCAATCGAGGACCCTCGCGGGATGTCAGGCGTGAGCGTATCTGATCTGCGCGCAATGCCGCCCGAGCTGATCACGCCGGAGCTGGATCTGCTCGCCGGGGCCATCTTGGGCTCGTACCCGATAATCCAGGAGCTGTCCCACAAGAGCTACCGGGATTCTCTCGATTCTGCTTTCCGAACCTTCTCTTCAGCCCAGTTCAACGAGCTCAACCGCATCGTCAACTTGGAATACTCGGAAACCCGACGTTACCCGCACGACGAAGCTGGTCTGCAGGCGCTTCTGGCCGACTCTCCCGAGGGACAGGTGCCAGAGGATCCGTGGGGTAACGAGTATCGTGTCCGCTTCTACCCGTCCGGCCGAGTGGATCACATCGAATTCTCCAGCATCGGCCCTGACGAGCTGCCGGAGACCGAGGACGATTTCTGGGTGCTGGATATCCAGCATGAGTATTTCCGAAAGTACGGCGAGCTTATCGATTTCGCACAACGCAGCTTCCACGGCAGAACGGGGCAGTACATTCGTGACTCGCCGACGCTGGCTGACGAACTCGCGGTTTTCGGGGCGGACGTGGACCGGTTGCGAGATCCATGGGGGGACCGATACGTCTTCCAGTTTGGCATCGAAGGCCAGTTCTACACGATCCGAGCTTTCGGGCGGCAGGGCGGCAGTGTCGCTGCTGAAATCCTGTTGTCTAATAGCCTGTGGCTTTCCAAGCTCGACTATTTCAAAGAACGTCGAGAGCGAATCGACCGGGCGATTTCGGAACACATCCGCCTGACGGGCGGCCAACCTGTCACGGAAGCGGAGTTTGACGCGGCATTAAGCAGGGTGGAGCTCGATCGGCCCGCCCTGGTCGACGCTTGGGGCCAGGTTCCCTACCTGGTGTTCACCTCGGAGTGGCGATACGCCGACAAGTTCGTCCTGCGCTCTCACACAACATACGGGGACAAAGCGAAACCCAGAGAAGAGGTTGAGCCTGTCAATCAGCGGATTGGCCGGCTGAGTGTTCGGAGCCGCGGAGCGGATGGCGAAGAAGGAACCGCGGACGACTTTACCTTGGCCTGGTACTCGCACGTGACCGACGAGGTGCCCTCCACTCAAGCGCGCCGAGACCCGCAGGCAGTCACCAAGGGCAATGAGAAGAAGACGGCCGCCAAAGCAACTGCCCCGTCATCGACGAGGACCAGCCAGGCGGCAAAAGCCCGGCTGTCAGAGACCGGGATCGCGGGTGCTGTCAAAGATCCCTCCGGAGGCGCCATACCCGGGGCCGAGGTGTCGGCCATAGAAGAGACCAGCGGCCTGGTTCATCAGACGGCGACCGACGAGGACGGCTGTTACTTTGTGGCAAATCTGCTGCCCGGCCTCTATACCGTGCGCGTCAACTTGCCCGGCTTCAGACAGTCGGTTGTGACCGGAGTACCGGTCAGGTCGGCCGAAATCACCGTCGTTGATTGCGTCCTTGAGGTTGGCGATGTTGCCCAGACTGTTGAGGTCTCAGCCAGTCCCGCTCCGATGCAGACGTCAATGGCTGATTCGGCTGACGTTGTCACCAAGTCGGGAGCCGTCCCGGGTGATGTTCCTCCGCCCGCGGCGTCGCTCTTTACACCACGTGTGCGCCGCTACTTCCCGGAGACACTGTTGTGGTACCCGGACCTCGCTGTGGACGAGAAGGGCCACGCCCGCCTCGACTTCCAACTTCCCGACAGCCTTACCACATGGAAGCTGGCCGTGGTTGCTTCGAATCTCGAGGGCGACATTGCTTTCCGGCAGGTCGAGTTCGAGACGTTCCAGCCGTTCTTTCTCGAGCCGGACATGCCACAAGTGCTCACCCAAGGGGATCGAATCGAGCTGCCGATCGCCGTCCGCAACTATACCGAGAAGGACCTGAAGATCTTGTTGGAGCTTGATCCTGGGAGTGCGATTCGCTTGGAGGAGAAAGGCGGAAAGACGCTCGAAGTGGCGGCGGGTGAGACGGCCAACGAAACGTTCGCAGTGACCGCACTGGGCCCGGCAGCGGAAGCGACCCCAAAATTCACCGGCCGAACGGTCAACGAAGGCGATTCTGTTGAGAAGCCGATTCGGGTAAAACCGGATGGGATCGAAGAGACGCTCGTGCTCAGCCGCCTGGTCCGCGGCTCATCTCAGGTCGTTTTCGACATCCCGTCGAGCGCCATCCCCGGCACGCCGACTGCCATCCTGCGCTTCTACCCGAATGTCGGCGCCCATATTGTCGACAGTATCGCCAGTGTTCGCGCCAACCCTAACGGGTGCCCGGAGCAGATTATTTCGTCGACCTTTCCCGGCCTTCTGCTCCTCGAATACGCCCGGCGGGGAGGCAAAGTACCAGCCGAGTTGAAGGAGCAGGCAGCCCGGGACGTCAGTCACTCCATCGCCTCGTTGCATGGATTTCAGCAGCCGGACGGCGGGTTCGGATATTGGCGTGCCAAGTCCTCGGACGTGGCCCTGACCGCCTATGCCCTCCGGTTTCTGCTGACGGCCCGGCGATTCGGCGCCGTCGACGATAGACTCCTTGAGGGGTGTATGGCATCACTCCTGCTCGCCCAGTCGGAGAAGGGATACTGGCCCGTCCTGCTTTGGTGGCCTCGCGACAAGGAGGACCCGCGTGCCTCAGCGGGGCTGACCGCCTATGTCGCCAGGATCTTGGCCGACACACGCACGCTTGGCGGGAAAGAACTGTGGGCGGTAACCATCAAAGGGAAATCGGAAACGCTCTCACCCGCGCGTGCGCTTTCAAAGGGACTGAAGTACCTCGCAGACTCACCTCACTCAACCGGAGATCCTTACGCGCTCGCGTGTTACGCCCTGGCGGCCCTTCAAGCGGATGGCACGGCTGGCGGGCCGCTCGTCAGACAGCTCCTCAGCGTGGCCCGACGGGAACGGGAATTGTTCCACTGGGCCATGCTGAGCAATACGGTCTTTTACTGCCGGGGACTCTCGGGCCGGCTGGAGACGACCGCGCTGGCAATTCAGGCGCTGCGCCTTGCCGAAAGCCGCGGACTGTTCCGGGGCGACGGGCCGGAAGCGAAGTCGTTAAGCGATCGCATCAATGGTGGGACGACCTTCCTGTTGCTGAACAAGGATCGAAACGGAATCTGGATGAGCGGCCAGACGACCGTAAATGTCCTGGAAGCGCTCCTATCAGCGCTTCCCGAGAAGCTGTCGGATCCGCCCGCGACAACCGAGAACGCACTGCGACTGACGGTCAACGGGAGAGCCGTTTCTTTGCCGCCTGCCGACGCCGACGGAGGTGCGTCAGTAACCTACGTGGATATTTCCTCCTGCCTGGAACCGAAATCCAACCGCATTGACATCCAGTCGAGCGAAGAACTTGGGTTGGCGCACGTGGCTGCCTCGTGGTACTCGCCCTGGAAAGCGGTTGGTGAGCTTAACCAAAAAGCGCGCGATCGGTCGGCTCTCAGCAAGACCCGTTTGGATTTAAAGGTGGACCTCGATCGGCTCGACGCCGGGATAGGCGAGCCGCTCACATGCAGAGTGAAGGCGGACCGAATCGGATACCAGGGGTACGGCATGTTGCTGGCGGAGGTCGGGCTTCCACCGGGAGTCGACGTAGACCGGGCGAGCCTCGAGCAGGCGAGAGACTCCGCCGGGGATCCATTTTCATCCTACGAGATCCTGCCCGATCGGGTGAGGTTCTATATGTGGCCCCGCGCCGGCGGAAATGCCTGGAGTTTTCTCTTCCGGCCCCGGACGAGGATGACCGCCAAGACGACCCGGTCGATCTTGTACGATTATTACAACCCGGACATCTGCTCGATCGAGCCGCCGGTCGTCATCAACGTGCGGTGAGAGGGCGAAACGTGGGTCCAACGACGCTTCTGTAGATCCGACTTCCAAGTCGGACACTGGAGTTTTTACATTTCCTATTGTGTCCGCCTGTTTGTGTCCGCCTGTCGGACCCGGAAGTCGATTTACTGGACTCTGCCCATCCGGGTCGTCGAGCGGTACAGAACCGCAAACGGAGCGATTTTCGCGGAGTGCGCGGATTGTCACCGCAAGCAACCAGCTCCGGGCCAGGCGCTGCTTACGGCTACAATCCGCGCACTTCGCGAAAAGCGCTCCGTTTGCGGTTCTGTACCGCTCGGCAACGGCTGCATCGTGACCCTGAGCGCGATCAGGATGTCCGACTTGGAAGTCGTTCCTTGGCCGGACTCGGGAGAGTCCGGCGCTGATGCTCTTATTTGAGGCAGAAAATGCCGAGGAGCTAGCGCATCATAGCCTCGAGCTAGCCGCGCCGGGTATCAGGCGATCTCGCCTGTTCGACCTGGCGCATTGTCGACCCAAATATCCGGTCATTCCTCGAGCGATCCCTGAGCTGCTAACCCATCCCCGTGTTCCTGTCTTGTGCCCCGCAGCACAAAAGCCTGTATCTGGAGAGGACTACGATATCCGGATCAGTGTCGGCAGGTTGGACAGGGGAGGAATGATGAAAGT
>CAYQYP010000353.1:0-28103 GCA_964421755.1 uncultured Acidobacteriota bacterium
GTCCTGATAATGTTGCCGTTCTTGCGCCCTTTCAGGGCTTGTCTCCGCCTCTACCTTAGACCCAGGGCTGCGCACAAAGCGCTTCGCCCTGGGCTAATATGTGCCGGCCTTTCAGGCCTTAAGAACTTTCTCGACAGCCTCTTTCGTGGCGCCTCCATTCGATCTCGCCTTCCGCACGACATCAGCCCATAACAAGTCCGTCAATAGCTGTGGCCGAACGCACTTCTCCGGCCTCATGCAACACCCTCGCTGAGTGCGGCTAAGACAGCTGCGCCGACAGCGCCACCCTGATCGTCCAGGCGCTTTGGGGGATCTGGTTGATTTTCTGCTGTAGAATACGGCCCGGATGTTTGACTTGCGTCCATGGAAAAAGCCCTTGGCCTGCCTCCTGCTCGCGATCGTGTGCGTCGCGGCGACCAGCCTTCTTATGAGGCTTGGTTTCTTTCAGACGCTCGAGCTGCGCACTCTGGATTACCGGTTTCGTTACCTGGGCGCGGCGGCACGTCGTCCGCGTCCGGATATCGTCCTGATCGAAATCGATGATTTTTCGATCAAGAGCCTGGAGCCGGCTTTCGGGCGTTGGCCCTGGCCGCGAGACGCGCATGCGGCCCTGGTCGATTTTCTCAGTCGCGCCCCCGCGAGGCTGATCGTCTTCGATGTCGGGTTCTGGGAACCGGACGTGACTCGCCCGGAGGCGGACGAGGAACTTGCGAGAGCGACCCGCGATGCGGGCAACGTCATCCACGCCGCCTTTCTTGGCCTGCAGGACCTGGGCTACGCGGATAAGGTGTCGTTCGGCGGCAATTCTCTCCCGGGATGCCTGCCGGGCCTCACTCGGTTCACTGGCTATATCCGACCGATCCCCGGCCTTGGAGCGAATGCTCTCGGTGTCGGCCACGTAGCAATGACACTTGACCCGGACGGCCCGTGGCGCAGATCGCTCCCTCTTGCCTGCTTCCACGATCGGATGTATCCGTCGCTGCCGCTTGCGGCGGCACTGGCTGCCCAGAAGCTCCGGACATCGGATGTGCGAGTGGAGGGCGACACGCTCGTGGCCGGATCAGTCCGCGCGCCTCTCGACGCGAACGGCCGGCTGCCTATCTGGTTCAACGGGCCACCCGGATCGTACCGGTCTTATTCTTACGCCCACTTGTTCTACTCAGAACTTCAGATATCGGAAGGGACGAAGCCCGGAATCGACCCCGCCGAATTCCGGGACCGGATCGTGATCATCGGGACCAGCGCGGCGGCCCTCCATGACATCTTTACCACCCCGTTCAGCGGCGCCGCCTCGGACAGCGCCAAGGGAGGCGGGCTGGGGAAGATGATGGGTGCCGAGGTCCACGCAAACATTCTCGACAATCTCCTTTCCAATCGATATCTCCGCCCGGTTCCGCGAGCCTTATCCTGGCTGCTGGTCACGTTGGCGTCGCTCGGCCTTCTGGCCGCAATCCTCTATCTGCGGGTTTTCGTCTCGGTGGGGATCTCGCTGATCACATTCCCTTTGTATCTCGGGTTCGCTCAATGGGTATTTCGCGACTCGATTCAAGTCCCGGTTGTTCCTTTCGTGCTTGGGGCACTCCTCTCCATGATCTGCGGGTTCGGATATCAGTACTGGATTGAGGGCGCGGAAAAAAGACGCATCAAGCAGATGTTCTCCCGCTACGTCTCGAAGGATGTCTACAACGAACTGCTCAGCAATCCGAAGGCCGCCGAGCTCGGGGGAACGCGGCGGGTAGCGACAGTCTTGTTTTCCGACCTGCGGGGCTTCACGACCCTGTCCGAATCCCGGCCACCGGAGGAGATGATCGCTCAGCTCAACGAGTACTTCTCGGAGATGGTCGAGATTGTTTTTGCCTACCGGGGGACGGTGGATAAATTCGTGGGCGATATGATCATGGCTATTTTCAGCGCTCCGCTGCCGGATCCCCTGCACGCCGACCGTGCGGTGGGTTGCGCGATCGCGATGCAGCGGAGGCTGGTCAGCCTGAACCAGGCATGGAAAGCTGTTGGAAAGCCCGAGCTGCATTGCGGGGTCGGTATCAACAGCGGCGACATGGTCGTCGGCAATGTCGGCTCCCAGTCAATCCGAAGCTATACGGTCATCGGCGATAACGTGAACCTCGGTGCCCGGCTCGAGTCGCTCTGCAAAGAATACAAGACGGACATTATCATCAGCCAGAATACCTACGGCCTCCTGCATGAGACCTACGCATTCACCGAATTGGGCGAGGTCACCGTGAAAGGCAAGGTGCAGTCGGTGCGGATCCTATCGGTGGACTGGAAGCAGGAGGCTGGTGCACCGGTGGAGACAGCGTAGACGAGGACCCAGGGACCTCAACGACCTCAGGGCCGACAAGGGAATAACTTGCTCTCGCTCAAGGCAAGAACCCGCTTACTCCGCTGAAAAGCGCCACGTGCGCGGCTCTGACGGCGGTTGCCCGAGCACGGCGTGAGCAATGCGGGTTAAGGTCGTTGCACGCCGCGCGGGCCATCGGCCCCGCAGAATACGCTTTACTTCACAGCCTCTTCGCGGTTAAATCCGCATCAAACCCTGTCTTGCGGGTATTGCGACCTGAGGAGAAGCTACTATGGCATCGGAGCAGGAAGTGCCCGTTGAGAAGCCTGAACGAATCAACTTGATCTGGGTTGGGGTTGCCTTCGGGGCGATTTACTGGGTCCTGGAGTCGGTCCGCGACGTGCTAGCCTTTCACAAGGGCACCCTTGCCGAGCGGCTTTTCTTCCCGGATCTCCCTTCGATCTGGACGCGGCTGGTCATCATCGCAATGATCGTGTTTTACGGACTGTACGCCCAGTCGCTCCGTTCCGGCACAAAGTCCGGTGGTTCGCGCCAGTCAGGCAGGATTATCCTCAGCGGCTTCGTCTTCGCGTTGGCTTACTGGATCCTCGAATCGGCTCGCGATGCTTTCATGTTCAAGCAAGGCCGGCTTCTGGACCAGCTGGTGCGACCAGACATCCCTGACGTCTCGGTCCGTCTTCTGGCCGTGTGTATGCTGGTTCTCTTCAGCGTCTACGTTCAGAATCTGATCAACGAACGGCGGGTCGCGGAAGAATCCATGCGACGCAGCCGCGAGGAACTGGAAAAGCTGGTGACGGAGAGGACCACCGAGCTCGCTGCGTCTAACGACAAGCTCCGCCAGGAGGTCGATGGCCGCAAGCGCCTCGAGGCCGCCCTTTGGATCAGCCGGCGGAGCTTTCACGACATCGTCAATGCCACTTACGATGGCATCCTGGTTCTCGATAGCCGCTCGAAGGTGCGCTTCGCCAACGCGGCAGCCGGGTCCCTGTTGGAACGACGCTTGAAGGAGGTCGTGGGCGAAGACTTCCAGTTGCCGGTTCAGGCAGGTCAGGTGCGCCGCGTGACGCTCCCAAGGGGTCGCGGTGATCTTCCCGTCGAGATGAAAGTGCTCGAGACCGAGTGGCAGGGCGAGCAGGCGCTCCTGGTTCTGCTCCACGCCGAACCTCAGCCGCTGGGAAAGCCTGTCTTCAGGTGATCCCGAGGGACGGGTCGAGACAGCACTCCCGAAAATCAGCTATAGTAAAAGACTTTGGGGGTTTCCAGTGGAGCGGATTCTTGTCACCAGTGCCTTGCCCTACGCCAACGGAAGCATTCACCTGGGCCATTTGGTCGAGTACATTCAGACGGACATCCTTGTTCGATTCCTGAAGCTGAGCGGAAAGGACGCGATCTACCTTTGCGCGGATGACACCCACGGGACCCCGATCGAGGTCAAGGCTCGTCAATCGGGTATCACGCCCGAAGAACTGATCGGCCGCTACCACCTCGAGCATCAGCAGGATTTCAGCGCGTTCCATATCGATTTTGACTACTTCTACTCTACTAATAGCCCGGAGAACCGAAAGCACGCGGAGTTCATCTTCAGCAAGCTGAAAGAGCGGGGTCAAATCGTCACCCGATCGGTCGAGCAGTTCTACTGCGAGACGGATAGCAGATTCCTGCCCGACCGGTTTATTCGTGGGACTTGCCCGAACCCCGCCTGCGGCGCCAAGGACCAGTATGGCGATGTCTGTGAGGTGTGCGGAACGACGTACAACCCGACGGATCTGGCCGATGCCCGGTGCTCCATCTGTTCCAGGCCTCCAGTGTTGCGCGAGTCGGTCCACTATTTTTTCACGCTGAACGCTTACGAGGACTTCTTGCGCGAATGGGTAGCGCTACCCGGCCGCCTGCAGCCGGAAATCCGTCGATTCATCGAGCACTGGTTCTCCCAGGGCCTGCGCGATTGGGACATCAGCCGTGATGGGCCATACTTCGGATTCAAGATCCCCGGCGAGGAGAACAAGTACTTTTACGTCTGGCTCGATGCTCCGATCGGGTACATCGCAACGACGGAGAGATTCTGCGCCGAAACCGGTCGGGATTTCGATGCCTATTGGCACAGCCCGGATGCCCGCATCATCCACGTTATAGGCAAGGATATCGTCTACTTTCACACCCTCTTCTGGCCTGCCATGCTTCACGGTGCCGGGTACACGCTGCCATCGCGGGTACTGGTTCATGGTTTTCTGACGATCAACGGGGAGAAGATGTCCAAAAGCCGCGGCACATTCATCAATGCCCGGACTTATCTGGACCACCTGGACCCGCAATACCTGCGTTACTACTACGCGACGAAGATGAGTGCTCAGCCGGACGACCTGGATCTGAATTTCGATGACTTCGTTGTCCGGGTTAACTCGGAATTAATCAACAAGATTGCTAACCTGGTGAGCCGGGTGGTGCCCTTCGTTAATAAGCATTTTGAAGCCTCCACCTCATCGCTCCCGGCGGATGCGAAGCCATTGATCGTCGATCTCATGGGGCGGGCGAAGAAAGTCATCGAGCATTACGAAGCGATCGAATTCGGCCGTGCCGTTCAGGAAATCGTCGCGATGAGCGACATCGCAAACAAGTATTTCCAGGACAGCGCTCCCTGGGACCTGGTCAAGAGCGATCGTTCGCGCGGTCAGCAGGTCTGCACCTTCGCCATCAATTGTTGCCGGGCCATCGCCGCACTAATAAAGCCTGTCCTGCCACGCTATGCCGCCGATGTGGAGGCGATCCTGCAGATACCCCCTCTGACCCTCGCGGACGCCCCGAAGTTCGACCTGACCGATCACAAGGTTGGCCCTTTTGCCCGCCTGATCGAGCGCGTGGACCCGGTCAAGGTCCAGGCCATGCTCTCCTAATTGACCCCGGTAACCCGACCCTGAAGGACCACAAGGGCCTCAAGGACCCCAAGGACAAAAGCGTTTAGCTTGGATCTCTCACTATTAATAGGCGGATAAACCGGCGAGTTGCCGGCGGGGGGCGAGATCGAATGGAGCCGCGCACGACAGCGAACGGCAGTGAGCGAGAGTAAGCGGACCACCTGACTCGCTCCACTGCTTTAGCGAATGATTGGTGGTCCGCTTACTCTCGCTCACTGCCGTTCGCTTTCGTGCGCGGCTCCATTCGATCTCGCCCTCCACATCAGCCCATAACAAGTCCGTCATTACCTGTGGGCCGAACGCACTTCTCCGACCCTATGCAAACACCTCGCTGCGAGGGGTGTTGAAAATGTCGACTCTTCTATTGGGCTAATCGGTGCTTGCCATAGCTGCGAAGGTGGGGTAGAGTTCACAGTCTCCGAACTGCTAAAAAACACGCATCGGAGTCTTAATACCCGAACTGAAGAGCGCGTCAGCTCCAACAAAACCCCGCAGCGGGGGAAGGGCCCGGTTCAAGCGCCAAGGTTCTCAGACAAGGCAACGGAGGACTAAACTATGCCGCGTCAAGTCTTTCTATTTGGCATCCTAATTCTGCTTATTTCGTGTCTACCCTGTCTCGCCAGTGCACCGGCTTGGGACGAGGCGACCGTTTCCAAGTCCGTTCACGATATCGTTCTAATGGGCAATCCGGTGACGTTCCGTGCGGCGGCCACCGACCCGGACGGCCATGCTCTTTCCTATCGTTGGCGCATCCTTTCCGATCCAACCGGCAAGGCGAACTTCGCCCAGAGCCCTACTCTTCCTTATGTGACAGTCAATTTCCCCTGGGTATCGGCTACGGACAATCCGATCGGCTCGTCCATCATTCTGGAGGTCACGGTCAATCATGCCGATACTGAACTTTACGGCGACGTAAGCATGTCGAGAAGCTTCGAGGCGGTCATCGCGAGGGTGAACCAGCCCCCGGAGCCCGAGATCGTGGTCGACCCGGTCTCGACTCCCACAGACCGCATCCCAGAGGGAGATGGTGTTTCGTTCACCTCGGACAGTTCAGTCGATCCAGACAGTAGCGGAATGCGGCATGAATGGGTGGCCTGGATCACCTCGGGCTCCTTTGTCCAGCCGCTGGTTTTCTTCGGAACCGAGGGGACCTCGTCCGGGTTCACCATACCCGGCTTGTCGACCGAAACCGCGACAGTGGGTGTAACCCTTCTTCTGATCGATGGACTCCACCAAGTGAGGAAGCAGACCACCGTGTACCTGAAAAAGCGCGACGAGACAACCGCGAGAAAGCGGCCAGGACCGCGAACCAGGTACAGGCCAGGAACCGGCGGCAGCTTTCGCACCGTCGCACCGCCGACTCGGTGAAGCCTGCACTCTGCGACTCTGCAGGGTCGCAGGTTTGGCCGAGAATCGAAGGGTAGGGCCGTCTTGCTCAACGCAGCCCAGTGCAAGCCCGTCCAAGGTTGGTTGTTTGAGGAATCTGTCCGTGGGCAGCGTAAAAGACGCTTTGCCCACGGCCATTCCTATTGGCCCCTTCGGGCCACGTTTTTCAACCCCTCGCTCCGCGGCGGCTCACCGGTTTCTGCAACGAACTCGTAGACACCGGATTCCAGGGTGTAAACGGCCTTTCCGTTTTCGTATCTCAGGAACTTGACGCCTCTTGCCTCGGCGGCGTCTTTTCCACTTTCCCTGACCGTGCCAGCCCTGGCGGTCGGCAGATAAAGAGTTGCGGCAGTATTGGCGGGAACCGTGGCGCGATAGTTCAAGGTCCGCCCGTCGATCTTCCAGGCGCTTCTGATCCTGCCGTATATCGAGTCGTAGTGGCCTTCGGCCCAGGTCATCGTTCCGGTCGGATCGGGCTCGGGCTGCAGGATGAACCTCCGGAAACCAGGTCCATCCCGCTGGATCCCAAGTGAGTAAGCCATCATCCACTGACCCACGGCGCCAAATGAATAGTGATTGAACGAGTTCATGCTGTTGTTGCCCCCGAACCCGTTTTCCACCGTGTACCCGTTGAGGCGCTCCCAGATGGTCGTCGCCCCCTGGTCGATGGCGTAAAGCCAGGAGGGGTACTGGTTGTTGTGCAGCAATCGGTACGCAAGCTCGCTGTGGCCGCTGTCCGAAAGAGCCTTGCTGATCCACGCCGTACCGATGAATCCGGTCATCAGCGAGTAGTTCGGACGCAACTTCCCGTTGTCGTCTTTGTTCTGGCGCGAAACCGTTTCGGCGAGGTTGCGGATCGCCGCGGGAATTTTCTCGCCGGTAAACAACCCCATCCCCAGGCCGACCGCGTAAGACGTCTGCGTGTCCGCAATCCGGAACTGCGGCTGGCCTGCGGCCTGCGGTCCGAAGCTGAGGCCGGCGCCAGTGGCCAGCGTCTTTCCTTCGGAGTTGACGAACGTGCTGTTGAAGAAGGCCCTCCGCCTTTCGTACAGCGCCCGGTATTTGGCCGCATCCGCAGACTTCCCCAGGACCTCGGCTACCTTTGCCATAATGTCGAGGTCGTAGGCGTGGTAGGCAGTCGCCAAAAACGACGATCCGAGCGCGTTGTTTTGCGGCCCGAGCCAATCCCCCAGCTGGGCGTCGGAGCTCAGCCCGGTCTTTGGGTCCACCGTGCCCTCGAGGTGGTCAATGTAACCGGCCATGGCCGGATAGTGACGCTCCAGCAGGGCAATATCGTTGTACTGGAGATAGGTTTCCCACGGTACGACGATTCCTGCGCTTCCCCAGAGCACTCCGCCGAAGCCGCCGCCGACGGGCGCCACGTCCGTAAACCTGCCTGAGGGGTCCTGCACGTCCCGCATCGCGTACATGTGTCGAGTCAGGAACTGGTCCGCATTCGACACGTAGGTGGCCGTCCGCGAGAAAACGTTGATATCGCCGGACCATCCCATCCGCTCGTTGCGCTGCGGGCAGTCCGTCGGGATGGTGAGGAAGTTGTCGATGTTGGACCAGACCAGGTTCGACCACAGGCGATTGACTTTTTCGCTCGACGTCCTGTAATCGGCGGACAGCTCCCGGATGGAACTGATGACGACTCCCTCCACGGCGTCAGGCGGAAGTGGCTTGTCGAGGCCGGTGATCTCGATGTACTGGAACCCGTGAGAGGTAAAGCGGGGCTGGACCACCTGGGGTCCGGCCTTCATGGTGTAGAGGTCCTCGCTGAGGGCGGCACGATAGTTCTCGGTCATGATCATGCCGATGTTTTTCCCTGATTCAGGGAGGTCCGGATACAGCATCTCGGAATAGCGCAACGTAATTCTCGCCCCCGGGCGGCCTGCTGCAAGCCGGATACGTGGGACGCCGACGATGTTCTGGCCCAGGTCGTAGACGAAAACACCCGGGCGGACTTCCTTCATGCTCTTCGCCTTAAGTATACGGAACACGCCCGCGTTGTCTCCGATCTGGCCGAGGAGTGACAGCTTTTCGTATGCGATGGGGGTGCCGGGCCTCCCCAGAAATCCGACGTCTGGTCCGACGAACGCGGTTCCCTCGAGGGGAACGACTACCGCCCTCTTCCACCTGGCGTCGTCGTAGCGGGAATTCGTCCAGCCTTCGACCGTCCGCTCCCTCGCCGCATCGTAAACCTCGCCAAAATCTAGACTGCTGTAAACAACCGGCCCGGCCCCGTAGTACTTCCAGGTGCGATCGGTGGTGACGACCGTATCCCTGGTTCCATCCTTGTACGCAACCACGAGCTTCGCGAGCAACGACTGCCGGTCGCCGAAGTGGTTCCAGACCGTGCCGAAGCTGAGCAGGCCGCTCCACCACCCTTCGCCAAGCATGGCACCCATGGCGTTGTCCCCGGCCCTGATCAATCCGGTGACGTCGTAAGTCTGGTACATGTGCGTAACGTTGTATTGAGTGAGTCCGGGGTTATAGTGGTCATCCCCGACACGGCTACCGTTCAGGTAGACTTCATAGATGCCGCGGGCGGTCACGTAAAGCCGTGCGGAAGCGATCGCCTTCGCAGGCGTTTTGAATGTGGTCCGAAGCATCGGCATGGAATTCCGGCTCGGATCCCTGACGATGAACACGCCCTTGCTTCCGCCTTGAAGAATGTAGCGGCCGTCGGCCACCGAGAATCCCGAAGCAGGCTTCGAGGCATCCGCGAAGATACCCCGGTACGTCCCGCCGGTCAGGTCCTCGTGAAAGAGTATGTTGCCCGGAGCGCGGTCATTGCGCACCGTGAGCTCACGGAACATGGCCTTCTGCCCGGGATCGACCGCGAAGCCGATGTCGCAGAGCATCCCGAAAGGCAGGTAGTCGCCTCCGGAGCCCGCGGGGTTGAGATTGACAACGTTCGGCGGTAAGCGTCTTCCGGATCCTCCCGACGGGGAAGCCTGGACGGCGGCACCCGTGAACGACTCTTCGCCATCCACGGACAGGGCAATCTGTCCGAATGCGCTCCGGAGCTCGATGACGTGCTCGGTATTCTTATTCCCGCTGTTGATCAGGTCGCTCGAAACTTCAAATGTCCGCACGGGCTTGGTTGGAGCGTCATCGTCCTTGTATCCGGCCCGGTAGATGTTCAGCTTCGCCTTGCCCGACGAAGTGCCGTCCACCGCGGAGATGTCAAGCTCGAGCTTGATATAGCTCTCATCTTTGCGGCTCGTGATCTGATAGATGTTCTTGTACCTGTCCATGAGCCGCGAGTCGTTCGCGCCGTACACAAAGCCTGCGCGGCTGCTGCCCGGCGGAATGGTGACGGCGTACTTCAGTTTGAAAATCGCGAGGTACGGCGCGTAAAGGACCAGGTCTTCATCTCCTCCGCCGATCCACCTCGCGCCAGCCCAGGCACTTGAATCCGGGATGGGGTTCATGAGGCCCGTCTCGAACCAGGAGCTTGCCTGGAGCCGCTCACCGGCCTGGCTCCAAACCGTGACGTTCCAGGAGTACCTGGTCTCCGCTCGAAGTGGATTCCCGGCGTAGCTGATTCCGACCGAGCGGGACTCTTCGACCCTTTTGCTGTCCCACACGAGCTTGCCTTCGGGATCAGTCACCTGGACCTGGTATGCCGCCTGGCGGTAGCCCCGTTCACCTGCGGTTGTAGCCATCTGCCAGCTGAAACGAGGCTTCGTCTCATCGATACCGAGGGGAGTGTTCCTGTACTCCACCTTCAGGTTCTCGATGACGACGGCCGCATTGGTCCGCACAATTCCTACGAACAAGATCACTCCCAGAAGCCAGGCTCTTCTAAACAGCACACATATTTCGGAGGTTTGCATTACGGTCACGGCGCGAACTTAACATGCTATGGCACAGAGGCACAACGGCGCAGAGAAAGCCCGGGCGACCAAGTGACTAGCGTGCGCCGGCCAGCTTTTTCCACTTCTCTGCGCACCCGCTGGGTGTGCGCCGATCACCTGTCGGGACGAACAGGTCCGGAAGGACTGACACGTTTATAGAAACGTCTGGGTGGCGACGAACCAGGTCCGTAGGACTGACACGTGGTCTTTATCGACGGATTAGGGCTGCTGGCCCGCTCTTGATTAGCCTGAAGACCAAGGAGTAACGTAGCTGGCTCAGGACTACCGACATGGCCGTCAGCACCAGAAGGGCTGTCATCTTCGCGATGTGCGTCGTTTTTGCCGTCGCGGTTTCGTTCTACATCGCTGAACGCAGGACTCGGCACGCGACCAGAACGACAGCCGTGAAGCACCTGGAGCATGACGTCGAGCTTTTGTCTCGCTTATTCGTCATTAACGACCCGGCAGAACTCGACGCGGAGGTCGACCGGGCCAGTCGCGGTCTTCCCTTCCGCATCACTATCATGGACCGCGTTGGGAATGTTCTCGCCGATTCGGCTTTTTCGGGTCCAGAACTACAGCGGCTGGAGAACCACGGCAACCGAGCCGAGGTGATCGGCGCGGCAAAGGGAAAGACAAGCAGCCGATTTCGCTACAGCACCAGCACCGGCCGGTGGCTCCTCTACGCCGCCGCGCCGCTGAAAAAGGGCCAGGGGATCATCCGACTTGCTATTGAGCTGCCACCGGACCCGTTGATTTCCCGGGAACTGCTCGCTCCAATGCTTGGCTTGCTGGGACTTTTCCTGGTTCTAACGGTCGCCCTTCTGGTTCCTGCCGTCTCGCGCTTTTTGGAGGCCAAAACGGAACTGACCGCGGCTATCCAGGGGCTCGTAAAAGGGTCCGTCGCAGCGATACCAATAGCAAGCAGAGACGAGCTTGGAGGGATTGCCCGAGCCACGGAAGAGGCATCGCGGGCGATCAGACAACGAACTGCAGACCTCGAGTCCGAACGAAACCACCTCACGGCGGTTCTTTCAAGTATGTCTGAGGCAGTCATGGTTGCCGACTCGCGGGGTAGAATTCTCAAGGTCAACCCCGCTTTCCGAGAGTTGTTCGCCACCGTGGAGGAACCGGAGGGGCGCCGCCTTCTGGAGGCGATCCGAAATCCCGAGATCCAGAAGGGTATCGATGCGGCGCTGGAGCAGAACCAGGGTGGGGAGGTGGAGGCACGAATCGGAGAAAGGATCGTGCTCGCACGTTTTTCATCGATCGATGGGGGACCGCGTCCGACCGGCGTTGTCATGGTCGTTCACGACATCACGCGACTCCGGTCCCTGGAGTCGGTGCGAAGGGACTTCGTTTCAAACGTTTCTCACGAGCTGAAGACCCCCCTGACCTCCATCGCAGGATATTCCGAGACCTTGCTCTCCGAGGACGACCTCACTTCAGCCCAGAGGTCCTTTCTGGAGAAGATCAACCGCCATGCCCTATCGCTTTCCCAGCTGCTGGACGACCTCTTTAAGCTGGTCCAACTCGAGAGCAATTCGCAGGCGTTGACACGCAGTGAAATATCGATGGGCGCGCTGATGGCTGATGTCGAGAGGGAGTTTTCTTCCCGGTTCTCTGAGAAGGCCATCGGACTGGAATTTGAATCGTTCCTGGCGTTCGATAGCATCAGAGGTAGCGAGGAGCATCTGAGGCGAGTGTTAGCCAACCTCCTCGAGAACGCGCTCAAATACACCGAAAAGGGTCAGGTCCGGGTGGAAGCGCGGTGTATCGAAAAGAACATCGTGGTTTCGGTAAGCGATACGGGAATCGGTATCCCCGCCGAGGACCTGAACCGGATTTTTGAGCGGTTTTACCGGGTCTCTAAGGGCCGATCTCGCGAAACCGGAGGCGCAGGAGTGGGCCTGGCGCTGGTCAAACATATCGTGGAACTTCACGGGGGAAGGGTGTGGGCAGAGAGCGAGGTCGGACGGGGAACAAGAGTCTTGTTTACGCTGCCCGCGTGAGAGCGTTATGAAGCCGTCAATCCTGATCATCGAAGACGATCCTGATATCCAGGAATTGCTCTCTTATAACCTGCAAAAAGAAGGCTTCGAGACTCGGCAAACGATCGACGGCGAAAGTGGCCTGACTGCGGCATGCCGGAAGGCGCCATCGCTGATCCTGCTTGATCTCATGCTGCCAGGCATCCAGGGTCTGGAAGTCTGCCGGCAACTGAAGCAGCGGGAGGACTGCCGGTCGATCCCTCTCATTATCATTACCGCCAAAGGCGAAGAAAGCGACATCGTCGTTGGTCTCGAGATGGGCGCCGATGATTACCTCGTCAAGCCGTTCAGCATCAAAGAGTTGCTGGCGCGCATCCGGGCGGTTCTGAGACGCGCTGGGTTGGAGCAGCGGCCGGCGCCGGACACTCTTCGAATTGGTCCCCTGGTGATTGACTCCGCTCGTCACGAAGCCGCGGTGGATGGAAAGCCGTTACCACTCACATTGACGGAGTTCCGCGTGCTGAAGGCCCTGGCGTCTCGTCCCGGGCGGGTGTTCACTCGTGACCAGTTGCTCGACAAGATCAGCGACGGAACCACCTTCGTCATCGACCGGAACATAGACGTTCACATCCGGTCAATCCGCCAGAAGCTCGGGGAACCGTATCGAGATCTGGTCGTGACCGTTCGAGGCGTGGGGTACAAGTACCGGGATTGAACAAGGTTGCACAGACAGTTCTCAGAACACGAGTCCTTCGCCCCTACATACCGTCTTTGCGCTTTCATCAAATCTTCATAGTCCCTTTATCTCGCGTTGATCTGCCTCTTTTAGATTGCCCGCGACGCCAACAAACGGTTGTGGGTGTCTTGAAAGGGGGAGAACATGACGAGAATCCAAGCCTTCAGGATCGTTTGTCTTTTCGTGGCAATGTTGTTTCTGGTTGTGCCGTCAGGCCATGCTCAATCCTTAGATCCGGCGACAACCGACAAGCTCGAGGCGCAGGTCGAAGACCTCCAAAAGCGCGTCCGCGACCTGGAGTCAATCGTCCTGACACTAACCGGTACCCGTGCCGCTCCAGGTCACTCCGATGGCGAGGCTGGGGAAAAGAGGGCCCCGGCTCAACCGGCCCAGACGTCGATGGCGGCGAAGGTTGCGGCCGAGAAACCCTCCGGGTCTATGAAAATCGGCGGGCTCGCCTTCGGAGACTACTACTACGTCGCCAAGAACCACGACGCTTCTCTGGAAGACAATAACGGGTTCTGGCTGCGGCGTATCTATCTGACCTTTGACAAGCCTCTGAACGATGCACTGGATGCCCGTGTGCGCTTTGAAATGAACTCCGCCGGAGACTTCAAATCGGCGAGCCGCTTGACCCCCACCATCAAGGACGCCTGGCTTCGCTGGAAGTTCGCCGGAAAGCAGGAGGCGTACCTGGGTATTTCGCCGACGCCGACGTTCGAGAAGATTGAAGCGCTCTGGCCGTATCGGGCCTTGGAAAAGACGCCCCTGGATTTGCAGAAAATGGCGGATACCCGTGATTTCGGCGTGGCGCTCAAGGGGAGGCTCGGGGGATCCGAGCGGGTTGATTATCATGTGATGGTCGGGAACGGGGCCGGGGTGGCTGGCGAGATCGATCACGGGAAAAGGGGGTCTTTTGCGGTCGGCTTTAGTCCATCCAAGAGGACTTCCCTTCAGTTCACTGCCGACTACGAGGCCCGAAGCCTGAAAGGAGACGTCTCGACCTTCCAGGGGATATTCGGGTATAGCGGGCCCAGGGGGCGCTTGGGCTTTCAATACGCCCACCAGAGTCGAGAAGGCGCGCCCGACCTGGGATTGGACCTTTTCTCCGCCTTCACGGTGCTGAGGGCTACTCCCGGGGTGTCCTTGATCGCCCGCTACGACCGCATGTTCGATCCGAACCCCGAAGGGGCGAGTATCGCCTACCTTCCTTTCGACCCCAGGGCACAATCGAATCTCGTCCTGCTCGGAATAGACTTCAAGGTGCTTGAAGAGTTCAGCCTGATTCCTAACGTCGAGGTCATCCGCTACGACCGGATGGAAGACGGCTCACGCCCCATGACCGACGTGATGCCGAGACTGACTTTCTCCTACGTGTTCTAGCAAATCGGGCGCTGCGGGTCGTATCTCTCGCTTGTCTTTATCAAATCTTTACAGGAGGGCACTATCGTGAAACGAACGAACATGAAAAAACTATTTTCAGGCTTACTCGTTTTCCCGCTCGTAGCCGCACTGGCTGTTCTTTACGGTTGCGGCGGGGGTGAAGCGCAAGTTGATGCCAGCAAGGTGGCGGGCAGCATCACCGTGGATGGTTCCAGCACCGTCTACCCGATCACCGAGGCCATGGCGGAAGAGTTCAGGCGGGAACAACCCGACGTGAAAGTCACAGTCGGGGTTTCGGGCACCGGCGGCGGTTTCAAGAAATTCGGTCGCGGCGAAATCGACATCTGCGATGCCTCGCGCCCGATCAAGGACTCCGAGCTTCGGGCAACTCGTCAGAACAGCGTCGAATTTGTTGAACTGCCTGTCGCCTACGATGGGATCGCCATTCTGGTGAACCCCAAGAACACATGGTGCCGGAGCATCACGGTTCAGGAACTGAAGCGTCTCTGGGAACCGTCCGCTCAGAACAAGGTGTCCAGGTGGAATCAAGTGCGCCCGGACTGGCCGGATCGTGAGATTCACCTGTTCGGGCCGGGGGTCGACTCCGGCACGTACGATTACTTTACGGGCGCCATCGTTGGCAAAGAAGGGGCCAGCCGGGGAGACTTCACCTCGAGCGAGGACGACAATGTCCTGGTCCAGGGGATCGCGGCCGACGAGCTGGCGCTGGGCTTCTTCGGGTACGCCTACTACGAGGAGAACAAGGACCGGCTGCGAGCCGTCCCGGTCGATGACGGCAAACCGGAAAACGGGGATGGCCCGATTGTCCCGTCGGTCGATACTGTTAAGAACTCGACGTACCAACCGCTTTCGCGCCCGATTTTCATTTACGTTCGCAGCCAGGCGCTCGACCGGCCCGAGGTGTCACTTTTCGTCGACTTCTACTTGAAGAATGCCACCGCGCTTGTAGGGCAGGTCGGCTACATTCCGCTTCCGGACGAGGCTTACCAACTCGCGCAGGCCAGGGTGGAAAGAAAAGTCACCGGCACCGTGTTCGCCGGGGGCTCTCAGGTCGGCATGTCCGTCCAGGACTTGCTGAGAAAGGAGTCAGGCTCGACTGAATGAGACTGCTCCCGAAGAGCTTCAAGGCTAACAAGCGAGAGAGAGGGATTGAGCTCTTTCTGCTCTTCTGCGCCAGCGTGTCGATCTTCACCACGCTCGGTATCATCGCCGTGCTCCTGTTCGAGACCGTCGATTTCTTCCGGGAAGTCTCGATCGTGAGCTTCTTCACCGATACCGAGTGGACGCCCCTTTTCGCCCAGAAGCGTTTCGGCATCTGGCCGTTGCTGACAGGAACAATCCTGATCTCCGGGATCGCCATGCTGGTGGCCTTGCCGGCCGGCCTGCTCTCGTCGCTTTACCTGAGCGAATACGCGCCGGAGCGCGTGCGGCGCGCCGTAAAGCCGGTTCTGGAGATCCTGGCGGGCATTCCGACGGTGGTTTACGGGTATTTCGCGCTGCTTTTCGTAACCCCGCTCCTGCAGAGATTCCTCCCCGGACTGGCCGGATTCAACGCCCTCTCGCCGGGCATCGTGATGGGAATCATGATCCTGCCGCTCGTATCGTCACTCAGCGAGGACGCCATGCAAGCGGTACCGCGAAGCCTCAGGGAGGGCGCATACGCGCTGGGCTCAACGAATCTGCAGGTGTCGTTCCGAATCGTGGTTCCCGCGGCATTCTCGGGCATAACGGCCTCCTTCATCCTGGCCGTATCGCGCGCAATAGGCGAAACCATGATCGTGGCGATCGCGGCCGGTCAACAACCGAGGCTGACCGCGAACCCTCTCGTCCCGATCGAGACGATGACCGCATACATCGTGCAGGTCAGCATGGGGGATACCCCGGTCGGGACGCTCGAATATAAAACGATCTTCGTCGTCGGCATGATGCTCTTCCTCAGCACCCTGGTTCTGAACATCCTGAGCCAGAGGTTGAGGGCGCGTTTCCGCGAGGTGTATCGATGAGTAGCCAGTCGGCCGCACTGCCCCGAGGGGCGGGCAAAAGGTTTTGGAAAGAGCTTCTTTTTCAGATTGTCTGCATCGCAATCCTCGCCGGCGCACTTCTGATCCTCGCGCTCCTGCTCGGGAGTGTGGTCATGGACGGTTTGTCACGGCTTGGCTGGGACTTCCTGACGGGTTACCCCTCGCGCTTCCCGGAGAGGGCCGGAGTGCTGCCGGCCGTCATCGGCACATTCTACGTCATGCTGTTGACTGCTTTTTTCTCCTTCCCCGTGGGGGTGGGCGCTGCCATATACCTCGAGGAGTACGCCGAAAAGGGAGGATTCGGACTCGGCTGGTTCTCGCGCTTGATCGACATCAGCATCGCAAACCTGGCCGGTGTGCCCTCCATTATTTACGGCCTTCTCGGGCTGGCCATTTTCGTTCGCTTCCTCGCGCTTGGCCGCAGCCTCCTGGCCGGGGCTTTGACCCTCGCCCTGCTGGTCCTCCCGGTCATCATCATTGGATGCAGGGAGGCCCTGCGCACCGTACCCGACTCGATCCGGGAAGCGTCGTACGCGCTCGGGGCAACGCGCTGGCAGACGATCCGCCATCAGGTCCTGCCGATGGCCCTGTCGGGCATCCTGACGAGCACCATTCTTGGTCTCTCCCGGGCGATTGGAGAAACGGCGCCCTTGATCACCATTGGTGCAATCACATACGTCGCCTTTGTGCCTGACAGCTTGTTATCTCCATTCACGGTTCTTCCCATCCAGATATTCAACTGGGTTTCACGCCCGCAAGCCGGGTTTCACGCGAACGCCGCGGCTGCCATTGCTGTTCTTCTTCCCATGCTGATCCTGATGAACGCGATTGCCATTTTGCTCCGTAACCGATACCAGAAGAGGCATTCACAATGAAGCTGCCCGCCGACCTCGTGTCGAAGAAAGACGACAGACATCCCATCCAGGCACCCTCCGGCCCGAAGATCGAAGCCAGGGATCTGGATTTCTTCTACGGCGAGAAGAAAGCGCTTTCGGATATAACGATGACCATCCCTTCCAATCGTGTGACCGGTCTGATTGGACCCTCGGGTTGCGGTAAGTCGACGTTTCTGCGCTGCTTGAACCGGATGAACGACATCATCCCCGGCACACGGGTCGAAGGGAAGATCTTGTTGGACGGCCAGGATCTTTATGCGCCGGACATGGACGTCGTTCACCTGCGCTGCCGGGTGGGCATGGTTTTTCAGAAGTCGAACCCGTTCCCGAAGTCCATCTTCGACAACGTGGCCTACGGACTCAGGGTGAACGGCTGGAAGGACAGGAGGGAAATCGAGGCGAGGGTGGAGCAGAGTCTCCGACACGCGGCGATCTGGGAAGAAGTGAAAGATCGGCTCAAGTCCTCTGCGCTTGACCTGTCGGGCGGCCAGCAACAACGGCTCTGCATTGCCCGGGCACTCGCCATTCAACCCGAGGTCCTGCTGATGGACGAACCGGCCAGTGCGCTTGACCCCATCGCCACGGCTCGCATCGAGGATCTCATCCAGGAGCTAAAGAAGGATTACACGATTGTCATAGTCACCCACAACATGCAGCAGGCGGCCCGGGTGAGCGACTTCACCGCTTTCTTTTACCTTGGACAACTCATCGAGTTCGACAACACGGAAGTGATCTTCACCAATCCTCGCGAGCAGAGAACCGAGGACTACGTGACGGGAAGGTTCGGATAAGACATGGATAGAAAGTTCGAAGAGGAACTGGACGAGCTCAAGCATGCACTCCTGGATCTCGGCGCCCAGGTGGAACGTAACATCGGCGACGCCCTTCACTCGCTGATCACCCGCGACCCCGCCTTGGCAAAGGAAGTCATGCTGCGAGACCCCTCGGTCGACTTCGGAGAGATCCGCATTGACGAGGCTTGTCTGTCGGTTCTCGCCCGCCGGCAACCGGTCGCGCGGGATCTTCGCTTTATCGCCACCTCTCTGAAGATCGTCAAAGACCTCGAGCGGGTCGGAGACATGTCAAAGGACATCTCCGAGCACGTGCTCGAGATTCTCAAGCAACCCCGCCTGGTCGATTTCTTCGACCTTCCGCTCATGGCGACGGTTGCGCAGTCGATGTTGAAACGGTCCCTTGATGCCTTTGTCAATCGGGATTCCGAGCTGGCCCGCCAGGTGATTAGCGCAGACGATCAGGTGGACGAGATACACGCACAGGTGTGGAGCCAGATTGTGGACACGATGAGCCGTGACACAGCCCTGATCCCAGTGCTGGCTCACCTTTTCTCTATCGCCAAGTATGTCGAGCGGGTCGGCGACCACAGCTCGAATGTCGCCGAGATGGTGGTCTTCATGGTGGAAGGAAAGGACATCCGCCACTTTGAAAAAGTCAGAGCACTGCGCGAACAGGCCGGGCAGAGCTGATGTGGGAGGCGCCCTTGGGCGACGACCCGACACCCGCGAGTTAAACACGGAATGGCATCGTTGCCGACACCCTCTTACGCTGCCGGCTCCGAAGACGTCGTCCGGCCACCCGAGAGCCAGTCGCGGACGCTCTGCCACGTTTCGGCGTCTACGCTGCTGAAGTGCCAGAAGCCGATCGAGGGCAGGTCGAGCTGGTCGACGGTCTGCAGATGCTCCACGGTGCTCCTCGCGTCGCTTGCGTAAAGCCCGTGCGGGTCCCCGGCCGAGTCCCGGTACAGGTACAGGTGCACCTTCTCGTACCACAACCAGGACCTGACGATTTCGGTACCGGTGCCGGTTTGTGGACGCGACTCGTAGACCTGTTGGCCCTTGCCGTTCGGTGTCAGGACGTAGTCGTTCGAATAGGCCGGCAATCCCATCACGAGCTTCGCCTTCGGGGCGCGCTTTAGCCAAAACTCCATGGCGGTTCGCGCCCATGGATGATTCGAAGTTGGGCCGATCCCCTGAGCGTCATCCCGGTCCGTCCCCTGTCCTTTGCCGGGCGCCCAGTAGAGGTCGTAGCACATGACCCTTACCAAGTCACACGTCTCGGCTACGACCGCGGGGTCGTAGAACAGCTGGCGCGGAGGATCCTTTTCCATGCCGGGGTAGTAACCGACGCAGTGACTCATCTTGCGCTTGATCCCCCTGAGAGCCTTGGACGCCTGGCGAAGGAAGCCGGAATAGCCGGCCTGGACCTTCGGATCCAGGTGCTCGAAATCCAGGTCAACCCCGTCGTAGCCCATATCCCGGCATTCTTTCAGGTATCCGTCGATCGTGGCCTGGGAACGGGCGGGGGTGTCAAACGCGGACTGGTCGCCGGAGACTGCCCGGTAGACTTCAATGTCCAGTTCGTGGCACTCATCAACGAATGCTTTCGGCGGGTTCCCGAAGACGCTTAAAGATGTGAGGATGTCACTCAACTGGCGGATTCGTTCGGTGGATTTCTCCTTGTCGTAGACAAGCCAGGTATCGATCCGTCGCCTGGCCTTTCGGGGTTCGGCGGCGCGGGTTGCATGGCCGGCGAGAGCGAGAACTGAGGGCACGACAACAAATTCGCGTCTGGTGATGCTCATGGCTTCCATTAAGCCACGAATTCGCCCCGAGTTCCCGGCATGATCGCACGGCCGGAAAGGTTTAAACCCGGGGCAGCAACTCCGGTCCGAGTCCGCCAGGCGGCCGGTTACGTAACGTCTATGGAGTCCGTGTCAGGTCCCTAATCCGCGGAAGTTGCTCGAGTCGCTGCCGGCGCCCCGCGCACGAACGCTATGTAGTCGACCGGGGCCGGAGACAGGCCGGCCTGCTGAAGTAACAGGTTCACCTTTCCCCGGTGATAGTGCCCATGGAGGACCACCTGCAGCAGGATTTCTCCAACTGCATTGGTGAATTCGAGCCCGGCGCTATTCCTGTACGAAACTGTAGACTCAAGGTCGCTCGCCTGCAACCGGGCCAGGTATGCTTTCCAGCCAGCCTGCGATTCGCGCAGTAACCGCTCGAGCTCGGCGAATTCAAGGGAAGGCCAGACCGCGGCGCGCGGTGCACGCCCTTCCAGGCGAGAAAGCCATACCTCCTCGACGCCGATAACGTGGGCGTACTCTTCCATCGCCTTCGCAGCACGCTTCTCATCCGTCCGAAGGGCGTCAATGAGAAGCGTGTCCGACCAAAAAGCGTGTTCCCAAAGAGACAGGAATGTCTTCAACACTTGCATGCTCCTATCGGGGAACATTCTACTTAATTCGTTTGCGGCTGCGCGACCCCCCAAACTAAATACGTTAGACACGACCCGGAAACCTTGTACAAGAAACACCCCCCCAGCGGTGAGAAAATATGGAATAGCTAGAAACCGAAGCATGCGATTTGGAAGGCGAGAACAATTCGGCGGTATGGGAAGCAGCGGGGGAGGTACGCCTCCCGCCACGCCAATCGGCGGGTGAGGAGTATGTACATGTCCGATATACCTTGGTCAGGACGAATATTTCGCTTCTGTGCGCGCAATGCCGACAATGCCTTTGCATCTGAGCGATATCATCTCTGCTCGGCCTGGTTGACCGCGGCGAAATATCTAGTCGGTTCCACCTGGTGGTCGTTTCACAGCTCTTCTTGGGACACTGCCACCTTTTTCTCGATGAGAGCGAGACTGCTCTGAACGTCTATTCCGCGCTGTCCAAAACGGCGGGCGACCCCGTTCTGCGTTTCCGCGCAAAGCTCGGCGTCATGCGTGCACTAGGTGAATTGGATCGCGTGGAAGAAGTCGCCGCGGTTGGTGCGGAAATACGATCAGAAATGTCTCAGATGCAACTGCCGATCGAAGTTCGCGAGGACGCTAAAGAGCTGCTAGAGTGGTTGGATCAGGCAGTCTCGGCGGCGGGAGACACTCGAAACGGGTGAGTCCGCGCGGCCGATAGTCCGAGGTCGGTCGGGGCAAGGTTCGTACTTAAACACCGGTCTGCAGACGGAAGGACCACCCGAGATCGCCGTCCGGTCGCCCTTCAGGGCCAGAGGGTCAGATGAGAAAATACCTGTTGTTCTTATTCGTTTTCTTAGTAGGCTGCACACTGGGCTTTTTTTCAGCCCGTTGGGTCGTCTTGGAGGCCGTGAAAGGACAAAGTCTCGGATTGGCCTTAACTGCCAGCCAAGCACTCCGAGACAACCGTAACTCTGAAGCGGTGGCGCTCCTCAACCGAGCTGTCGCCCTTGACCCCTCCGCAGTCGTGACACGTACTGCTCTTGCGGACCTGTATTTCACCTCCAGGGAATTCGAGCTGGCGCTTGAAGAGTACAAGACAGTCGAGGCTGTTGCCACTGAACAGGGCAGCCGCCCTCTGGTGAGGCACGCGCTGCAAAGGATCAAGGAGATTGAGAGACTGCGGTAGCAACCGATGCACTGGTGACGTGTCCTGGCACCGGAACACGATCCCGTTTTAGGAGATTTCGTACATCCACCGACCCGGGCCCGTGCGCGCCCTTTTTCAAGGAGGCCGCCCGTTCGATCGATTCCTGCCGACAATGTCTGCCTTTGTTTTCCCAGAATACGTATTATGCGTGAGGGCGAAAACAAAGGAGGCCGAATGCGCACTGCAATGGCAGTTTTTCTAGTTCTTGTCTTGAGTCAACTGGTGTCGGCGCAGGCTCCAGAACCGATCATCGACATGCACCTTCACGCCTCCGCAGCCGATGCCAACGGACCTCCGCCGATTGCGGTCTGTGCTCCGTTCCCGGAGATGCCCGTTCTGGATCCTCGCGACGGATGGCCGAACACGTTCGGCGCCTGGATGAAGAATCCGCCCTGTCCCAGCCCGATTTGGTCACCGAAGACCGACGCAGAGGTGATGGAGCAGACAATAGCGATACTCAAACGCCGAAACATCTTCGCTGTGACCAGCGGTCCCGCGAAGCTCATGGATCGCTGGAGGCAGGCAGGCGGCGACCGGATCATTCCGGGCCTGACGTTCACTTTCAGTCAGAAGCCGACGATCCAACCCGCCGAGGTGCGCCAGTTGTTTCTGGAGAAGCGGTACCAGGTGTTTGCCGAAGTGGCCATCCAGTATGACGGTGTATCGCCCAGTGATCCGATGTTCGATCCGTACCTCGCCGTCGCCGAGGAACTGGACATCCCGATGGGAATTCACATCGGGACCGGACCACCGGGAGCGCCTTATCTCGGAATGACCAACTATCGCGCCCGGTTGCACAGCCCTCTCGTGCTGGAAGAGGCGCTCATCAAGCATCCCAAGCTTCGCCTTTATGTCATGCACGCGGGCTGGCCGATGCTCGATGATCTACTGGTCATTTTGTACACCTACCCGCAGGTTCACCTCGATGTAGGTGTGATCAGCTTCATTCTCCCGCGTCCCGAATTCCACCGCTACCTGCAGCGCATCGTGGAAGCTGGTTTTCTCAAGCGGGTGATGTTCGGTTCTGACCAGATGAACTGGCCCGGCGCCATCGAACGGGCGCTGGAAGGAATCGAAACGGCACCTTTCCTAACCAAGGATCAGAAGCGCGACATCTTCTACAACAACGCTGCCCGGTTCCTGCGGCTGAGCAAGGATGAAATAGCCAAACACCGCAGCGTTGCGGGACAGAGAGATTAGCAGAGATTGTAGCCTGTGTAGCCTGCGCTCCAGGGCCTTTTCGACACGTTCTTGTCCTCGCGGGACTGAAGGATCGCCTATTAATAGAAGAGTTAACATTTTCAACACCCTGTCGCGTGCGCGGCTCTGACGGCGGTTGCCCGAGCACGGCGTGAGGAAGTCGGGCTAGAATACGCCTTCGATGCCATGAAGGAAAAAGCAGAATCTTGGTATTTGATCTAAACTTAGCACAGTCAGGTACTTGGAGGGCTGGACAATCGTGGCGAACACCGCGGCGCAGAAGATGAGGAAGGAGAGGGTGAACGCCTATCGTTTTGATCTAAAAGACAACGGCGGCAAGGATTCCAACCGGAAAAGTGATCAAGGCCCCTACGAACATGAAGCCGGGGTCGGCGCCTTCTGAATCCCTGCGGGCCAGCCGAGTGACCGCTCCGCCGAAGTACCAGGCTGCATACAGGAGTACCGCGAAAGCCAGGTTTACCCATCCGCGTTGGGGAAAGCGATAAGCGGCAACCAGCAAAACGACGGCCAGCAGGCCCGCGGGCAACAGCGTCATCACGTTGATGATTACGTGAACAAATGCCGAGCGAGTGAACTCGATCATGAGGCTTGTCCGCAACGTGTCGTTTGCCGCCATCACTGCCCCCAGAAACGCCAGGGAGGCTATGAGGTGGTCAGGAGCCAATGTCACCAGATCGAGCAAATTGGAGAGAAAAGTCATCTGAGCCCTCCGGTATAGACTTTAGAACCAACCCAAGTCTTGCGTCGGGCGAGCCGGGCGCCAAAATCCTGCAAGGCGTCGAGCGCTTCGTTGGACAGTCCATATCGCGGCTGCAAGAGCCACGATAGCCAGCGCGGTTTTCCTACCTGGGCGAAGGCGAGGTAGGCGAACAGCGACAACACTCGGGAGGGTTCCCGGCCAATGTGTACGTGCGAGCACGAGCCAACAACAGTCGCGCCACACCGCTGCAACCAACGCACGAGCATTGCCTGGCTCCTCCTTCGCAGTCCCCTGCAGACATTGACAGTAGCGACGTCTCGACCGGCGAAAATGCCTTGGTTTGCCGGATCCTGAAACACCCCCTCGAGAGGGGCAGACATGCCCACAAACCAAGTCTGGCAAAACACCACCACGAGGTCGAAGTCGTGATCGGGTCCAACCGGCAACGGATCGACCCGGGCCGGCCGTCGGAAAACGGCGCGCAGCATGATCCGAACAAAACGCGTCAAAGTCAGAGGGAAGCGGAACAAGTTCTGCTCCACGGGCTCGACCGGGATTACACGGGTCAAGTAGCCGTTTTCCTCCAATCCTCGCTTCACCCGTTCCATCGCAGCTTTACCCGTACCCGTGAGCGAATAGAGCACCAGCAGCGCTTTGTGCTGAATCGGGGTGGCGCCCGGTCCAATGTGATCGTTGAAGAGCATGAGGTCGGAACCACGAAGCTGCATCAGGAACAACATGAAGATCAACGCAAAGGCGGCATCCCAGGCGCCAAAACACGCGTAAAACCAGTGAAGGTCGTGGAAGACATAAAAGTAAAAGGTGAAAAGCGCATAGATGGCCTTGCCGATTGCACCCACTAGCAGCAGAGGGGCATTCGTCTCTGGGCTCAGGAAAACCATCAGAGCGAGTACACCGACGGTGAAAGAAAATCCAGCCACGGCTGCGAAGGAGAAGAGGTCGGTCGGAGGTGGAACCTGCAGGAAAGCAAACACCTGACGAAAGAACAGGAGCAGCAAGATATTTCCCAAGCCATTGGCGACTGCTGTTAGGAGACACAACCGGCGAAACACATTTCGGCTGAGCATCGTAGGCCTCAAATCTCTCGTTTTGTTCGTCGAATCCGTTGGCTTCCCGAAGGTGGGACCTCCTCTCCTTCGGGCATAACGGGGGGCATATCGAACATTTTTGTGGAGCCCTTCATGGGTTCGCAGCCCGTTGGTCCTGTTCGACAATGTGCTGGGCTGTGCGGTTGGAGAGAGCCGCGATCGTCATAGCCGGATTGGGACCTACCGGACCTGGCAACACCGAACCGTCGGCTACGTACAGGCCGGGGAATCCGAAAACGGCTCCGTAAGAATCGCACAGCCCCTTGTCCTTGTCCGCCCCCATGGGACAACCTCCCAGCGGGTGGGCCGTTAACACTTGATGAAAGTACCTGTACGAGGGGTTATCCTCATACCCGGCATCGAGAGCCTCGGCGATGCTCCTTCCCACACGCGTCACTCGGTCGTAGTAGCGCTTTGACTTCTTCCTCGACCAATCGCAATCCAAATACTTGCCGACAAGGTTCATCTGTCCGCTCGGATAGTCGCGTCCCATCGTCAGCAAGGGCAAGGCGCTTTTCGAGGCCGTACAGTCGCCGATCAACTGGGCGATCTCCGCGCCCAGATCTGCGTCCCGGTTCAGGCCAACTCGATACATCATGAACATCTTCGCGAATCGGGCGGCACGTCGGGCGAGGCCAAGAAAGCCAGTCAATTCCGCAGCCCAGCTCATAAAGTACGGATTGCCTCCATCCTCTACGTAGAAGCCGCGTTCCCCCTTTCGCTGGCCATCCGGTCTGTCCAGGCTGTCCCCCACTCTTATCGCGCTGGTGATCACGGGACCGAAAGCAGAGTCCAGAATGCGCGGAATCAGCTTTCCCCCTTTTGTTTCCCGACTCCTCACAATGAACGAAAGCAAGTCACCGTTGACACTGAAGCGGGAGCCAAGCCGGCTGCTGATTCCTGGAAAGGAGGCCGAGTTTCGGAACAACAGGTAGGGTGTCCCGAAGGTTCCGGCCGACAAGATCAGGCGTTTGCAGGTCACCGTGTACAGAGGAAACAGGCTGGGGTCGGAGGTATCGATCTTTTGCCCCTCCCATTTCTCCGGATCGTGCCTGACGTAAGAGACCTTGTAAGCTTTGCCTCCTGCTAGAGGCTCAAAGGTTCTCACCTCGCACAACGTCCTGACTTCCGCTGGCCGATGCTGGTTTACAGCCGCCGTGATGTAAGTGTAATCGAGTGTGTTTTTACTTCCGGAGTTGCAGCCGAGATCACACTCGCCGCATAGGATGCAGGTATGACGCGGCTTTCCGTGATAATTCGGGACAGCTTCGATGATCGGGGCGCCCACGATCGGCGGGTTGTTCCGGTCGTCCGGATGATCTGGATCGGAAACAGGGCCTGACCTGAAACTGACGGCGAGGTTCAAAGGGAGCCACTGAAGATCGAGATCGGGGTCTGCCGTTTGAAGCTTTCCTGCAGCCTCTCGCATCGCCAGTGTTTTTCGAGTCTTGGAATAGGGCGAGTGGTCTAGAGGATACTTCTGGACATTGAGCATCCTGTCCACACAGTCATAGTGAGGATCGAGCTCCTCCCGGGTGACCGGCCACGGCTCATAGTGACCTTCGGCGTCTTCTTCAACAAACCACCGCTCGTCCTTACGAATGATGACGTTAGCGTAGATCAGCGAGCCCCCGCCGAGGCCGCTTGAAACGAGAGCGCCCGATCCCTTGAACGACCAAACATTGTACAGCCCGTAGAGTCCGGCGCTGGGATCCCAGAAATTGCTTCGTAGCTGGAACGGGGCCCGTGGAAATGAATTCGGGGGGTAGGCCTTGCCGCGCTCCAGCAAGCATACGCTTTGTCCTGCACGGGCCAGATTGTAGGCCATGACGGAACCGCCGAAACCTGATCCGATAACCACTGCGTCGAAGTGTTCAGGACTCATATCTGGCTACTCCTTCACCGCGGGCTGCCGCATGTCTCCTTCCGGCACGCCCATCTGGCGCCATTTGCCCCAGCCGGTCCCCGTCTTTCTGAAAACGATGGGTGGCTCGATCAATTCGGGATCGGTGGCTTTCGGATCATCCGGGACCTTACGTGGCCCCGCCGTCCCGACTGGTACGGACCTCCATTTTCGCGGCACTCGTCGGATACCGATCGGAAACACCCACAAAGAGCCTTCCTCATCGACGTGCATGCGAATGGTGTTCTTCCAATCCTGGATCGCCAGGGAAGAAAATGCCTCATTGGAATGGCGGCCGAAGACATTCATGGAAATCAGAAGGTAGAGTCCCATAATGAATGACCCGAGCGCGTAACCACCGACCAGGATCGCTATGAACGCCAGCAGCATCCTCCAGTCAACGCCGAACGGGAACCCTCCCACGTCAAAATGTGTCACCCACGTGGTGGGCAAACCGCGGGTGACGAGGGCTGTGGTTGTGGTCGCCAACCAAAAGGCGGCAGAGACTTGCAGCAGCCCGTGAATCCCTCCCAACACCACCCGGAAACGAGTTGAATGGCTATCGGTGAACAGAACGACGCCGAGCAGGCACAAAACGACAAACACGATCGTTACCGGGCTGGTGAAGATCGTTTGCAGACTGGCGCCGGCGATGCTTTCGAGGGAAAGACTCAGGTTCTTTAAGTCCAGGCGTCGATCGTCCAGCCGCGCCACAACAGAGCTGGTCAGCAGTAAGTAGAGGACGGCGGTCAGTAACCCGAAAGTCCGACTGACATTGAAGTAGGGAAAGAGCAGATTGCGCCAACACAGCCGCCGGGTCACCGCGGGGGGAGGAAAGCAGCGCCTCTGTATGAAGACTTCACCTGGCCCCTTGCCTGAGCTCTTCCCGCCGATCTTCTCCAGCGAAACGCCGTTAAGACCGGAGTGCGTCGGATGCAGAAAAGCGCCTCCTCCCCCTGCCACGATCTTCTGGGTCGAGAGGTCTTCGGCCTCGTGACGCCGGTAATAATGCAAGTCGCCCGCAAGAAAGAGGACCACCCTGTTCTCCAGGCGCTTCTCGAGCAGTCGAAGATTTGACTCCCCTTCCTCATATATCGGATCGAGCTTGCCGTATTTCTTAGAAGTCAACCAGTGAGGTTCGGCATGACAAAGGACAATCCTGGCCACCTTGCCCGTCTCCCGCTCCTCCTGTTTCATCAAACGGAGCAAGCGTGTGAAGTA
>CAYQYP010000354.1:0-6296 GCA_964421755.1 uncultured Acidobacteriota bacterium
GACTCCTCGGGTCGCCATCATGGCCAGTTCGGGCTTGAGATCGTCTTTCAGCTTCTCCGCGACCACCTTCCCATAGATCACCCGAGTTTCCATGCGGGAAATGGTAACAGAAAACGACGGTCGGGGGCCTTATTTCCGGGACGAGGGGCTGCTGGTCTTCTTTCGTCACACGCCGCGAGGGTGCTGAAAATTTCCACTCTTCTATTAATAGGGGGGATAGACCGGCGAGTCCCCAGCGGAGGGGCGAGATCGAATGAGCCGCGCACGATAGCGAGAGAAGCGAGCGAGTAAGCGGACCACCTGACTCGCTCCACTGCTTGGTATTTAAAATGTCTCGACTTAGCGAATGATTGGTGGTCCGCTTACTCTCGCTCACTGCAGTTCGATTTCGTGCGCGGCTCCATTCGATCTCGCCCTCCGCATGACAGTGCGCGGCTCTGAAAGACAACGCTCTGCGGCCGGCTTGGCAGGTCCTTAAAGATAGTTACGCCTTCTCTCGCGCGTTCGCACGACGTCCGGTGAAACCAGAGGCGAAGGATCGGCGGAGCCCCTCCGCAATCCGGTTGAGCTTGACGTCGACCCGGAAGCCGACGGACTGAGCTGCTCCCACCATGACGGCATAGGCCTCGCGAGACGGGATCTCCAGAGACTCCGCCATTTCAAGGATCACGGCGCCCTCCTGCTCCATCAAGGCTCCGTCGGCGAGGGCAATGTCGGACAGGCGAGAAAGGATGAACATCCGGTCATCGGCGTCCCCCTCGTCCTTTATCAGCTTCAAAACAATCGGCAGTTGCTCGAGAATCGTCTTGCGGTCGGTCTCGATGAAACACTCCGGTTCGTCGGTGAAGTAGTGATGGAGGATCTGGATCAGGATCTTGACCTCTTCGTTGCTGATGTCACCGTCGGAGCTCAGTAGCAGGGCTCCGGCCAAGGCAATTGCGCGGGCAATCGCCTGGTAGACAGGTTTGTGCGGATACCTCCGCGTCAACAACAGCAGCTGGTCGATGGCATCCTCCAGTTCGTTATCCTGGATCGGCGTCCCTGACACCCGGAATCCAGCCGCAGCTGCCTTGCTCGATTGCGAGAACATGTGGAGGGCTTTGAGCCGTACGGGCAGGAGAGGATGCGAGGCAAACGTCTCCTCCATCAGCTCAGGACGGCCTTTGATTTCCTCGAGTTGCCCAAGTAAGGCTTCCACGTCGAGATTGAGGTTGCGCTCGCTCAGCCCGAACGTCGCTTTGAGAAGGCCCTTCGCCGAAGCGAAAAAGTCCCCGCAGGCCAACAGGGCTGCTCGATCGGCGCTGATTTCCGACTTTTTTCGCCACCGCAGGAACAAGCTCTCTCCAAGGGGCGGCAATACCGTACAGGAAGGGTTGGAACGGTCGGTAGAGACCAGGGCCATGAGCCGGTTGTGACCGAACAGAAAGTGGCCAAGCTCGTGGCCGAGAACTGACTCGAGCTCGCCGTCGTCCAGCTTCTCAAGCGCACCGGCTGTTATCCCGAGAAGCGAGTGCCCGGATGCGCGGAAATCCAACGTGGCGAAGGCGTTGACTTCCGGGCTCGGCAGGCAGAACACCTCGACGTCCGCGGAGACTTCCAAGCGCCTGCACGCATCTCGAAAAATGCCGTAAATGCGCGGCGACAGCTTCTCGGTCAATTTAATGCCGTCCTTCATCAACCGGTCGCGGATACCCTGATCCGCCTGCCGCCGGTTCTCCTCGAATGCATTGAGGTAGTCTTCAACCCGGTACGTCTTGAACATATCGTCCACATCGGACCGATCCCCGCGGTAACGAACATCATCCCAGCTGATCGCCATGCTCTCTCCCTTCCTGCCCCGACGAACGGGCAAATCATCCGCGATCCGTGTTGCAGTTGCAAGAGACAACTGGGACGAACCGCCGCGAGGCTGTATACTTATGAGCTTGCTAACGAAAGGGAGGCAGAGATGAAGTACGGTCTTAACATCCGTCCAGAAGGGGCGTTGGATTTCGTTTCGGTCGGCGCTCTGGTCCACCGGCTCGATCCGGGCATTATTCCATTCCGCAAGGCTCACGAATGCCAGATCCATGTCAGCGGTGGTGAATTCAACGTGGCGGCCAACCTGGCCGACTGTTTCCGCCTGAAGACCGGCATCGCTTCGGCGATGGTCAAGTATCCGATAGGCGACCTGATTGCCGAGCGGGTCAGGGCCATGGGTGTCACGCCTTTCTACAAGTATTTCGAACACGACGGGGTTACCGGGCCGAATATGGCGGCGGTGTTAAGCGATCGCGGCTATGGCGTGCGCGCGCCCGTGGTGTTTTACAACCGCTCGAACGAAGCGGCGGGTCGGCTGAAGGCGGGAGACTTTGACTGGAAGACGATTTTCGCCGGAGGTGTGCGCTGGTTCCACAGCGGCGGCATCTTCGCGGCTCTATCCCCGACGACTTCCGACGTGATCATCGAAGGAATGAAGGCCGCCAAGCAGGCGGGCGCCATCATTTCCTTTGATTTGAATTTCCGGGAAAAGCTGTGGAAGGTCTTCGGCGGGGCGGATCGTGCCGTATCGGTCGTTCAAAAGATCGTCGAGAACGTGGACGTTCTGGTTGGCAACGAGGAAGACCTGCAAAAGGGCCTGGGCATCCCGGGTCCCGAAGTGGCAACCAAATCCAAACTCGACCCCAGTACTTTCTTCGGGATGATCGACCAGGTGATCAAGAAGCATCCCCAAGTGAAGATCGTGGCGACAACGTTGCGTGAAGTGCATTCAACGAATCACCACAGCTGGAGCGCAGTGGCGTGGATCGACGGGAAGACTTACGTCGCTCCGACCGCAGAGCTCAATATCTTCGACAGAGTGGGCGGCGGAGACGGTTTTGCCTCGGGATTCTTCTACGGGTTGCTGGCTGGCGAGGAACCGGAAGAGGCCGTCAAGCTTGGTTGGGCGCATGGAGCGCTTCTCACCACCTTCCCCGGTGACACAACCATGGCGACCGTGGAGCATGTGCGGGCGTTCGCCAAAGGCGGCTCGGCCCGAATCCAGCGATAAGAAAAGCCGGCTGACCTGCTGACCGGCTGACCGGCTGACCAGCTCGGCCGGGCTTTTCGTAGGTCCGACTTCCAAGTCGGACTGCGGCGGATTCGTCTTTCAGAGTCCGCCGCCTCTCGGTCCTAGTGATTGAACTGTTGCTTACACCTACCAGGTGATAGGCCGGTCAGCCGGTCAGCTCGTCAGCTCGTCAGCCGATCAGCCGGTCAGCTGATCAAGGCAGCTCTCGGATCCTGATCTCGCGAAATTCTATTGGCGAGCCTTCTGATTCCAGGCAAAGGTAGCCCGAGCTGGGCACACATTCCGTCCCACCCGAGACTTCTTCCCCATTGACCCACAGCCTGACCTCTCCGTTGACGGCTCGGACGTAGTAATGATTCCATTCCCCTACGCCTTTGCTCAGGTTCTTGGACGGAAAACTGCGAGATCCGTTAGGCGACGTTGGAGGAAACGGCTTCATCTTCGAGGTGCCCACCGCGAAAACATCGCCGTTGGTCGTAAACCAGTCGGGTTTTTTGCCGGATTTTTTCTCGGCCTGCTCCGCGTACCCGTGGTCCAGGATCTGTACCTCGATACCGCCCTTGGGCAGCTTCCCGGGCGGCAGGTCTTGAAGAGCTTCGGGGGTAGCCCAGATAAAGATGCCCGAATTACCCGCCGACTTAAGATGCCTCCACTGCGCCACCAGCTCGAAGTTCGTGTACTGCTTTTGCGTGCGCATCACCCCGATCGGTTCGCCAGTGCAGTAGAGGACATCGCTTTTCCAGGTCCATGTGCCCGGCTCGCCGTTCACGTTGGCGAAATCCGACTCCCCAAGGGTGCGCCACCCGGCGCCTGTCCCGTCAAGGTAAGCGCGGGGCGGGCTTTGAGCTTCGCAAAAGCTCGTGAAGGCGACGCAGCAAAGCAACAAGAGGAGTGCCGGTGTGATCTTTTTCATTCGAGCTCCTTCGGTTATCTTCGTTTCAGTTCTCATGATAGCCCTATTTGATGGCTTTCGATAATCTGCTACGATCTGATCCATGGCCTGCCGATTTTGGACTGCCGATTGTGGATAAAAGCTTTGTTTCTTCATTCCGCACTCCGCATTCCCTAATCGGGACGGCCGCCCGAACCTCAAAGAGGCCATATGATCAATCGACGCTCTTTTCTCTCCGCCGGCGCCTGTCTCGGCGCCCCAATGATTTTCGGTTCCGGAAGTCACGTGAGCGGCCAATCAGCATCGGCCGTACCCAGGCGTACCAAGCTTGCGATTGCCAGCTATTCGTATTGGCACTTCAGGTCGGCCAAGGTTCCGATTGAGACGGTGATCGACAAAGCCGCCGCCCTGGGCGTTGAAGGTGTGGATATCCTGCACCGTCAGATGGAAATGCGGGAAGACGACCCGCTCACCCCGGCCCACCGGGAGTATCTGCAGAAGCTGAAGCGCCACGCTTTCAACAACGGAATCGATCTTGTCTGTCTCTCGATTCACCAGGATTTCGTCGATCCCGACCCCGCCTATCGTCAAAAGCAGGTCGAGCACACGTTCAAATGCATTGAAATCGCCCACGAGCTGGGTGTCCCTTGCATGAGACTCAATTCCGGACGTTGGAACACGATCAAGAGTTTTGATGACCTGATGAAGGCAAAGGGCGAGGAGCCCGTGACAGACGGCTTCACTGAGGCCGACGGTTTCAAGTGGTGCATCGATGCCATCGAGCAATGTCTTCCAAAAGCCGCCGAAGCAGGGGTCATCCTGGCTCTCGAGAACCACTGGGGCCTCACACGGACACCCGAAGGCCTTCTTCGAATCCTGAACGCGGTCCGGTCGCCCTGGTTGGGCATACTGATGGACACCGGGAACTTCCTGGACGAGCCGTACCGGAAGCTGGAGCAGATCGCTCCGAAAACTGTCTTCGTCCAGGCCAAGACGTATTACGGCGGCGGAGAATGGTACTCCCTCGATCTTGATTACAAGAAAGTAGCGTCGATTCTCGCCAAGGCAGGCTACAGGGGCTACGTGTCGCTCGAGATGGAGGGCAAGGAAGACCCGGACGCGGCTGTTGCCAAGAGCATCGCCATGCTGCGGGAAGCTTTCGGGTAGGGGCACGAGCAACCGGCGGACAAGACTCGGGAGACGCGAGTTTCGGGGACACAAAACTTAATTCCTTTGCGGTGCCATGACCGTGCTACCGGATTGGGAATTAAGTATTATGTCCCCGAAACTCTTACTTCAGGTTTTCCGCCAACTCGCCGACTCTCTGCTTTACGTCAGTTCCGGCTTTCAGGTTCGCAAACCCGGCAATGTACGGGCCCTTACGAAAAACGAACAGCCCGTCCAGGTACCTGTCGGTCGCGGTGAATGCCTCATCACCCAGCTCGGTGGCTGTGGTCTGACCTATCCGCTCTTTCCACTTTGCCATCACCTCGGCCGCCTTCTCCGGGCTCGATTCCCGAACTACGAAGGCTTTGCCGACGTCATACTGTGCAACGTAGCCGCGCTCGAGCATCCTCAGACCAAGAACACTCTCGGGAACCAATCGGGCTGACTCAGGGACCAGGCCGGCCTTCGGAAACCAGGACAACTCCGGAGGAAGGGACGAGGAGCCCTGAAGATTCTTCTCGAGGATGCCGGCAAACGCTCTGAGGGCCTCGCGGTGGTCCTTCTCGGGGCTGGCGGCCAGCTCAACGTAGTACTTGTCTTTGACGAAGACAGCTTTGCGAGGAGAGATCTGGCCTATGGTGCCGAGCTTTTCAGTGGGTTGCCGAGGATCCCGGTTCGCCGCGAAAATCCCGAAGGCATACTCGGGATCCGCCATTTCGGAGATATCAATGACGATGGTATCCTCGCCGCACTTGCAGGTGATCCCCTTCATTCCCACGAATCGGTAGAGGTTGTATCCCTCAGCGTTGCCATTCATGTAGTCGAACAGGTTGTCCGGCTCGTAGGCTCGCTGTTCGCCATCCTGCTTCCATCCCGGTACAGCCGCGCAGTCCGGCAACTGTGCCATGGCCGGAACCGTTAGGGCGACAAGAAGGAAGGCCCACGCAATCACTCTCATGCCAGCATCTCCTGCGCCCGGGTGAGACGGTTTGAAACCATGACGCCGTTGGGGCAGTTGATTGAGCAGGTCGGGCAGAGGTTGCACCGTACCGAACGGACATCCGTCGGAAGCTCGAGAAAACGCTCACGAGCCAGTCGGAAATCCCCGTAGCCGTCGGCGTAAGAGAGAATCCGAAGCATGTCGGACACCGGTAAACCCTGCGGGCAGACACCCGAGCAGCTGCC
>CAYQYP010000355.1:0-2664 GCA_964421755.1 uncultured Acidobacteriota bacterium
GAAGGAGCTGACTTTCCCACCTGTCGCACCGATCGGACCTATGCCGATGTCCTTTGCTTTCTGGCTGATCTCACGCTTCTTAGGATCAGCAGGTAAATAGCGGCTAGCACGATGTAGTTGACTGCCAGGAACCGCGCGTCCTCCCAGGGAGTTCCATCCCATCCATACGACGAAAAGGGCCAGAGGAAATGGGTGGCGAAGATCCCCCGGTGGGTGAAGATGTCGATTGCAATGTGAAGAGCCCAGCCCAGTATCGAGTAAACCGGGCGACGGGCGAACAGCCAGACCAGACCAAACGCCAGTCCGAAGACGACCAGGCTGTGGCTGGAGTGGTAAAGCTGCCAGACGAACTGGAAGTGTTGCGGCCCGTGCGGGTCGGGCAGCAGGGACCGGGTGGTGCCCGTCAGCAGCCACCAGATTCGGACCGTCGCCGGAATGATGAAGCTGAAGACATCGGGGAAAGCGCCCCAAAACGCCGCCCAGCCGAGACTGGTCGCAATCTGTGTCCTCCTCCGCAAGCCGATCGCCCCTGCCGTTGCCCAGAGTCCGTGTGCCAAGATATCCATGGAACTCCGCAAAAACCTACATTGTCACCCCTTGGGGATGAGCCGAGCCAGTTTTTTTCGCGAAACGGTTCAATTTCCTGGCCATCGGATACACCGAAATTCGGGGAAATTCGGGGCCAGTCCTGGAATGAACCCCAAAATTGAGACAATGAAATTAGGGACACTTTCCGACAAATCGGGAAAGGATTTCGAGTAGCGGTGGTGAACCGCATTTTGAATGGTGAGAGCGTCAGTGCGCTTCATCACGAATTCAAGATAAAGCGCAGCATCCTGTATCTCTGGCGAGATGGTTATCGGACGGAGGGAGAAGCCGGATTGAGCCGGTCGGTAGGCCGGCTACCAAGATCGCCGGGATCCAGCCGTCCGGTGAGTACAAGAGGGTCGGACGCAGCTGCGAAGAGGATTGCCGAGCTGGAGCTCTCGAAACGTCCGTCTTCCCGTCTTCTCAGAAAGGCAAGGAAGGTTGGCTGCTCTTCGGCAACCGCTTGCCTTGGTCGCCCACCCTGCATACTGTCGTTCTCCTCTCCAGGAAACGTGACATAACGAGTGGGGGGCAGATGAAAATAAATAAGCAAGGCCCCATCGAATTCGAGCGGGCCACGAACGAAGGCGAAATGGACTCCGCGGACTACCGCGCCCTCAACACCCGCTGTCGTGTACTGGACATCCTCAAGGTCGGAGCAAGTGCGAGCGGCTTCAATTTTCCCGAAACTGAGCCTGATGTGGCAACAGGCTGACCTCGTTGCCATCATCGTGCCGGAACGAACCGAAGCGCAGGCGCAGCATCGAAGCAAGATCGTCCTGTTCATCACAGCTCCTCGCGGGCGAATCCGGGCGCCGCCTAACGGCAATAAGTTCAGCGGGCGGCCCCAGCCGAGCAGTCGCACCGAGCCACCAGTCCCGTTTTGACCACTTCCTTCCCGCCGAAGAGAAGCCGGGGCCGCTCCTCTGCAACGCCGGGTTAGCCCTCTAAACGCCCTCGGGTGGCTGCCATAACTCAACCTTGTTTCCTTCTGGATCGATTACCCACCCGAACTTGCCGTACTCTGATTCATCCACCTTATCGAGTACTTGGCAGCCCTCCTTCCGAAGTGCCTCTATCAGCGCATGAAGGTCTGCAACCCGATAATTGATCATGAAGGGGGCTGCGCTCGGGACAAAGTGCGAGCCATCTCCGATCGACCAAACAGTAGTGCCGTTTGCTGGAGTGCCAGCATCGTTGACCCAGCGAAAGGCGGTGCCACCCCATTCCTGGACATCAATGCCGAGGTGAATTTTGTACCAAGCCCGCAGCGCTACGGGGTCCTTGGCGCTGAAAGAGACCCCGCCGATCCCAGTTACTCGCTTCATGCAGAACCTCCTTTCAAGTGTCCAGCATTTCCGCCGCCTAACGGCACAGAGTTCAGCGGGCGGCTGGAGCCGAGCAGGCGCTCCGTGCCGCCCATCGGGCTGTCACTTCTTCGTTCCCGCCGCAGCGCCGCTCCCAGCCGCTCCGCTGGAACGACGGGTTAGGCGCCGCGTCGAGCGGGTGAGTTCGAGCAGAGAACGCAACGCTTCGTTGACCGCGGCTGAATCTCGGAATGCTTCGGCTACGTCCGGCTCAAGAACGACGACGTTACTCCCTTCTTCGAGAAGTCGTCGGTAATACTTTCCACGCGCGCCTTTTGAGTAGTCAAAGTCATACTCAGGACGGAGATCGTCCTCACTTGTTTTCTTGGCTTTCATGTCGTTTCCTCTCGTGCGGCGTGGCCTGCCGCGCGCTAATGATTCGAATTGTATCGCTTTGCTCTGTGTGCGAAACAAGAAGCAGTCGCTGATCGGTCGAGTAACCGATAGTGATTAACCTTGGTTCTTCGAAGGAGTGCTCGGCATCTTCAAAGGTGACGGCCAGAGGATCAAAAAAGACAGTTACTGCCTCGTCGAACGTAACCCCGTGTTTGCTCCGGTTGCGTTCCGCCTTTTCCGGATCCCACACGAATCGCATGAAGCAATTCTACTCAGGATTGCATTTGGCGCCTAACGACCCGGAGTTCAGCGGCCCCGCCCCAACACCGCTCAAACCGTTTAGTGAATCGTCCCGTGGCGGGGTCCGCTGGAA
>CAYQYP010000356.1:0-8581 GCA_964421755.1 uncultured Acidobacteriota bacterium
GCGAAGCCCTGTAAGGGCGTAAGATCCTGATAATGTTGCCGTTCTTGCGCCCTTTCAGGGCTTGTCTCCGCCTCTACCTTAGACCCAGGGCTGCGCACAAAGCGCTTCGCCCTGGGCTATTATGTGCCGGCCTTTCAGGCCTTAAGAACTTTCTCGATAGCCTCTCTCCTGCGCGGCTCCGATTCGATCTCGCCCTCCGCCGGGAACTCGCCGGTCTATAAGCCTATTAATAGAAGAGTCAACATTTTCAACACCCTCGCAGCTTCAGCGGAGCCTCACACGGGACCCCGAGGGCGCGCACCGTGACGCACGAAAATCACGGCTAGGTCAATTCCTCGGCGTAATTTCAATAACTTGCGGGCCTATTTTCGGAGCAGTAAGCGGGTTCTCCATGGCAAAGTGGGCCTGTGGGTGCTCGGAGCACCCGCTTACTACGCTGAAAAGCGCTATCGGCGCGGCTCTGACCGAAAAAGCAGCCGCAGAGTTGTGAGAAATGCGGACCTACGCGACCTCAAACCGCTGCCCGGTCCAGATCACATTCGCGTCGGGAAGGTTCGCGGTCGACGCGCCAATCAGGGAGAGTGGGTTCTCAACGCCGATTCGGACCAGGTCGGATTCGCCGAAAATCCCCAGCGAACCCAGCCAGTTCATGCAGTCCAGCATGCAGGCGCTGGAGCCCACCAGGTGGTTCCCGACGGGATTCCACAGCTTGCCGGACGTCTCCAGAACAACTTTCTGCCCCAGGGTCACGTATTCGCCCGGAGCGAAGCCTGCAATGGGGGACGAGTCACTGATGACGATGGTCTTTTCGACCCCCTTGACTGCGGCGGCGGCGCGAACAAAGGAGCGATCCAGGTGATGGCCGTCTGTGATGAGCGTGGCGGCGAGCCGGTTTTCGGCCAGTTGGTCCCACAGTGGGTTCGGATGCCTGGCCAGCAGGTTCGGGATGCCGTTACCGAGGTGCGTCGAAAACCGCGCGCCGCTGTCGCACGCCCTGGCGATGGTGGCGCGATCGGCCAGGTGGTGTCCGATTGCCACGCTCACCCCCCTATTGCTCGCATGTTTGATCAGGTCAATTGCCCCCGGCAACTCAGGGGCAACGGTCAGGATCTTTATCGTTCCGCCCGCCAACTGGTGCAACCGGTCAAAGAAGTCGATCGACGGCGGCCGGACGGCGTCACGTGAGTGGGCTCCTCTGGCGCCATCCTCCGGTGAGATAAAGGGGCCTTCCAAGTGCAGGCCCAACAGATGAGGCACGATATCAGGCGTCTCGAAACACTTCGCGAGGACGGGAAGGTTGCTTTCGTAGATCTCGGGCATCGAGGTGATGAGCGTCGGGCAGAAGGCACTGGTTCCTCGGCTGAGCAACTCCGATACAACCTTCCGAACGTCTTCGACGGTGAGACCGGGCGCCGAGAAGTCGACGCCCATGTACCCGTTCACCTGCAAGTCGACGAAACCTGTCATGACAATCAGCCTTTCAGAAGTGACGCCGACTCCTTGTCGAGAAGCACCAGAGCCTGAGGATGTTGCTGCAGAATCGAGGCCGGATGCATGTTGCTGACCGGGCCTCCGAAACACTCAAGCACAGCCTTGGCTTTTCGCTTCTCCGGGACGATGCACAGGATCGTTTCCGCCTTCATGATCTGAGGAACGGACATGGAGATTGCCTGCCGGGGAACCGCCTCCATGCCCGGAAACCATCCCTCGTTGACCTGCTGCCGTCGGCAGGCTTCGTCCAGGTCAACCACCAGGTAAGGGCTGTTGGTCTGGAAATCCGCCGGGGGATCGTTAAAGGCCAAATGTCCGTTCTCGCCCACTCCGACAAATGCGAGATGGATAGTGCGTTGTCTGATCAGGCCGGCTAGCCTGTCGCATTCGGCCTTTGGGTCCTCGCGGTCCGCCTGGATGAAATGAAAGGCCTTGGGATGGATCCTCCGCTCGATCCGCTCGCGCAGATACCGCCGGAAACTCGCGGGATGCTGTTCGGACAGTCCGACGTATTCATCCAGGTGGAAGAACACAACTCGTCCCCAGTCTATCCCGGACGTGCCCGTGAGATTATCCAGAAATTGCAGTTGCGAATTCCCGGTTGCGGCCACAATGGTTATCTCCGGTGTGTCCGCAAGGAGTCGCTTGATTCTGGCCCCCGCTTCTGCGGCCGCGAAGGCCGCCAACTGTTCACCCGTCTCGAAGACCTTGATTTCCATTCAGTTGTCCTTTCCCTTTGGCCTCAATCTTATAGCGAGAGACGGCGGAGGGAAAGCCCCGCCGGCGCTATGTGTCAGGCGCGTGGAAGTCGAACCGAAGTAAAGCTACAATTGAAGATATACACGTAAGTTGGTCATGGTTCTGTAACTTTTTGGCCGGTTCTTCATCCTTTATTCTCGAAGCGGTACCCACCTGAAGAACAGCACCGTGGTACAGCCGACCAACAGGATGGCGTTCATTTGTATGCGCGAGTCACATGTCAAACCGACAGGCCACTCTCTCTGTGTCATCCATTTTTACCTGATTTTCAACTATTTGCATCAGATTTAGCTCCCAGGCTCTGATTGCTGCTTTTTGTGGTGTTCAGGGCCGATGCGAGCCGGGTTTCGGTTCTCTCAGCTCGCCCTTCGGCTTAACCAATTCGTCAACAACCGTTTTTGAGAACCAGGACAACGTACGGGTATGTCACCCAATCAGAGGTTGATGCTCCAGGTGAAGGAAATTCTAGGCTCTTTCACTGTGAGCGATATGAGCGACGGCGTCGGCCGGACAACGCGGCTGACGATTCGCCGCCCGCCAGCGTGGCTCGTTTGGGCTCTAGTCATTGCGTTTCTGTTTGTCGCCTTGATGTATGAAGTAAACACATCCGCATTGCAGTCGCGTGTGTTTGCATATTTTGGCGCAAAGATGACTTATTCGGTCCAGCGGGGACCGAGCTCCAGTATTGTTTTCCCGGCCGACGGGCCCTTTGATGTCCGTTACGGCTATTCGCGCCTGGCGCAGTTTCAATACAGACTCGAACAACGGGGCTTTGAAGTCGGCGAACAAGCGCATTTTTCGCCTTGGCTGTCGAGGCTTGCCTTGTGGGGCATCACACCCCCTTACCGGCGGGTCGAGGTCCCCGGACTTCTGCTTACCAGCGCGGACGGCCAGACGCTATACGATGGCAGCGAGTCGCATCTGTTTCACCAATACGAGGAGATCCCGCCCGTCCTCATCAACGCCCTTCTCCTGATCGAGAATCGACAGCTAGGTGTGGAACCGTTCGATTCCCGCAAGAACCCGGTTGTGGAATGGGATCGCTTGGCGAAGGCCGCACTGACTTATGGTGGATCCAAGCTGGGCCTCCCGATTTCCCTCGAAGGTGGCAGCACACTGGCGACCCAGCTGGAGAAGTATCGGCACTCGCCTTTCGGCCGAACCGACTCCGCGGGCGACAAGCTGCGTCAGTTGGTTGCCGCCAGTCTGAAGGCCTACAGAAACGGCGTGGACACCAGCGAGGAACGGCGGGAAATCGTCGTCGACTACCTGAATTCCATGCCGCTGGCTGCTGTGCCCGGCGTCGGGGAAGTGAATGGACTGGGACATGGTCTGAAGGCATGGTTTGGGGTTGACCTGCAGGACGCCAGGCGGATCCTTGCAACACCGGGCAGCTCGCCCGAGAAAAGCCGCGTCCTGAAACAGGCGCTCAGCCTGCTGGCGGCGGTTCGGGCTCCAGGCTACTATCTGTTGCAGGACCGCGAGGCACTTGGCGCTCGCGTGGACTTTTACACCCGCGTGCTGGCGTCCACCGGGCAGCTCGACCACGAACTAGCGCAACAGGTGAGGGACACCAACGTTTCTTTCCGCGTCATCCAGACGGGAACAGCGGGGGGATTCTCTCCGGAGGCGAAACTCTCATCGACGCTTCGAACCGAGCTGGCGAGGATGCTGGGGGTGCACGATCTCTATACACTTAACCGCTACGATTTGCGGGTTGATACGACGGTCGACGCGGGATTGCAGGCGGCGATCCAGGAGGTCTTCGCCAGCCTGAAGGACGAAGAATACCTGCACCGAAACGGTTTTCAACAGGAGCGGTTGCTTCTGTACGGAGATCCAAAACAAGTTATTTACAGCATGATCCTGTTTGAGAGTACCCCGTCAGGAAATCTGCTCAGGGTGCAGGCAGACAATCTGGCCCGCCCATTGGATCTCAATACCGGCATCAAGATGGAACTGGGCAGTACCGCGAAGCTGCGCACACTGGCGCATTACCTCGAGATCATCGCCTTCCTGCAATCGAATGCGGGCGACCGCGGCACCCGGTATGCCGACCCGCTGACCGTCTGGATGCGGGAGACACGCGGGAAATATCCTCAGGCCACTCTTTCTGAGGTTTTGGAGATGGCCCTGGACCGGACGTACTCGGCCAGCCCTTATGAGGCCTTCTTCACGGGCGGCGGCGTCCACACGTTCGGCAATTTCGACAAAGACGACAACGGGCGGCGTATGACGATTCGCGAAGCGACCAGGCGGTCGACCAACCTGGTGTTCATACGCCTGATGAGGGACCTGGTGTGGTATCACCAGGCGCGACTGCCATACGACAGTAAGGACATCCTGGCTAATCCCATGAATCCGGTCCGCGAAAAACTGCTCGGCGAGGCCGCCGACAGCGAATCGCGCCTAACCCTGCTTCGCTCCTTCAGCGCCTACAAGCAGATGGAGCCGGACGCCATCGCCGCGCGGTTCCTCGGGCGCAATGCCGGTAATGCTCGGCACCTGAGTATCCTGTTTTATGCGTGGAACAAGCCGAATGCCGCCCAGGCTGATCAGCTGCTTGGCCCCTGGCTCCGCAAGCATGGGGTGGCGGCGGACGGCAAGCTGGTCCAGCGCATGATCAAGGCCTACGGGAATCCCCGACTCACGCTCGCCGACTACGGGTACCTCTTGAACCGTCACCCGCTCGATCTTTGGTGTGCAGGCGAGATCCGGGCAAACCCCTCGCTTACTTGGGCGGAAGCCTGGGACCGGAGTAGCGGACCGAGACAAATTTCATCCGAGTGGCTGTTCAAGCCACGGAACCGCCGTGCGCAGGATATTCGCTTGCGAATTCGAATCGAGCAGGACGCCTTTGTACGCATGACAGCGTACTGGAAGAAACTCGGCTTCCCCTTCGATCGGCTGGTCCCGTCCTATGCCACTGCGATAGGGAATTCGTCTGATCAGCCCGCGGCGCTCGCAGAGTTGATGGGGATCATCGTGAATGACGGGGCCCGAAAACCGGCGATTCGGTTTGATCAGTTCAAATTCGGACACAAGACGCCGTATCACACGGTGATCCGTCCGGGAGCACCGGCGGTGGAACAAGTGCTTGCGCCCGAAGTCGCGCGGAGTCTCAGGAAGGTATTGGCCGAAGTGGTCGATAGCGGCACCGCCCGCCGCGTGGCGGGCGTATTCAAGGATCCAGATGGCTCGCTGCTCCGGGTCGGAGGAAAGACGGGATCCGGCGATAACCGCCTAAAGTCCTTCAGCCGCGGGGGAGGCCTGATCGGATCCAAGGCGGTAAACCGAACGGCCACGTTCGCGTTCTACATCGGCGACCGCTATTTCGGAGTGGTGACCGCATCGGTACTCGGGAGCAAGGCAGACGGATACAAATTCACCAGCGCTTTACCTGTCGAGATCCTGAAGCGTACAGCTCCGGCGATCACAGCGAAGATGTAAGGATCGAGCAAGAGCGCTGAAAAGGGTCGGCTGATGTCGTGCGGAGGGCGGGAGCGCATGGAGCCGCGCACGAAGCGAGCGAGAGTAAGCGGACCACCAGTCATTCGCTAAGTCGAGACATTTTAAATACCAAGCAGTGGAGCGAGTCAGGTGGTCCGTTTACTCTCGCTTGCTTCGCTCGCTTTCGAGGGTGTTGAAAAAGGTCTTTCTCATGTCAATTCGGTTTGGCTGCATCCGTACTCGTCTCCCAGTCCTACGCCGAAGGCGTTGCGTAACAAAGCCCAGGGTTGGCCGCGTGGTCTGCGGCCTACCCTGGGTGGACACCCGTAAACTCCCAACCCTGAATGGGTTGCGTATGTAGCTCGATACGCAACCCCTTCAGGGTTGACGCGCTGCGGTTTCCTCTACCCAGGGTAGGCCGCACAAGACGCGGCCAACCCTGGGCTCTACTATGCGACCCCGTTGGGGTCGAGAAAGACCTTTTTCAACACCCTCGCTGCGTGCGCGGCTCCATGCGATTGCGATTACGCTCCATTCAGCCTCAGCGGATGGATACCCGATCGGATGATTTTCCCGCCCTGACTGTGGCACAATCTGTGGGTCGAGCTAATTTTAAGGAGCTTCTATGCGAATAGCCGTACTCTCCAGCAGGAGGAAGCGATCAAGATGAGTGCCTCCGCCCCCCCGGTTTCGATAGATTTCATTCGGGCCATCATCCGCCAGGATCTTGAGACGAAGAGGTTCAATGGTCGAGTCCACACCCGGTTCCCGCCCGAGCCGAACGGCTATCTTCATATAGGTCATGCTAAATCCATCTGTCTTAACTTCGGCCTTGCGGCGGAGTTCGGCGGGTTGTGCAACCTCCGTTTCGACGACACCAACCCGGTGACAGAGGATGTCGAGTACGTCGAATCGATCGAAGAGGATGTCCGCTGGCTCGGCTTCGACTGGAACGATCGGATCTACTACGCATCCGACTATTTCGAGCGGCTTTACCAGTATGCGGTTCAGCTGGTGAAGCTCGGGCGTGCGTACGTGGACAGTCTGACGGCCGACCAGATCCGCGAGTACCGCGGGACTCTGACTGAGCCAGGGAAAGACAGCCCCTATCGGAGCCGGTCGATCGAGGAGAACCTGGCTCTTTTTGAAGGAATGAAAGCGGGACAGTATGCGGACGGAACACACGTCCTGCGAGCGAAGATAGACATGTCTTCGCCGAACTTGAATCTGCGGGACCCGATCCTTTACCGCATCAAGAAGGCCAGCCACCACCGGACGGGCGACGATTGGTGCATCTACCCGATGTACGACTTTGCGCACGGCCTGTGCGACTCGATCGAGGGCATTACCCATTCGATTTGCACGCTGGAGTTCGAAGATCACCGTCCGCTCTACGATTGGTTCCTGGACGAACTGAAGGTGTATCACCCGCAGCAGATCGAGTTTGCTCGCCTGAGTCTGGGCTACACCATCCTGAGCAAACGAAAGCTCCTGCAACTGGTGGAGGACGGACACGTCTCGGGGTGGAACGACCCCCGCATGCCGACGATCTCGGGGTTGCGGCGCCGCGGCTACACCCCCGAGGCAATCCGCAGCTTCTGTGAGACGATCGGCGTTGCCAAACGCGATAACGTCGTCGACGTCGGTCTCCTCGAGTACGCCATACGCGAGGATTTGAACCGGCGAGCGCCGCGCGTTATGGCCGTGCTGAATCCGCTTAGAGTAGTGATCGATAACTACCCCGACGGCCAGACAGAAGAGCTGGAAGCGATCAACAATCCCGAAGATCCCGCCATGGGCACCCGGAAAGTCCCGTTTTCCAAGGTTCTCTACATCGAGCGAGCGGATTTCGAGGAGAACCCGCCGCCCAAGTTTTATCGCCTCTCGCCGGGACGGGAAGTCCGGCTTCGTTACGCATACTTCGTTAAGTGCGTTGACGTCGTCAAGAACGCCCAGGGCGAAGTCGTTGAGCTGCGGTGCACTTATGATCCGGCAACACGCGGGGGGGACGCACCCGACGGGCGAAAGCCGAAGACGACGCTCCACTGGGTTTCAGCCGAACACGCCTTTCCGGCTCAGGCACGGCTATACGACCGGCTGTTCACTAAAGCGAATCCCAACGAGGGAGGCGGGGATTTCAAGGACAGCCTGAATCCCGACTCACTCGAAGTCCTTGATTCCTGCATGGTCGAACCCAGCCTCGCCGACGCGCTGCCCGGCACCCGCTTCCAGTTCGAGCGACTGGGGTACTTCTGCGTCGACACGGTGGATTCTGCACCGGGCCGGCCGGTTTTCAACCGGACCGTGACACTACGCGACACCTGGGCGAAGATTTCGGGCCGCGGGAGTGGGAAGGAGTAAAGCTGCGGAGGCGCAGGCGTAATCGAATGGAGCGGTGGTTGCTCCCGCTTCATCTCCTTGACAATCGCAGACTCGGATCTTACATGGGGTTCTGAGCAAAGAACTTAGAACGTTCAGCGAGGGCTTGCTGCCCCGTCGCAATCGCTGACTTGGAGACCCGTTTCAAAGAACAAGGAGGAAAGTGATGGCTATTATTCGTTGGGATCCGTTTCGCGAGTTGGTTTCGATGCAGGACCGAATGAATCGTCTCTTCGAGGACGCGGTGCGTACGCGCGGAGGCGAGGATGAAATGACGGCCGGCAGTTGGGTGCCCCCTGTAGACATTTACGAGACGAAGGACGCCCTGGTCGTCAAGGCCCAATTACCCGAAGTCGACAAAGAAGATATCGAGATCCGCCTCGAAAACGGCGTCTTGAGCATTCGCGGTGAACGGAAGCTTCAAGAGGATCTCAAGAGGGAACAGTGCTACAGGATGGAGTGCCAGTACGGGGCATTCAGCCGCAGTTTCAGCCTGCCCCGG
>CAYQYP010000357.1:0-12733 GCA_964421755.1 uncultured Acidobacteriota bacterium
TGGCGCAGTGGGGTCATAAGAGGCTCCTTTCCTCTGGAAAACGTTGTGGGGAAACAACATCTTCCTCCGAAAGGAGCCTCCCCCCACAGCGGAAAGTCTGTCGGGTCTTCTTTTTACCGCGTCAGCGGTTTAGTCCAACCCGTCGTTGCAGCGGAGCGGCCCCGGCGAGGCGATCAGGGCGACCGAGAGGTGAAAGCGCGACTAGCGGCTCGGTGCAACAGCTCATTTGGCCGCCCGCTGACCTCTGTGCCGTTAGGCGGTCCGGTAGTTCACATCAGAGGGGGAGAAGAGTTGCCGACTATCTTCAGGGAGGGGCCTTACCGAGTTTACTTCTTCAGTCACGAGACGACGGAGCCTCCTCACGTGCACGTCGATCGAGACGACTTCTCCGCCAAGTTCTGGCTTGAACCTTTCGCTTTGGCGGCCAATTTCGGTTTCGCCGCTCGCGAGTTGAATCGAGTACAATCGCTTATCAGAGAAAATCGCGAGAGATGCTTGGAGGCTTGGTATGGGTATTTTGGCTCTCAGGGCCGATGAAAGAGTGAGGGCGGTCAGCTTCACCGAGGATAGCCTTGTCGTCGACCTCATGGACGGCCGGTCCATATCAGTTCCCCTCGTCTGGTTCCCGCGGTTACTGAACGCATCGCAGAAGGAACGAAACAACTGGCGAATCAGTGCGGCAGGTTACGGGATTCATTGGCCTGATGTGGATGAAGATCTCAGTACCGAAGGCCTGCTCCGCGGGGCGCCTGCCCCTGCTCCTCGCCGATCCCCCGCGTAAAGGCCAGAGTGAAACGGTACGACTGGTGACCTGGTGCCTGCCTAACACACGTTCCAGCGGACCCCGCCTCGCGACGGTTCGTTCACTCCTTCGACCTGAGTTGAGGCGGGGCCGCTGAACTCGACGTTAGGCTACTTGTTAGTGGCGTACTGAATTCATTCACACCAACGTAAAGCGTTTCTGCAATGGACATTCCACGAATCTTCAACATCACCGAGAGTGCTCACCGCATCCATAACCCGTTCACACCCGAAAAGCTCACCACTCTCGGCGCGGCGTTGCGCCTGGAACCGGAGACCCGTGTGCTCGACCTCGGCAGCGGTTCGGGTGAGATGCTGTGCACATGGGCACGCGATTACGGAATCAGCGGCACCGGTATCGACATGAGCCAGTTGTTCACCGAGCAAGCGAAACTCCGCGCTGAAGAACTCGGCGTCGCCGATCGAGTCGAGTTCATCCACGGTGACGCTGCCGGCTACGTCGCCGACGAAAAGGTCGGTGTGGCAGCCTGTGTCGGTGCCACGTGGATCGGTGGGGGAGTCGTCGGCGCAATTGAGCTTCTGGCGGGAAGCCTCCGCACCGGAGGGATCATCCTCATCGGCGAGCCGTACTGGCTGCAGTTACCGCCGACGGAAGACGTTGCCAAGGGATGCCTTGCCGGTTCGATCTCCGACTTTCTCATGCTTCCAGAGCTTCTCGCTTCCTTCGGCGACCTCGACTACGACGTCGTGGAAATGGTTCTGGCGGACCAAGACAGCTGGGACAGGTACGAGGCGGCCAAGTGGCTCACCATGCGCCGATGGCTCGAAGCGAATCCCGACGACGACTTCGCGAAAGATGTTCGAGTCGAACTGACCTCAGCACCCAAACGCTACGCCGCGTACACGCGTGCATACCTGGGCTGGGGCGTGTTCGCACTGATGGCGCGGTGATGTGAGGCAGGCGTTGCGTCCTCAGTTGGCCGAGCTAACATTGCGTTCAAGGCGGACGGCTTCGCCGCCGCTTAACTTTGGCGTCAGGCGTCAAAAAACAATGCAACGGTTGAAGGTAACGATCACCCGGTTCCTGACTGACTACCAGCCGGGTGTGGTCGAATGCTCGTTCAGCGACGCTTTTGGTAACACGCACAGGTTTATCGAGAAGGTGCCGATCGTTTCATCTGACGATCTTTGGTGGGACTCCGAGTACCCTCGAGAGGGCGAAATTGCCTGCACGGTCTTGGAGAGCTGGGTCGGCGGCCACGGTGAACCGCTCGTGCGGGTTGATACAGAATTGCCGTGGCACGTTGAATCAGCTGAAGGGGAAACGATATTCGTGGTTCCGGCTTCGCTCGTGACTGATACGTCGTAGGCTGGGAACTGACGCGCAACTCGACGCTGCACCGGACGCCGACCGCGCCGTGGTTGTCCTTGAAACGGTTTGATCTCGCCCGGCGGCGCCAACCCCGCGTCGCAGCGGAGCGGCCCCGGCTCCCCTCCGGTGGGAAGTAAGTGGTCAAAACACGGCTGGTGGCTCGGGTCAACTGCTCGTCCGGGCCGCCCGCTGAACTTATTGCCGTTAGGCGCTTGGCTCTGACGCGTTGATTTGGAACCTCGGTCTACGAGAACGGGAGGGAAACATGATTCGCGCTTGGTTTCTGCTTTGCCTCACCCTGATTACCTGTAGGGCCCAGGAGCTACCCGATGGAATCACTGCGGGCAACGACTACACATCGATCCCGATCCCTGCAGCTCGCTATCAGATTTACCTCATCGGTGAATTCCATGGCGCTCAGGAAACGAAGTCCTTTCTAGCTGGCTACCTTGTTGGGCTCCATCGACAAGTTGGCCTTCGAGATGTTGCGCTGGAGGAGGATCAGGTCTATCAGACCGCGGCGCGTGATTACGTGGACGGAAAAACAACCGAGTTGCCATCTGCTCTCTGCTTGCGTGCCGATGTACTGAATACGGTGCGTCGATTCAACGACTCCGTTCCCGCAAATCAGCGCATACTGGTTCATCTCATCGATATCGATTCCCCTCTGCGCGCAATTCGGCAGCATCTAGCCGACGTGAAGGACAGCCTCGGCGCCGGGACCGTTGTAATCCCAGACGAACAGTCTGTCCGGGAAATGGGCTACGAGCTAATTGACCAGATGCGACCGTTAGCAAGGGACAGCGCTACGAACGCCGAACTCGACACGATCAGGAGTTCAATTGAAGCCAACCGAGAAGGGGTCGAGATCGGAATCAGTCTGTCGGACACCAAGGGGAATGTGCTCGTCGAGGCTCGAGAGAAAGCCATAGCCCGGAACATGCTGACCGTTCTCAAGAATTCGGCGAGGGGTGTAGCGCTTGGCTTCTACGGAGGAATCCACGTGAGGAAAAGACCCTTGTCCCTGCCTTTTGAGAATGGACAGATGTTTGACTATAAGTCTTTGGCGGTCCGACTGATGGAGGCTGGGGTTAGCGTAGCATCGATATCATGCGAGGCGCTGTCTGGGAGTACTAGCTGGAGGGGGATGAATCGACCTCTTCCCCCGCAGGCAGGCAATTATCGGGTCTCACAGCATCTAACTATGGAAGAAGTGATAGCCAAGGTGCCAACAGCCGAGTTTTTCTGGCTTGAATCAGCAAAGCAGCCGGCGCTCTCCTTCTCGGTCACAAACCAAAATCTGGCGGAAATTTTCGATTTTGTGCTGTTCATCAAAGATGCCACTCCGATGCAGAACACGTGCGCTCCTGCCGAACCTTGAATCGGCTGCATCGAGGACAACGGCGGTGCGAAAGGCGCCTAACCCCGCGTGCAGCGGAGCGGCCCCGGCTTCCCTCCGGTGGGAAGTAAGAGGTAAAAACACGGCTCGTGGCCTGGGGCAACTGCTGGGCCGGGCCGCCCGCTGAACTCTGGCCGTTAGTCGCTGCTACGCGCTTTTCGCTACAATAATGGCTGCACGTCATGGTAGCGGGCGGATATCAAAAATCAAGACAGGAGGAAATAGAATCATGAAAACACAAAGTTCATTCCATAAGTCCCTCGCGATAGCAATCACGCTAACAGCCCTTCTCGTCGCGACTTCGGTGCAAGCCGCTCCGGAGACCGAGAAAAGTCTGTATGAACGGCTTGGCGGCGTCTTCGCCATCGCCGCGGTAGTTGACCACTTTAGCGACGCGGTAGTCCAGAACCCGATCGTGGGAAAGACTTCGAAGAACCCAGCCCTCAGGCAATGGCACACGAAGAACTTGGGCAGGCTGCCGGGCCTCAAGTTCATGCGAACCCTTTGGGTCTGCGCCGTCACGGGCGGTCCGTTCAAATACACGCCGACAAGGCCGGGTAAAACTGAGTTTGGCCTTGAGGAGGCGCATCGTGACCTTAATATCTCGCCAGCGGAATTCGATGAGGTCGCGGCCGAGCTAGGGCGCGCGCTTGACTTCGCCAAAGTGCCTCCGCGTGAGAAGGGTGAAGTCCTCTCCGCCTTCGCAGCGCATAAGAACGAGGTAACGGCTGGCTACAAGACGAAGTGACTACCCGACAGGCGCGTTTCAACTCTGTCCTGGGGGCGCGTCTGTCCGTATCTCGACTCATTCCAATTGGCGCCCCAACAACGCGCTGCAGCGGACTCGCGATCAGTCGCTGCGCTCCCTCCCGCTCGCGCTGAGCTTGATATCGTTAGGCGGCACTGATTCTCTCCTGTGATGCAGTTCGTTCGCGTTCGGGGGTAGCTTTCGGGACAGTCTCCTGTACCGCCTGCACGCCGCTTGGAGGAGAGTTGAATACATCGAGGCGAGTGCTCAGATACGCGCCGACCAGGAGTAGAATGAGCGACACTATCGGCACAGCGATTTTGGCGGCTCGTCGATCAGGCATGCACGCGTGTGGGTCTCGCCTCGAGAGGAATATTCGCGGTTGTCTACGTGCGCGAAATGACGTCCTACCAAAGGACCGGGTTCTACCTGCTTGCGAAGGAGAAGGAAGGCTGGCGGGTGATCAATCAGGTGGCGGCCAGCCGGCTTGAAACCCTACGTGAAACGGACGGAAGGAAAGATTCCGACCAATAGGCCCCCCTCGCCGTCTAACAACAAGTCGTTCGACGGGACCGCCGTGGAGTCTGGCGATTATTGTTCGGTGGTGCTTTCGGTTAAGCTGGTTGCCACGCGCCCGCGGCCGGTCAACTCCGGGTCGTTAGGCGGCAAGGGGGGAAGTACATGATGTGTTTAGCTTCACTGTGTCTTTCTCTCATGCTTTTTCAATCCGTGCCCGAACAAGCTATTCCGGTTTGCGTTGTTCCCGAAGAGGAGTTGCAGGTCTACAAAGCTGCGCTATCCCATCTATTGGGAAACGAGCTTCACGTTCTCGTCCTTGAGGACAGGACGCAGGCTTCTAGGACGCTGCAGAGCGGAGAAACCGAGATTTACCGACACTTCTATCCGGTGTGGGCGGCGTACTTGAAAGCGAATGAGGGCAACTGCAAGGTGGCATTCAGTCTGAAGGTTTCAGATAGTCAGGTTCTGCTGACTCATGAGGCAATCGAAGCCTACTTTGTGGGAGAGGAGAATTACAGCTGGAAACGCTTTCGGGCTGAGTTCTCAGAGCGAAGTGCTTACGCCCGGGTTTCACGCGTCGGTTTTGGCGACAAGGGCCAGAAAGCCCTGCTCTATATCGAGTACATGAGAGGTCACCTCGCAGGAGCCGGTGCTTATCTGCTCGTCGTAAAGTCACAGGATCGTTGGCGGGTGGCAAGAGTCTGGGTCACTTGGGAATCATAGAACCCCGCCAACCCGTCGTTCCAGCGGAGCGGCCCGAGTCGCACTCCGGTGGTAGCGAAGAGGGTGAAAACGTGACTGGTGAGGCGGGGCAACGACTCGGCCGGACCGCCCGCTGAACTCATTGCCGTCAGGCGGTCCGGTGGGTTGACGACGGTGGTAGACTCGGGTTGGAGCGGTGAGCACTGGTCCAAGTACCGGGTTCCAGGTCATCGTCCGGGGCGTCAGGACATATCCCTTTGGGATCTTTAATCCTGTCATCAGGAGCGCCTACCTGCTTGTGACGCCGCTCCGCTTTCCACCCGATTGGTGCCATTGGGCATGCCTAACACTTGTTGCAGCGGATCGGCGCTGGTTTTCCTTACATTGGTCATCTGGTGGTGAGGCCCGGGCGGGCCGCTGAACTCGGGTCGTTAGCCTGGCGTGCGGCAGCGTTCGTTGACCGCGACAAGAAAGGAACCAGTCTCATGCGATGGCTTTTTTCCTTGGTCCCAATCGTTCTGGTGGTATCCGCAGTATACGAATCAGAAGTATTCACTGGAGCAAGACCACGCGGTCCCTGCTGGAGATTTGCACAACCTCCCGCTTACCATTTTTAAAGACCGTTTACCTCCAAGTGCCTGCAAACCGCACCGCTGAGGTCCATGAGGCACTAGAAAGGGTTTTCGCGGCGAGACGCAGTGCCACAGAATAAGGCAGGATGCTATCATCTTGAGTTACTTCATCATCGGAAGTGTTTGGATGAACGGAATCGACTGGCCTGATGTGGAGGCGGCTACGGAACGTACGAGGGATTGGTACTGAACTCTGTGCCGTTAGGCGGCTCTTGCACACGCGGCTTGTAATCCGTTCAAATGGATTTCGAATGGGATCCTGAGAAGGCCGAGGCGAACGAGAGAAAACACGGAGTGAGCTTTTCCGAGGCGTCCACCGTCCTTGGCGATAACCTTCCCTGATCCCGATCGCTCACTCGGGGAATACCGGTTTCTCACCTTTGGCGTGTCTTGCACGGGCCGCTTGCTTGCCGTCAGCCATGCCGAACGGGAAGGACGAGTGAGGATCATCAGCGCGCGAGAGACGACGCGCCGCGAACGAAAGGTCTGACGAACCCTTTTGGGCTCACCCGCCAACACGTCGTGGCAGCGGAGCGGCCCGAGTCGCGGCTCGGTGGAAACGAAGAGGTGACAACATCAGCGCTGGCTCGGGGTAACTGAGTGGCCGGGCCGCCCGCTGAACTCATTGCCGTCATGTGGCTAGCAAATCAGCTAAGATTCCTTGAACTTTCACGGGAGGCCGCGATGAAGTTTGTTCACCCAATAACATCGCTCGTACTTCTGCTATGCGTCAGCGCCAACCAAGCATTCTCTCAACAACCATCCGCGCCTCAGCGACCGCCGATTATCGACATGCACGTACATGCTACTGGTTGGGATCATAGCGGCAATCCCCCTCCGCCCAATCCGCTGACCGGAAAAGTACCGACGGCCCGAACCAACAGAGAGTTTATGGACGCGACGCTCGCGGAGCTGAAACGTTACAACATTGTAAAGGCGGTCGCGGGCGGCCCGCGCGAATACGTATCGCGCTGGTTCGCCGCTGACCCAGGGCGAATTATCGGTGGCACAATGTTGGGCGCTCATTTCGAGCTGCCCGATATGAATGTGCTCCGCGAGGATTTTCGCGCTGGGCGACTCGGCGTCCTTGGTGAGCTTGGGCTGCAATACGTCGGAGTAGCTCCTAACGACGAGCAGATGGAGCCATACTGGGCTCTGGCCGAGGAGCTGGATATACCGGTCGGCCTCCACACGGGCCTCGCCCCGCCGAGGACTCCTTATCAATGCTGTCCCAAATTCCGTAATTCGTTAGGCAATCCCGCGCTCCTCGAAGAAGTCTTGATCCGACATCCGAAGCTGCGCGTCTACCTAATGCATGCCGGCTATCCATACTTGCAAGAGACGATAGCCATTATGCACATGTATCCACAGGTATATGCGGATCTGGCCGCAATTGATTGGCTCAGACCGCGGGAGGAATTTCACGAGTACCTGCGGGCGCTGGTGCGTGCCGGATTCGGGAAGCGGCTGATGTTCGGGTCGGACCAGATGATCTGGCCAGAAGGCATTGGTATGGCAATCGAAGGCATCGAATCGGCAAAGTTTCTGACCGAGGTACAGACGCGGGATATTTTCTACAACAATGCGGTGAGGTTTTTAAGATTAGATGAAAAGAAGTTAGCGGGAGGCTCGTCGAAATGAGGGCCGCCACATAACCAGCGCATGCAGCGGAGGCCGCCGGAGGAGTTTCTCCTGGTTTATCTGAGTGCTCCGCGCGGCCCCGCTGATGCGGAGCGTTAGGCGGCAGGGTGGAATCGCGATGTTTAGTACCTACTACATCCTGCTTTTCAGCAGCAGCTGATCGGCCCTGGCTTCTTTCATTGATCGTCTGGTGATGAGCCTGACCGACCGCTGAACTTGGCGTCAGGCGGTTTAGAGGGGGAATGTATGACGGAGTCAGAATGGAGAACGTTTCGGAAGCTGCAGGAAGTCGGCCTGGAACGTTTCTGTGAGCGAATCCTGAGGGAAATCCAGGACGTATCAACAAACTCCAGCAAGAAGTTCCATGAGAGGTACTTGGAAATCTATCGCCTGGTCAGAGAGCGCGATAAGGAAGTGGGTTGGGCTTTTAACGATGCGCGTCGATCTAATGCCCTTCAGAAACTCGCCGCCCTCTGTGTTCTCCGACTGGTTTCTCCGGAAGAGCTTGCGCGCTTCGCCCAAGATACTCAGGCCGGCGTGCAAACTCTTGTCGACCTGCAGAAGTAAACTGTGGCGAAAGGTGCCATGGGGCGTCAGGCCTCGATCAGTTCGGCCCCCGATCCGTGGTATCGTCCCAAGCGGGTCTCCCCGCACGCCGTGTGCTATACGGGTCGACCCGATCCAGTCGCTGCGGCACGAGTGATGCAGGTGATCGAGTGTCGAAGACGAGGATGGCCATTGGCCGGGGAGCGTCGGAGTTGGTGATCCCTGCAGTGGCTGCTCCGCGCCGGTCCCGGCGCAGCTCGAGCCAGCACGCGACATGAAACGCTCGCTGTCTCAACACAGCAACCAATCCAAAGAGTCAGGTTGCAGTGCCCCGACCGCCGTGAGCGACTCGTCCAGCGGTGATTGTGTTAAGAGAGAACGGTTTTAGTAACACTGCTCGGCCATACGCAGAAAGGAAAACCAGTGAACAGGGACGACCTTGGCAACCTCGCGCTCGTGGTATTTGCGATGTTTCTTATCGTTTCTGTCATCTGCAGTTGCCCCTCGTTTTGGAGACGTACCAGCGGAGCATCGCCTTCTTCCTGTCCGCTCTCGTAAGCATCAGTTCAGGGGTCCTCATTTGGACCTTTTCTCCCACATTGCTGAAAACCATCTTCAGATCTAAAGCCATACAGGCCGAACCGCTCAATACGAACAATGGCGCCGTCGTCCTGCTAATCAAGCATGGGGCGGGTTCGAGAGGCAGCATGAAGTTTCATTCGAAAGAATTTGACCCAGGGTCATTTATATCGACAAAATAATTGTCGTCACGGTCGGCAAATGTCGCTTGGCCGCCGTGAGACCGTTCGGCGGCACTGCCGAGAGAGTGGAGGAAGACAATGGGCAAACGGCTTGCGATTGCTGTGCTCGGTGTCGTGGTTGGCGGCTTAGTCGGCTGGATCATCGCAACTTTGGTCGGTTGGCCCTTCGCAACAATCGTGGGGCTCATCACCGGGGGCATTGGCGCGGTAACATGGGCCGAAAGGCAGCACCGGATCCCGTCGGTCGAGGAACTGGAGAGGCCTCGCCCGATTTCTTTGACCGACCCCCGGGACCGACCGTGAAACGGCGTACGGGCGTCCCACTTGACAGGCCAGACTTACGGCAGCCGGCTGAAGGTGGAGCAAATCGTGAGCCGGTGGCGAGGCACGGCGGGCCGTTTCTTTCGCGTCCGCGCCAGTGACGGCCACGTCCTGAATCTCGTCGCGGATCATCATCCGGACGCCCACAAGACGGATGGCGCCTAGCCGGCGCCACCGGCCGACCGAGGCCAGGTGAATTCGTTCACTTCCGACCGACCTGCCCACCTGAGATAATCGTTCGAAGAACCCCGCAAAAGGTCCAGCCGTGAGGAGGAACGCAATGGATGAAGATCTCGAAACAATGTCGCGCGAAGAGCTGATCGCAGAAGCCAGGAAACTGCGAAACGGCATTCGCCAACACCGAGACAGCAGTGAGCAGGAGCTGTGCTGGCATCATCCGGCGCTCTGGGGTCTGTTGCCTGAAAAGAGTGATCCCGTTCCAGTTGTGCCGGAATGGCCACAGTTCATGCAGGGCTGTATCAGGTATCGACAGTCGCTGGATCAACAGGCACCCGTTGCACCGCGGAGCAAGAAACCTTACCGAGAGTGAGTCCTCGCAGAGCCGCAAGCGCGGTTGCCCTAGTATCAACGGCAACTGCGAACCAAAATGAGCCGTAGCGCCGATCAAACGAGTCATTGTTTTTCATTCCGCATTCCGCATTCGGGCCGCCCGGTCCGCGGCCGCCCGATCGCGCCTCGCTGCTTCTCGCTGTCCGTATGATTCGGCGAGATCGGCCTGAGCCTGACAGCCCCAGGGGTTGTCCGGCCACCGTTCCCGAATCTCCTGGAAAGCTGCCCTGGCGTCATCGGTCCTGTTCGACCCCATGCAGTAGCGCCCCCAGTCGAGAAGCGCCGAGAAACATCGCCCGGTGCGATTCAGGTACGCTTTAATCTCATTCTCACGGAACGCGTTTCGCGGCCCGTGGGAGGCGATGAAGTCGCACAGGGAATCGTGCAGCATCTTCGATTCGCTGTCCTGTCGGACGATCAGGCGATCGGTTCTTCCGGAGAGGAAGATGCCGGTGTCCACGGGTCCGGACTTGTTCATGCTTCGAAACAGCGCGGTTCCGGGGTAGTAGCAGAGCGGGGAGACGATCCCTTCCTGGAGGCCATGTTCGGAGAACAAGCGGAAATCGGATTTGAGCGAGTCGCCAGTCTGACCCGGCACTCCGGTGATGAAATAGGCGCACGAGCGGATCCCGAATTGACGGCAGAGCTTCAGGGCCGAGTGGACCTTCAGGGGGTCGACTCTTTTGCCGAGCAGATCGGTGACTTCCGGAGCCATCGACTCGATGCCGAACTGGATCTGCTCGCAGCCTGCCTGCTTCATCCAAAGGAGCCGCTCCTCGTCCACGAGATCGACCCGGGACTGGCAGTTCCACAGGATTCCGGGAGTCTCGTTCTGCAAAGCGAGGCACAGCTCCCGAAGCCTCGGTTTGTTGGCCGTAAACGTATCGTCCCGAAATCCGAAGTACATGAAGCCATAGTCTCGCATCAAATAGCGGATTTCGTTGATGATGCGGGCGGTGGTTCGAAAACGGACCCGGCGTCCCCAGAACTCCGGCGAATCGCAAAAGGTGCATCGGCCGGGGCAGCCGCGGGAAGTGACGACGAAGGGAAACTGCTCCTCGGGGAGGACGCCGTCCGTTTCTTCGAAACGCTCGAGCGGGTAACAGGTATCGAGCGCCGCCGGCTTGGCTGCCTCGGGTTGACGGACCGGCCCGTTGTTTGAGCGGACCGTGAGTCCCGGGGTGTCCTGCCACGACTCCCCGCTGGCCAGACGTTCGGCGAGCTCAAGTATTGCGGTTTCGCCCTCGCCTCGGATCACGCCATCCAGCGAGCCTGAGCGTTCCAGGATCACGTCATCGAGGAAAGTGGCCTGTGCGCCTCCGCCAAGGATCACCGCTTCGGGTGAGACCTTTCTGGCTGACTCATAGAGCCGCATCGAAGAACGGTGGTTGTGAGTGAAATGCGAAACGCCTATCAGCCGGGGGTGGAAGCTCGCGAGCTTCTGGTTGATTTCCGGCCAGGGGACGCCGCTGAAGTTGAACAGCCGGGAGTGAAAGCCCGACTTACGCAGAACGCCGTGGAGGCACAGCAGCCCGCCCGGGATCAGCCGGGAGTACAGATCGTCGGCGTCTTTATCCTCGCAGCGGTAACACAGCGCGATTGGCAATCGCATGAGCGGCTAGAATAGCATCAGGGAAAAAACGCTTTCGGCCGACGAGTTTCGGGGACACAAAACTTAATTCCTTGCTTAAGCGTGATCCCGCTTTACGGAATGGGAATTAAGTATTATGTCCCCGAAACTGCTACTTCGCCCTTTGGACCTCGTATCGGTCGTCGCCGTGCTTTATCGTCAAGCCGTCAATCTGGCCGGTCGGTCCGGGCTTGAATTCATAGACCAGGCCGATGTACTTCGAGAAGAACTCGGTCTCGGACCGCGGGTAAATGGGCCGGTCGACGTTATCGCCGATTCGAGCCAGGAGCTGATCTCCTTTGCGCGTGACCGTGACCGTCAAACCTTGGTTTTTGTACTGCCCCGCGAACTTATCCAGGGCCGCGCCCCCGAGGGTGATTTCTTTGTCGTGAGGTTGGCCTGCCGGGAGCTCGCGCACCCAGATGTTCCGGTACAAAACCGGATTCCCGTGATCCTGCAGGGAAAGCGGGAGCTTGTCGGGATGAGGCGTGTATTCCGGCCGGTTCATCCAAGTGGTCGGTCCCAGGAGCTCGACATTGTCCTGGACAAGGACGCCGTTATGGACGACCGTCAGCCGCGCACGTTTTAGAAGCTTGCCCTGTTCGTCGAAGTGAGGTCGATGGAAAACGATATCGTATGTTTGCCACTGGCCTGGCGATCGAGAGGCATTCACCTGGGGTGGGTACTGGCCATAGACCGCCGCAGCCTGGCCGTCAGCGTAGGTGATGTTTTCGTAGGAATCAAGCACCTGCACCTCGTAGTTGCCCATCAAGAACACGCCGCTGTTACCGCGTCCCTGGCTCCGGCCTTCTGGTTTCGCGGGCGCCGCCCATTCGACGTGAAGCTGGCAATCGCCGAAGGCCTGGAGACTCCGGATATACCCGCTGCCCCGCACACACTCCATGTTGCCGTTCTTGACCACCCACTTGGCCGGGCTTCCGTCCATCGACCTCCACTGTGAAAGGTCGGTGCCGTCGAACAGGACGATTGCGTCAGAGGGCGGTTTTCCCGGTTGGTCCGGTGTGCTCGCGGTGCCGGGCTCGATGACGGCCGGTCGCGGTCGATTGTAGTCATGCATCCGGTATTGGCGCGCGGCTTTCGCCTGTTCACCTTCCGGAGGCTGAGCCGCC
>CAYQYP010000358.1:0-17386 GCA_964421755.1 uncultured Acidobacteriota bacterium
GCGAGAGTAAGCGGACCACCAGTCATTCGCTAAGTCGAGACATTTAAACACGAAGCAGTGGAGCGAGTCAGGTGGTCCGCTTACTCGCTCGCTTCTCTCGCTGTCGTGCGCGGCTCCATTCGATCTCGCCCTCCGCCGGGACTCGCCGGTCTATCCGACTATTAATAGAAGAGTTAACATTTGCAACAAACCTTGCAGCGTTTTTCAGCGGAGTAAGCGGGTTCTGCTTTTTGCGAAATTTCGGCAACCACCGAACCTGTTTGCAGGCCCGTGCGTTTTCACTGGTGAACGGGGATAACAGAACAGAAGCGAAACAAGAAGAGGAGGACAAGATGAGCAACATTCCCCCCAACGAGATACGACCGGAAGCGGAAGTCGAGACTCCGCCGTTTAATCAGCAGCAGCCACCTTATTACGGCCGGGCGTACTACCAGGATCCGCGCCGGAAGAGCCCGGTGCTTGCCGGAGTCCTTTCCCTGATGCCAGGTCTCGGGCAAGTCTACGTCGGCTATTACCAGCATGGCTTTATCAACGTACTGGTCGTCGCGTCTTTGATCGCCATGCTCGCCGGCGGATACCTGGGGCCAATGGTCCCACTCGGCGCGTTCTTCCTGGCCTTTTTCTGGCTGTACAACATGGTGGATGCGTGGCGCAAAGCGTCCCTCTATAACCAGATGCTCGCAGGACTCGGTCCTACGCAGTTGCCCGAGGAGATGGAGAAGCCTGAGAGTAAGGGATCGCTGGTCGGCGGAATCGCTCTGATCGCTTTCGGCGCTCTCATGTTTGCCCATACCAAGTTCAATTTCTCTCTCGAGTGGATGGAGGATTGGTGGCCGATGGCGCTCATACTGCTCGGTGCGTACCTGATCTTCATCTGGGCGCGTGCCAGCTTCATGGACGACAAGGGGGACATCCGAAAGTAAGGCTTCACTCAATCACCTCCTGAATCAACAAAACGGGGCAGCAAACTGCCCCGTTTTTGTTTTTGCGATTCACCATTCGCGCACTCCGCGAAAGACCGTTTCGTGCGCGCCCGGCTATAATTGTGAGATGAAGAGAGCCTACTACCTCGTTCCCTTGATTGCGTCCCTGTTTTTCGTCCAGGCAAGCTTCGTACTGGCCGCGGCCCAGTCGAGCGCACCGAGCGCCGACGAAGCGCAGCAGTTCCTGCAGAAAGCCGAACAGCGCTTGCTGAAGCTGTGGATCAATGCGGATCGCGCCTCCTGGGTTCAGAGCAATTTCATCACCGAGGACACCGAAGCGATCGCCGCCCAGGCGCAGGAGCAGCTGATCGCAGCAACCACAGAGTTGGCCAAAGAGGCCGCGAAGTTTAACCGGACCGAGCTTCCGCCTGACCTCCGTCGGAAGATGACTCTCCTGATCACATCGCTTTCCGTTGCTGCTCCAAGCGATCCCGCCAAACAGGAAGAGCTGTCTCGACTGATGACTTCGATGGAGAGCATCTACGGGAAGGGCCAGTATTGCCCGAGCGGCGACAAGAAGCGATGCATGGACATCAACGAGCTGAGCCGCGTCATGGCAGAGAGCAAAAAGCCCGACGAACTGCTCGAAGTCTGGACCGGCTGGCGGACCATTTCGCCTCCCATCCGGCCGAAATACAGGCGCTTCGTGGAGTTGACGACCGAGGGGGCTCGCGAGCTCGGTTTCAAGGATCTGGGCGAGATGTGGCGGGCCAAGTATGACATGTCCCCCCAGCAGTTCGCAGCGGAGCTCGACAGGCTGTGGGCGCAGGTCAGACCGCTCTACGAATCCCTGCACACGTACGTGAGAGCGGAACTGAACAAAAAGTACGGGTCGCAGGTGGTCGCTCTCGACAAGCCAATCCCGGCTCACCTTCTCGGCAACATGTGGGCCCAGTCATGGGGAAATGTCTACGACCTGGTCGCGCCTCCCAACGCCGATCCGGGCTACGACCTGACGAAGATCCTGAAATCCCGGAACGTCGGACCCAAGGATATGGTGAAATACGGCGAGAACTTCTTCACCTCGCTCGGGTTCGAGCCTTTGCCCGACACTTTCTGGGAACGATCGCTGTTCACCAAGCCCGCTGACCGCGAGGTCGTTTGCCACGCCAGCGCCTGGGATATCGATGCTGAAGACGACTTGCGGATCAAAATGTGTATCGAAATCACAGCCGAGGACTTCCAGACGGTGCACCACGAGCTCGGGCACAATTTCTATCAGAGGGCTTACAACAGTCAGGACCCGCTATATCGGGGCAGCGCCAACGACGGTTTTCACGAGGCGATAGGCGACACCATTGCCCTATCTATCACGCCTGAGTACCTCATCAAGATCGGGCTACTCGAGAAAGCACCGGACGCGAAGGGGGACATCGGCGACCTGATGAAAATGGCTCTCGACAAAGTCGCCTTCCTGCCTTTCGGACTGCTCATCGACGAATGGCGGTGGAAGGTCTTCGCGGGCGAAATCCCGGCAGAGTCCTACAACAAAGCGTGGTGGGAGCTTCGGCAGAAGTACCAGGGAGTGGCGGCGCCGGTGGTGCGGAGCGAAGAGGATTTTGACCCGGGTGCTAAATACCACATTCCGGGGAACACTCCGTATTCCCGATACTTCCTCGCACACATCCTGCAATTTCAGTTTCACCGCGCAATGGCTCGCCAGGCCGGGTGGACCGGGCCCCTGCACCGCTTCTCGATCTACGGAAACAAGGAGATCGGGGCTCGACTCAAGAAAGTGCTGGAAATGGGACAGAGCCGTCCGTGGCCGGAAGCGCTGGAGGCCCTTACGGGCGAGCGGCAGATGGACGCAACCGCGGTACTTGATTACTTCGCGCCGCTCAAGACCTGGCTAGACGAGCAGAACAAGGGCCGGAAGTCGAGCTGGTGAGTTCGGACGTCCGACTTCGAACTCGGGCCCAAGCCGCACGACGGTGCCAATAGGCAGTTTCGGCTACACAAAACTTAATTCCTTGCCGACGCAGGCAAGAGCCGGCTGGATGGGAATTAGTTTCGGGGACACAAAACTTAATTCCTCTGCCGACGCACGCAAGAGCAGGCTGGATGGGAATTAAGTATTATGTCCCCGAAACTCCCGAAACTCCCGAAACTTAATCGAGCTTCGTCAACGCCACCTTGCGGAACTCGACCTCGGTCCCTTCGGCCTGCAGGGCGATTTTGCCTTGAGATGCTGTGGCGTTGACCCCGTGGTTCACAAGATCGTCGTTTACCCAGACCTTGACTTCATTTCCGCGGCACTCGATGACCATACGGTTCCACTCGCCCAGGGGTTTCTCGGAATTGTCCGTCAGATTCAGGATACGTCGCGCGTCTCCTGGCCCTCCTCCGAATGCCTGGCCTTCCTTGCGTGGCCTGCGTTTCTCCATGTCGGGCACTTCGATGTTTTCCTGGATGCACCAGAAATCGCCCGCCTGACCGGATTGCATCTGGACCTCGACCGACTTGGGAAACATCGCGGAGAGAGCGCGAGGAGTTGAGGCGTGAACCAGCACGCCGCAGTTGCCGGCTTTGCCGGGGAACCGATATTCGACCTCGAGCCGGTAGTTGGAATAGGCCGCGTCGGTGATAAGGTGTCCTCTGGGGGTCCCCATACTGACAAGGAGACCGTCGCGGACCACGAAGCTCGGTGGGGCGTCCGGGTTCTTGTCTTTTTCGGGGACATCCGGTGTCCACCCGGCTAGATCCTTGCCGTTAAACAGCGAGACCGATTCTCCGGCCAAAAGCAGGCACGAGGACACCGCACCAACGACGAACACCACCATCAGTTTTTTGAGCATACAGTTCAATTTATCCAAATACGCGCCCAAGCGTCCAGCGAGCCCATCCTGGGCGTCGAACCGGTGGACTTCAGACCCGGAAGCCGTGTAGGCTGGTTTTTAAGACCTACCTAATTAAACCGGGCCATTCCGGTGGTCAGCTTCCCGGGCAGCTCAACCCGGAGCAGGAAACTCCTATTGACCGGACGTGGCGCAGTCGGTATCGGGCGAGAAGGGAGTCGTACTTGGGAGAATCGGTATTTCGGCGGCAGAAGGGCGATGGTTTCGCCCGGGTGGGCCAGCCCCACCTCGAGCCCGAGCAGGCTGAAGTCTATTCGAAAGCCCTCAGGATCCTGAACGATACGGGGATTCCTTACATCCTCGCCGGCGCCTTTGCCCTGCACACTTACACCGGTCTTTGGAGAGACACCAAGGACCTGGATGTCTTCATTAAGCCGTCCGATCTTGAGAAGGCGCTCAGAGAACTGGCGAAGGCGGGATTCAAGGTGGAGATCCCGGAGGACCACTGGCTGGCGAAAGCGTGGTCGGAACCGTATTTCGTGGACCTGATCTTCAGCATGGCCAATGGGGCGATTCAGTTCGACGACGACTGGCTGAAGTCCGAACGGACCGCTGAAATCGAGGGAGTGCACGCTCCGCTCATCGGACTGGAACAGCTCATCGCTTCCAAGGCGTTTGTCGCGGCGCGCGACAGGTTTGACGGAGGTGACATCGCCCATGTCATAAGGAGCGTGCGGGGAAAAGTCGACTGGAAACGGGTCGGCCGGATCCTCGGGCCGCACCGCAAGATCCTGCTGTGGCACTTTCTGTTTTTCGACTTTGTTTACCCGGGCCATCCTGACTACCTGCCGCAAGACTTGATCCAACAGATGTTTGAGGGGATCAGGCGCGATTGGGCGGATCCGCAGGCGCAGTCGAGCGAGTGCCGCGGCATGTTGGTCGATCCGTTTTCCTTCTCGGCGGACATACGGGACTGGGGCTACACGGACCCACGCGAGCTGCGGGCTTACTACAAACACGGCGAACCGGAGAACGGAGAATAGGGTTGAGGATTGCCGCGATCGCAGACCTGCATTGCCGGGTCAACTCGACGATCAGTTCGTGCCTGGAAGGCGTTGAAGACCAAGCAGAGGTCCTGATTATCGCCGGAGATCTGACGGATGCGGGCCTGCCCGCGGAAATGAAGGTCTTGTTGGAAGAGATCACCCACGTCAGGCTGCCGATCGTCGCCGTCCTGGGCAACCACGATCACGAAAACGGAATGGAAGGGGAACTCACCCGCATGCTGCGTGACAGCGGCATCCTCGTCCTGGAGGGAAGCGCCGTGGAGATCGGCGAAGTTGGCTTCGCGGGAACCAAGGGGTTCTGCGGCGGCTTCGACGGGCGCATGGTCCAGCCATTTGGCGAGAAAGCGATCAAGGACTTCATCCAGACGGGAATCGACGAGGTGATGCGACTCGAAAACGCCGTAACGAAACTGGAGAGTCGGAAGAAGGTAGGCGTGCTCCACTATGCCCCGATCAAGAAGACCCTGGAAGGCGAGTCACCCGAACTGTTTGCCTTCCTCGGGTCGTCGCGCCTGGGTGCGGCTCTGGATCGTCACGGCGTGGACGTCATCGTGCACGGCCACGCGCACAACGGGTCTCCGGAGGGCCGAACGCAGCGTAACATTCGCGTCTACAATGTTTGCCGTTTTGTGCAACAACGCAACAGCCAAAAACCCTACTGCGTCTTCGAGGTTTGAACCAGCCACGGATTTCACGGATGACACGGACAATCCGTGGCTGGTTTCCTGTCGCGCTGGTTGCTTCGAATCGAACCGCCGACTTGCTTCAAAGAGGCAATTTCGAGAAAATAGTTAACACTCTCGAGAACTTCGGGTATTTCCCCCGTCAGCCCGGATGGCCACGCCAATCGGCCACGGTACACGCTTGGAGCAAGACACAGTGACGCGACTCGCATTCGGGTTCTATCCTGCCTCGGACGACACAACAGCCGTGCTCGCCAGCCTGAGTGTGAAGGGCCACCGGCGCGCTGCGGCAATCACCCGGTCCCAGGACGGGGATGTCCGTGTGAAGCACGGTTCCGCCCGGCCGACTCAGTGGGGCGTCCTCGGGGCATTAGTGACGCTGCTAGGAACCCTGTTGTTGGAACTCCCACTCTTCGTCTCGCTACCGGCCACCCTAATCGGATTCCTCGCCGTCTGGTTCGCAATCAGCCTGACAGGTGCCGGCGTCGAGAAGAAGCTGATCGCCCGTTACAGTCGGTGGGTTCTCGAGGGGGAGACGCTCGTCATAGTGAAAACCCAGGGTCGACAACTCGTTGAGGTTGTTGAGATCCTCAAAACTTCCGGGACCGCCGCACCGGCAACGTTCTTTGCCCGTCAGACCGAGCGCAAGCCGAGTGACGCCCGGACCGCCTCAGGCAGGAGCGAGCGGCTGGCCGGCGAACGGCTCAAGTCCGAGGCGGCCCGACTTGCGGCAACTCAGAAGGCAGTATCCGCGAACGTGCGGCCAGACCCCCGGTTCCTGAAGCGGCTGGACGAGTGTTCGAAGGTACTGCGGTGCGCCACCGAAGAGCTGAGCGAATCGGTGCGCCTCGAACAGACGGTCACGCCGGCGGCGGAGTGGCTGCTCGACAACAACTACATCATCGAAGCGCAAATCGGCGAAATTCGCCGCAACCTGCCGGCCGGCCACGAAAAGCTACTGGCACTCGTGGAAGGCGCTTCCGGGGGGGCGAGTTTTCGCATTTACGAAATTGCCCGAGCGCTCGTGAGATCCGTTGACTCGCACCTGGACCGCGAGAACCTTGTCGGTTTTCTCCGCGCTTACCAGAGCCTGCAGCCGCTGGGGATTGCGGAGCTGTGGATACTTCCGCTGGTCCTGCGGCTTGTGTTGATCGAAGAGTTGGAGGCGAAGGCAACCGACGTCAATCTTCGACAGCAGGGCCGGGAAAATGCTGATTTCTGGGCAAATCGTGTTCTGAACGCGGCACGACGCGACCCAGATCAGCTCCTGCTGATTCTCGGGGAGCTGGCGCGCGAGCATCGGAGGCTCGATCCTCATTTCGCAATCCGCCTCAACAGCCACCTGTATGACGAAGAAGCAGCCCTGTCCTCGGTGCAGCGTTGGGTGGAACGAGAGACAAACGCAACCTACGCGGAGCTGGTCCAACAGGAGCAGGCCAGACAGGCCGGCGACCAGGTGACCGTCGCGAATGCGGTCACGTCGCTGCGGCTCTTGACCGAGTTGGATTGGCGAGTCGTGTTTGAGCAGCTGTCTGAAATCGATCGTATCCTCGCAGACGATCCCGCCGGCGCGTACAAACGATGCGATTTCCATACCCGCGACCGGTGTCGCAGCTCTGCCGAGGAACTGGCGCGACATTCGAAATTGAGCGAAATTGAGGTCGCGCGGAAAGCACTGGAGCTGGCAAGAGGTGAGCAGGAAAGGGCTCGCAATCACGTCGGCAATTACCTGATCGGCGAAGAGCGACCGACCCTCGAGCGAGCCTGCAATGCCCGCGTGCCGGTCGGCAGGAAGGTCAGGCGAGCGCTGACTTCCAACGCCACCGTGGTCTATCTTGGCTCCACTCTCGGTCTCACTCTTGCCATCGAAGCAGCTTTGTTGTCCGCGAGCGTTCGTTGGTGGAACCACCCCCCATGGCTCACTGCGGTCCTCGCGCTACTCGCGTTGTTCCCAGCCTCGGAGATCGCCATTCAGGCCGTCAACCAGTTGATTGTCCGGCTGTTTGAACCGCGGGTGCTTCCGAAGATGGAATTCAAAGAGGGGATCCCGGACCAAAACCTCACGATGGTTGTGGTTCCAATGATTCTCCTGACCGAGGACGCAATCCTCACGCAGGTCCATCGCCTGGAGGTCAATTTTCTCGCGAATCGTGACCCGAACCTGATATTTGCCCTCCTTTCGGATTTCGCCGATGCGCCTCGAGCCGAAATGCCAGAAGACTCGCGATTGCTTGGGGTCGCACGTCGAGCCATCGAGGAACTCAACGAAAAGTATTCCGCCAGCTTTCTTCTATTTCACCGGCCTCGAACATGGTCCGATTCCGAGAATACCTGGCTTGGTTGGGAACGAAAGCGAGGCAAGCTCGAGCAGGTCAACCACTACCTGATCTCGCTGAAGGGTGACCCGGATCTCCAGAGCCTGAAGCCGGAGTTGCCGGATGGGAGCGAAAGGGATTACCTGATTGTTGGCGACACACGGCGTTTGGCGGACGTCCGTTTCGTCATCACCGTCGATGCCGATACACAGATGCCGGTGGGAACCGCCCGACGACTCGTCGAAACCCTGGCGCATCCCCTGAACGAACCGCAGGTAGAGATTGCTGAGCGACGGGTGGCCAGGGGTTTCGGCGTCATCCAGCCGCGGTTTAGTGTCGCTCTGCCGCACGCAACGGCAACCGCGTTCACCCGGCTGTTTACCCGCCAGACCGGAACAGATCCCTATTCACGGGCGGTCTCAGACGCTTACCAGGACCTCTTTGGCGAGAGCATCTATCACGGCAAAGCGATATACGATTTGCGGGCATTTTACACCGTGCTTTCGGCGCGCATTCCGCAATCCTGTCTGTTGAGCCACGACCTGCTCGAAGGATGTTATGTCCGAACCGCGTTGGCCAGCGACATCGAACTCTTCGAGGACTTTCCCCACTACTACTCCTCGTACTGCTCGAGACAACATCGCTGGACCCGAGGCGACTGGCAGGCAGCACACTGGATTCTTCCGTGGGTCCCGCTTCCGGGCGGTCGCAGCGAACGAAACCCGTTGTCGCTGATCAGCCGCTGGAAACTCCTGGACAACCTAAGGCGAAGCGTCGTTCCGATCGCCTCCGTGCTGCTGGTGATCGGCGCTGCTGTTTTCGGGGCGCCGGTCTGGCAGATCGTGGTTGGTGCATATGCCCTGATTCCAGTCATCTCGCTTTTGGGCACCTTGCACCTCCGAGCAACCGCGCTGCAGGGATCAGGCTGGCCGGAATTCAAGATGGCCGTCGCACGCGCGGTCGTCTCGATCGTCCTGATGCCTCATTCCGGTTGGCTTGCGGCCGATGCAATTGTCCGGGCGAAATACCGAAAGCTGTTCTCGAAACGGCGTCTTCTGGAGTGGGAGACGGCTCAACTTAGTCATTCGTTTGCGCGTCACCGGTTACACCGAGTAGCCGTCCAGAACGCCGTCGTAGCGCTGCTGTCCGCCGGTCTCGGATTTCTCCTTCTGCAAGCTGACCTGGCGGTTTGGGCAGTCCTCCCCTGGGTGCTGCTTTGGATGGCCGCCCCGGCGGTTGCTTCAGAACTGAGTCACACTCGGCGGCCACTGCCCGAGAGAGCGCTGTCCGAGGCAGACGTTGCGTTCGCTCGTCTGGTTGCCCGCCAGACCTGGAGATATTTCGACGACCTGGTTGGTCCGGCCACGAACTGGCTGCCCCCGGACAATTCCCAGGAAGCACTGAACGTGGAAATTGCCGAGCGCACTTCGCCAACAAACATTGGGATGTGGCTGCTATCGGTCCTGACCGCCCGGGACTTCGGGTACCTGACGACGGCGGAGATGGTTGAACGCCTGTCTGCAACTCTGGAAACACTCGGCAAGCTGGAACGCCACGAGGGCCATCTGCTGAACTGGTACGACACGCGGACTCTTGAGCCACTGCGCCCTCCGTACGTCTCGACGGTCGACAGCGGAAATTTACTTGCCTGCTTCATTGTGCTCAAACAAGCCCTTCTCGACCTGCAAAACGGTCCGCTCCTTGGCCGTGAGGTTTTCGACGGTCTTCGGGACGCGCTCGACTGCCTGAAGGACGCAGACGCCGAAACGAAGGGACTCCGAGGGCGGCTCGCCCCGATCCGGACGCTTCTAGACCAAGCCGCGGACGATCAAGTGACGAAGCTGGAACAACTCACCTCGATCCTCGCCGAGATTAGGCAGGTCACCGGGCAGTTGCGAAGTGAGACCGGTCCGGCCGAGGAATTGTACTGGCTGGAAAAAGCGAGCACGCAAGTCACCCAATGGGCCGACTGGGCGACGGACTACCTGGGCTGGCTGCCGCGACTGGCCAACCTGGAAGTCCCCAAAACACAGGAAGGCGTGGAGGCGGCGGCTTTGCGGGATCGATTGCTCGCGAAGACACCGACGCTGGCCGGCCTGGCGGGCGGCGACATCGCGGGTCTGTTCCGTGAATTGACCGGACGCCTCAGGGCACATAGCCCCGAGCTGATTGCACCGTCCAGCCTGCAGGACATCGAGCGAGCGTTTGAGCGCGCTCAGATGAAGGCGCGGCGTCTGCTCCGCCGAGTTCGCAGGCTGCGGGAAAGACTCGACCAGGAGTCGGAGGAAATCAACCTCGGTTTCCTGTACGACCTGGACAAGCGACTCTTCACAATTGGCTACAACCCCGCGCTCGGGCGCCGGGACAACTCGTACTACGATCTCCTCTTGACCGAGGCGCGGCTGGCCAGCTTCCTCGCCGTGGCCCGGGGAGAGGTCCCGGCGGAGCACTGGTTCACACTCGGCCGTCCCTTCCGAAACGCCAACGGAAGACAATTAGTCATGTCGTGGACCGGAACCATGTTCGAGTACCTCATGCCGCTGCTCTTCACAAGGTGCTTCCGAAATTCGCTGCTGGAGCACGCCTGCCGTGTGGCACTCGAGGAGCAAATTGACTTCGGCCGGCACCGCTCAGTGCCGTGGGGAATCTCGGAGTCCGCATTCAGCGCCCTCGATGCCCGCAGGACCTACCAGTATCGGGCGTTCGGCGTTCCTTCGCTTGCCTTGCATCGGGAAGCGGAGACCCCGGTCGTTGTCGCCCCATACGCGACTGCGCTGGCCCTTTTGCTCAGCCCGGCGAAGGCGATACAGAATCTCAGAAGACTAGCCGCACTCGGACTCCAGGGACCACGCGGCTATTACGAGGCCGTGGACTATACCCGTCTAAGCCGGCGCGAGGGCGAGCCGGGGGTAATTATCTACGCCTACATGGCGCATCACCAGGGGATGACGCTGCTTGCTCTGGGAAACGCGGTTCTCTCGGGAATCATGCAGGAGAGGTTTCACGCCGACCCACTTGTGAAGGCAGCCGAACCCCTGCTTTACGAGGGGAAACCTGAAAATCCGCCGGTCTTCATACGAACAGTTTCGGAAACCAGGCCGATCCGGGCCGTCGCATCCCTGGCAGAGCCGGGAGCCATCCGGGTGACCACCCAGGATACCCCTGTCCCGCGCACCCAGTTGCTCTCGAATGGCAACTATTGCGCCATGGTGACCAATTCCGGCGGAGGATACAGCCGGTGGCGCGACTTCGACATCACCCGCTGGCGGGCCGACACGACACGCGATCACTGGGGGACCTTTCTTTACTTTCGCGACGTGGATGGCGCCGGAACATGGTCCCTGGGCTTTCATCCCCTGGATCATCCCGAGCGCAGGTATTCGGTCACTTACGCTTCGGAGAAAGTCGAGTTTCGGCGACGGGATCACGACATGGAGACGGAAGGGCAGGTCGTGGTGTCACCGGAAGACGACGCGGAAATCCGCCTCATCTCGCTTACAAACCGATCTCTGCACGCGCGCACGATCGAGCTAACCTCATACACCGAGCTTGCTTTGGCGCCTCACCCGTCAGACCGGGCGCATCCCGCCTTCAGTAATCTGTTCGTCGAGACCCGGGCGATTCGAGAACGTCGAGCCCTGGTGGCATGGCGGCGAAAGAGGTCCCCGGAAGAGCCGACCATCTGGGTGGGACAACTCCTCGTTGGAGTCGCGCGGCCTGGAGAGTTCAGCTTCGAAACGGACCGATCGCGTTTCGTCGGTCGCGGGCGAAGCTTGCGCAATCCAAAAGGTCTTCGCGAGCAGTTGGACAACACCGAGGGCTATGTCCTTGATCCAATCTTCGCGCTTCGTTCGCGAATCACTCTTCATCCGCGCGAACGCGCCCGGGCGGCGGTGGTCACCGTCGCGGCCGGGTCTGAGGACGAGTTGATGGCTTTGCTCCGCAAGTATTCCGATCTTCAGGCCGCCAGCCGTGTTCTTGAGCTTGCCTGGGCGCATACGCAACTCCAATTCCGGTATCTCGGGGTGCAGATCGACGAGGCGCAGCAGTTCCAGGAGTTGAGCAGCTACATGATCTACCCAAACGAGGGCTTGCGGCCGTCACCTGAACGGCTGCGCAGAAATGCCCTTGGGCAGTCTGGTTTGTGGGCGATGGGCATTTCGGGCGACGTCCCGATTCTTCTCGTGACAGTGGCGGATGAGAACGACTTCCCGGTAGTTCGGGAAGCCCTGCTCGCGCACATCTTCTGGCGCGCCCGTGGCCTGAAGACCGACCTGGTGGTGCTTAACGAGGAGAACTCCGGATACGATCAGCCGCTGCACCAGCGATTGCAGCGAATGGTCCAGGCGCATTGGGCGATGACCGGCATGGACAGACCCGGCGGCGTGTTCCTGCGCGTGGCGGATCAGATTTCCAAAGACGAGCAGAATCTTCTCTTCTCGGCGGCCCGGGTCACTCTCGTTGCGGCTCGGGGCTCTCTGTCGCTCCAGCTAAGCCGGACGCCCGAGCGCCCCGAAGTTCCGCCACCTCTTGAAATCCGGAATCCGCCTCCCGAAGAGCCGTCTCCTCCCTTGCCGTTTCTTGATCTTGCCGAATTCAATGGGATCGGCGGTTTCACCGAGGACGGGCGGGAATATGCCATCTACCTTCCCAGTGATGTGACGCCGCCCTTGCCCTGGGTCAACGTAATCGCGAACCCGATGTTGGGGACGGTGGTCTCCGATTCGGGAATCGGTTGCACCTGGCACCACAACAGCCAAAGGAACCGGCTCACCCCGTGGAGCAACGACCCAGTCCAGGACGAACCATCGGAGGCGATCTACATCCGTGATGAGCAGACCGGGGCGTATTGGACGCCTACACCACTGCCGATCAGGGAGAAGGATCCGTATCGAATCAGGCACGGGCAGGGTTACTCCATCTTCGAGCACAACAGTCACGGAATAGAGCAACAGCTCACCACTTTCGTCCCGATGTACGACGAAGGCGGCGACCCGATCCGGGTACAAACACTGCGCCTCAAGAACAGTTCATCGCATCGACGATCATTGTCGATAACCTCCTATGTCGAATGGGTGCTCGGTACCGACCGGGAAGAGACCCAGATGCACCTCGCAACCAGCTGGGACTCGGCGAGCCAGGCGCTGCTGGCCCGCAACGCGTACCATCCCGAATACGGGCAGAAGGTCGCTTTCGCTGCTATGAGCCCCTCGGTCACCAGTTTTACGGCGGACCGCACCGCGTTCCTCGGACGCAACCGGTCGATGGCCAGCCCGGCCGCAATGACCCGAAAAAGGCTGATGAACCGCAAAGGAGCAGGGCTCGACGCCTGTGCAGCTCTGCAGACCAGAATCGAGTTGAACCCCGGCGAAGAAACCGAGCTCGTGTTTCTGCTCGGCCAGGCGGACAACGTGCAGCAGGCCCGGGCGTTGATCCAGCAGTACAAAGATTCCCTGTACGTCGAGGAGTCGTTAGCAGCAACTCAGGCCTGGTGGGAGACGCTGCTCCGCACGGTGGAAATCGAGACCCCTGACCAGGGCCTCAACTTCCTGCTGAATCGGTGGCTGATGTACCAGACGCTCAGTTGCCGGATCTGGGCGAGGACGGCGTTTTATCAATCCGGCGGCGCATTTGGATTTCGAGACCAATTGCAGGACACCCTCGCGCTTCTCTACGCTCAACCCGCACTTGTCCGCGAGCACCTTCTGACGGCGGCCCGCCACCAGTTTACGGAAGGCGACGTCCAGCATTGGTGGCACGAACCCTCCGGCGCTGGTGTGCGGACCCGCTGCTCAGACGATCTTCTCTGGCTGCCATACGTAGTCGCGCGTTATGTCGGGGCGACAAGCGACAAGGAATTGATCGATGTTCGAGTTCCGTTTCTCCAAAGCCCGATTCTGGAACCTCACGAGCATGAAAGCTACTCCGTGCCCGTTGTCTCGATGGAGGACGGCTCGCTCTACCAGCATTGCCGGCGTGCCATCGAAAAATCTCTCTCGTTCGGTCCCCACGGGTTGCCGCTGATCGGTTCAGGCGACTGGAACGACGGCATGAATCGGGTGGGCATTCAGGGAACCGGCGAAAGCGTCTGGCTGGCCTGGTTTCAAATCGAGGTTTTCAAGGAGTTCATCCCGATCTGTCGCATGGCCGGCGACTCGGTAATGGCCGAAAAGCTGGAATCGCTGATCCCGCGCATCACCGAGAGTATCGAGCAGAACGCGTGGGACGGAGAGTGGTATCGGCGAGCTTACTTTGACGACGGCTCCCCGCTCGGCTCAGCGCTGAACGAAGAGGCGCGCATTGATTCCCTGCCCCAGTCCTGGGCGGCAATCGCGGGAACCGGGGACCCTGAGCGAGCCCGAATGGCGATGAACTCGCTCGAGAAGCACCTCGTTAAGCGGGACCTGAACATGGTGCTGCTTTTCAGCCCCCCGTTCAACCACTCAACTCCCCACCCGGGTTATATCATCGGGTATCCGCCGGGCGTCCGCGAGAACGGTGGCCAGTACACTCACGGGGCAATCTGGGCGGCCGCCGGATTCGCCAGGCTGGGGGATGGAACCAAAGCGGCGGAGATCCTTCAGATGCTGAGCCCGATCAGGCACGCATCCAGTAAGGGCGAGGTGGGACGGTACAAGGGCGAAGCGTACGCGGTCGCAGCCGACGTTTACTCGCTTTCGGGCCACGAAGGGCGCGCCGGATGGACCTGGTACACCGGGTCGAGCGGCTGGATGTACCGCATCTGGCTCGAGGAGATCATGGGAGTAAGACTCGTGGATGGCCAACTGATTCTGCGTCCGAACCTCCCGGACGGTTGGCGAAGTTGTCGAATCGTGTATCGCCACGGATACTCGTCGTACGAGATCCAGATCGATAACTGCCCTGGCGTCGATCGGGTCGTTGCATCGCTCGAGGTCAACGGCGACCCAATGGAAGCCGGACCAATACCTCTGATCGATGACGGCCGTCATCACATCCTGCGCGTCAGACTACGTTGTCGCGACGACAGCGGCGAAGAGCTGCTGCCAACGGGATCGGAAGATGCGTCCGGGAGCTGAACGGGCACTGACCTACTGACAACTGACAACTGACGACTGACAACTGCCAACCCAAGACAGCAAGGCCGGTCTCCGCGTGTCTGTCGTTGGTCAGCTTTCAGTTGTCAGTTGTCAGTTGTCAGTTGTCAGTGCGCAGTGCCGCAGCAGCAGAGCCATCAGGTATCATGGCGGTCGAATGCCTCGACGATTCTCCAACGCGCTCGTCCTGCTCTACATTCTCGCAAACATGGTTGCGCCACTTCGGGGCGACCGCTTTTCCTTCACGGGCGAATGCGTGGCTGTACACGACGGAGACACGATCCGCGTCATGCACAAGGGCAGAGAGGTGAAGATCCGCTTGGAGGGAATCGACTGCCCCGAGCTCGGACAAGACTTCGGCCAGACGGCGAAAATGTTCACTTCCCGGCTTCTGTTCGCCAAGCCGGTCACGGTCCGGGTCATCACGACCGACCGATATGGCCGTCTGGTCGCACGCGTGTCCATCGATGGGCTCGACGGCTCGGTTGAGCTGGTAAAGGCGGGGTTGGCTTGGCATCTGAACAAGCTCTCGAGGGATCGGGAATTGTCCAGGGCCGAACAAGCCGCCCGAAATTCGAAACGGGGACTCTGGTCACATCATTCTCCGATTCCCCCATGGCTTTGGCGAAACCGTCCGAAGTAAAAAGCGTCTTTGCTGACATACAATGAAATTCCGTGGCTTGTTGTTTGGCTACGCGACCCTGTGGTTGGGTTTCGCACCCAGCCTGACTCTGTGCCAGACCGCCGAGAACTTCGCGCCCGCGGGGTACACGGTCAGGATCTCGGCCGACTGGACCTATGTAAACGCCTGCGTCACTGACCGACGCTCACGGAAAACTATCCGCAATCTTCGAAAAGACGACTTCTTCGTGTTCGAGGACGGTCGGATGCAGCCTTTGAAGGACTGCCTGATGACCGAGTCGCCCTTCCATCTTTTGCTGCTCCTCGACACCAGTGCCAGTACCGCGCCTTCCCTCAAATTGATCCGGGCGGCAGCCACTCACTTTACCCGTCAACTCCAGTCTGGCGACCGGTTGGGTGTCGCGACGTTTAACACGACTGTTCATTTGCGCCAAGAACTCACCGAAGATCACAACGCGGTCAGAGAAGTGATCGAAGGTATCACCTCCGAGGGAAACACCAAGCTTTACGACGCTGTCCAGACAACCATTACAGAGTACATGCCCGAATTCCCCGGGCGGAAGGCAGTCGTCCTTTTCACGGACGGCGCCGATAATTCGCTGGTCGACCCCCGCCGCGGATCTTCCACGACATTTCTTGAGCTTGTCGACAGCGTCCGGCGTTCGGATTCTGTCATCTACCCCGTGTTCCTGTCCCAGGGCACACCCCTCGGACGGGAAGCGAGGATCGCAGCGAGAGCGGTGAGCCAGTTGCGTCAACTCGCAGAGGAGACAGGCGGACGGTTGTATACCCCCAAGGGAGCAGGCGAGCTCAAGAAGATCTATGATGAAATAGCCGATGACCTTCGCAGCACGTACACACTGATCTACCGGCCTCCCCTCGGCCCCGAGGACAGCTGGCGGGAGGTCATAGTCACGGTCAAGCAGCGGCCGGAGTTCCTGGTTAGAACCCGTAGGGGTTACGTGTACAGCGCCCGGCAGCCCTCGCCGCAGGCTTCGGCGCCCGATGAATCAGCTGAAAGGAGCGAGTGAGGATGGCGGAACGAACGGCCGAAGCGGTCTGGCAGGGGAACTTGCGCAACGGGAAAGGAAACATGCGAGTGGGAAGCGGTGCCTTCGAGGGACCCTACTCGTATGCCTCCCGCTTTGAAGACGGAACCGGGACCAATCCCGAGGAGCTTATCGCTGCTGCGCACGCCGGCTGCTTCTCAATGGCTCTGTCGGCGGGGCTCACCAAAGCCGGATACGAGCCGACCAGAATCGAGACCCGGGCGCGTGTCTTCTTCGAGAAGGGAGAGGCAGGCTTCCGAATTGCGCGGATCCAGCTTGAGACAAGCGCCGAGATCCCTAACATCGACACGCAGACTTTTCAGACGCAGGCCAATGAGGCGAAATCCGGGTGTCCAGTCTCCAAGGCACTGGCCGCCGTCCCTATCGACCTGAAAGCAACCCTGAAGTGAACTGACCACTGACAACTGACAACTGACCACTGACCACTGACAACAATGGCGCCAACCGGGCCGTAAAGCGGCGGATTCTGAACAGCGAATCCGCCCTACGACCGCTCGGCATGCGAAGGCAATCAGTCGTAGGGCGGATTCGCTGTTCAGAATCCGCCGCTTTTCGGCCCGGTTGGCAGAACCCTTGCCATGACTAAATCAGATTGTCTGCAACCAGCAGGCAGATCAACCCCAGCAGCGCCCCGGCAATGACATCCAGCACGTAGTGGTACCGGCCATAAACCGCGCCCAGGGCCATTCCAAAGACAACCAGCGAGGCGATGATGCCCGCCTCAACCCCCCAAATCCTCCAGCTCCAGACGACGA
>CAYQYP010000359.1:0-6046 GCA_964421755.1 uncultured Acidobacteriota bacterium
CCAGCAGCTGGCGGCTGGTCAATGGCCGGGCGAAGACCCGATCGGCAAGAGACTGGCCGTGGAGGAATCACGGAGCGCACTCACGTGGCGGACAATCGTCGGCGTCGTCAGCAACGTGAAACAGAGCGGCTGGACGGAGGAACCCGACAACGAAGTGTATCTCCCCTTTGCCCAATCCTCGTATCTGTCGAACGATGCCGCCCACTTCTCCGGCATGACCTTGCTCATCCGCACGGCTATTGATCCGCTGACGATATTGAATAGCGTCCAGGAAGCCGTCTGGAGCGTGAACGGACGAGCCCCCGTTTCCAACATGACGACGTTGGAGCAGGTGGTTGCCAATTGCGTCTGGCAGCCCCGCTTCAATCTGATTCTGATCGGTTTGTTCGGATGCCTGGCGTTGTTGCTCTGCGCAGTCGGCATCTACGGGGTGATGGCTTACGCCGTGACTCAGCGGACACGCGAAATCGGCATTCGTATAGCTTTGGGAGCGAAACGAACCGATGTTTTCCGTTTCGTTTTGCGAGACGGAATCAGACTGGCGAGTATCGGCATCGTTCTCGGGCTCGGCGGCGGCCTCGCGCTTACCCGCCTGCTGGTGGACTTGCTCTACGAGGTGAAGCCAGCCGATCCGCTGACGTTCTTGACCGTCTCGCTCTTCCTCGCGGCTGTTGCTCTCCTGGCCTGCTGGGTGCCGGCCCGACGCGCCGCGAATGTCGATCCCATCATAGCGCTCAGGCAGGAGTAACGAGCCAAACCCGACTACCGTCGCGGCAACCGGGGATCGAGGAGGTACGCCTGTTCCTCTTGCTGCGCCGCTTCTTCGAGTCTTCCCTGGGAGCGCAGGGCGTGGGCAAGTTCCAACCGTGCCGCTCCATTGTGCGGCTCAATCTGTACCAGTCGGAAGAATGCCGATTCGGCCTCCCTCCAATTGCCTGCTTCGGCAAGCAGCCGGCCGAGATTCCGCCATCCCGCCGCGTAATCCGGCCTCGTCCTGGTAACTTCTCTGACTTCCCGGACCGCCTCCTCCGTGCGGCCAGTCATCCGGTAAAGACCGGCCAGGTTGTTTCTTGACCTGTAATCCGTAGGAAATTGTCTCAGAAGTTGCTTCAACTGCCTCTCCGCTTCACCGGCATCTTGGAGTTTGATCAGTAGCCCCGCGTATCGCGCTCGCGCCATGGGGTTATCGGGCTGCTCCTTAACCGCGACCTCGTAAGCCTTTCGAGCCGCCCCGAAATTCCCGACCAGCTCTAAGGCCCATGCTTCGAGGTAAGCGATCCCGTGTATCTCGGCAGCGGCCGCCCGGAGCTGTGTGAGGTCCTGGAATACGGATGGATAGGCGCCAACGTTCGAGAGTTGATTCAGGATTTGGTGGTACTGCTCAAAGGCGGCTATGCGGTCTTTCGGGTCCACCAGAGCTCCCGTCTTGGCCGTCGGTTTAGCGGACCCGGTGTTGAGGTATCCAAGAGTCAACAGTTTTCGCAGGGTCTCGGGGTCGGTTTGTCCCGGGATTGCTTGTTGGTTGCCATCCTGGTCTCGCTCGACGAGATCACGGAGTCGCTTGTCATATTCCCTGGCAATCTCCGATCGCTCGGGGTAAAGATTCCTGAGCTCTTCCGGATCTGCGCCGAGGTCGTACAGCTCGGGCTTCGGGGCGTCAATGTACTTGTAGCGCCTCAGACGGAGACTCTTCAGAGGGCTCCATCCGAAATGCAGCTGCGGCACGTAACTCTCGGAATACAGAGCGGCTTCGGGGACTGGTTTGTTCAAGAGCAGAGGATTCAGGTCGCGCCCCTGAATGGACGGCGGGGCATCTATCCGCAGCCTGCCGAGGATCGTGGGCGTCAAGTCAACCAGTGAGACCTGGTGCGCGACCCTTGCACCGCGCTTGCCGTGGGATCCGGCCGGACGAATGATCAGCGGGACATGGAGGGTGGAATCGTAGACGAAAAATCCGTGCCCTGCCTCTCCGTGATCCCCCAACGATTCCCCGTGGTCACTGGTCAGGATGATGTCCGTCTTGTCCAACAGGTTTGTCTCTCTCAGGAAGGCGTCGATCTCGCCGAGGCTCTCGTCAACCCGCGACACTTCCTTGTCATATCCCTCGGGACGCGGCATGTGAGGATCGTAGAAGTGAACGAAGGCAAAGAAAGTCTGATCCTGATTGTCGCCTAGCCATCGAAGAAACCGTGCGGTCACTTCGGGTGCGGAACGCTGCAGGTCCGTGGACGCAGCCACATTGTCGATCGACGTCGCGAACGTCTCATCGAAAGTATCGAATCCCTGAGAGACACCGAATTCAGCCGCCAGCACGTATGATCCGATAAAAGCGGCGGTTCGGTATTTGCGGGCGTGCAGAACCTCGGCCACCGTCGTCTGCTCCGGGTCCATGCGAAAACCGGCATTTTCGCGGACTCCGTGTCGCGTGGGAAGCAGGCCGGTCAGCATCGTCGCGTGAGCCGGGAGAGTCAAGGGATACTCAGAGAACGCCTGTTCGAAAAGGAACCCTTCGGAAGCCCACCTGTCGAAGTGAGGAGTGCGGTTACTTTCGTATCCGTAACAGCTCAGGCGGTCCGCTCTGAGTGTGTCGACACTGATCAGAATGAGGTTCCTTGCCTCCAGCGGGGGCAGAAACAACCAGATCCAGAGATGCAGGCTTTCAATCAGGAAGGTCAGTGTGCCCATCAGCCTGGAAAGAATAACATCTTGGGCCGGGGCAGCGTCGAGTTGTAAGAGCTTCTGCAAAGCATCGGTTTTCGTCCGTACCAGGATCGTCTGAGACGGGACTCGCTCCGATGGTCCTTGACTTCCGGTTCCGACCGTCCATATGCTTCGCCGGCGGTTTAGGAGGTCGTATGAAGAAGAAATCTCGGCCGGTGATCTTTCTCTTTGCTGTCGGCCTGCTCTCTTGCGCGGTTTTCGGACGGGACTATTATCTGAGCCCGCAAGGCAGCGACGAGGCCGCCGGCACCAAATCCCGGCCCTGGAAAACACTCGATCGCATCAATCGAATCGATCTGCAGTTTGGCGATCGTCTCTTGCTGGAGAGCGGGAAGTCTTTCACCGGAACCCTGAAATTGGACACCAAGGACTCCGGCTCACACCCTCGACCCGTCGTGATCACCTCCACGGGCACCGAAAGGGCAACCATCCAGGCAGGAGACGGCACCGCGATCCTCTTTCAGTCGGTCGCCCATGTCATTGTCAGGAACCTGAACTGCATCGGCTCGGGCCGCAAAGCGGGGAATAAGTCGTCCGGTATCATGCTGTCCGGAACAGAAGGCATCGAAATCGATCAGGTGGATGTGAGCGGATTCCGGAGCTCCGGGGTCCAGATGAGTGGAGTTACGCAGGTGAGCGTTACCCGCGTGCATGCCTTCGAGAATGGCTTCGCCGGCATCAGCTCCGATGGCGAGATGTCCAAGGACATTTACGTGGCATACTGCCTCGCTGAGAATAACCCGGGCGACCCGACGATCCTCGACAATCACAGCGGCAACGGCATCGTGATCGGGAAGGTCTCAAAAGCGCTGATCGAGTATTGCGAGGCGCGCTACAACGGCTGGGACATGCCTCGCAAGGGGAACGGGCCGGTCGGGATCTGGACCTGGCACGCCGACCAGGTGGTGATCCAGTACTGCGTGTCGCACCACAACCGAAGCACCGGAACCGACGGCGGCGGATTTGATTTCGACGGAGGAGTGACCAACTCCATCCTGCAGTACAACTACTCGCACGATAACCACGGGTCCGGATACCTGATCTGCCAATACGACGGCGCAGCGCCTTTTCGCGGAAACACCGTCCGGTACAACATCAGCCAGGACGACGGACTGACCAACCACAACGCCGGAATCTACGTCTGGGTCGGCGGCGCGAATATGGAGAGCACCGACTGCTACAACAACACGATCTTCAACAGCAAAGGAGCGGCTGTCGGCTTCGGGGTCGACAAGCGATATGCTGACCAGCTTCCCAAGATGACGTTCCGGAACAACATCTTCGTCACCGGCGAAGCCCAGATCGAAGGAGGTGCGGAAAAGGGCGTCTTCCAAGGGAACATCTACTGGGCCATGGGGGACGGAGGCTTCCTGGTCGACGGGCACAAGAGCTTTGACGAGTGGGTGGCGGCAACCGGGCAGGAGAAGCTCAACGGGAAAGTGGTCGGCAGATACGCCGATCCGCTGCTCCAGAAAGACGGCACCGGGCTTCTCACGGATCCCAGGCAGTTGCCGGGGCTCCCTGAGTACCGGGTGTTGCCAGGTTCACCGGCGGTCGATTCCGGCCTGAACCTCAAACAGCTTTTCGGGCTCGATCCCGGGCCTAAAGACTTTTACGGCAATGCCTTGCCGGCGGGGACCAGCTTCGATATCGGTGCCCATGAGTATTCGCCTGTAAGCGTGCTGACTTCGAAGTAGACCTGGGACGCATTCTCACAACTCTACGGCTGCTTTTCCGTCCAGATGCGCGCACGCGGCTGCGAGGGTTGCGAGGGTGTTGAGAAAGGTTACGTGTCTGTGAACAGCCAATGGGACAGTGCGAGCCTCGTGTGGATGGGCGAGATCGAATGGAGCCGCGCACGAGAGCGAGCGAAGCGAGCGAGAGTAAGCGGACCACCTGACTCGCTCCGCTGCTTCGTGTTTAATGTCTCGACTTAGCGAATGATTGGAGGTCCGCTTACTCTCGTTCGCTTCGCTCGCTTTCAAGGGTGTCGAAAAGTTCTTAAGGCCTGAAAGGCCGGCACATAATAGCCCAGGGCGACGCGTGCTTTTCGCTTAGCCCTGGGTCAACACGACCTCGACCGCGAAGCCCTGTGAGGGCGTAAGATCCTGATAATGTTGCCGTTCTTGCGCCCTTTCAGGGCTGTCTCCGCCTCTACCTTAGACCCAGGGCTGCGCACAAAGCGCGTCGCCCTGGGCTAATATGTCCCGGCCTTTCAGGCCTTAAGAACTTTCTCGGCCTCTCTCGTGCGCGGCTCCATTCGATGCCCTCGGCACGACATCCGCCCATAACAAGTCCGTCAATATCCGTGGGCCGAACGCACTTCTCCAATCTTATTCAACACCGCGTGTGCGGCCTCACGTGGGTTGCCCGAGCACGGCGTGAGAAATGTGGGATCGGCGGGGCTTGACTGCTGTCAAGCCCCTTGGCGAAGCGGGCAACGTTCTACAGCTCGGGCTTTCCCTCGAATTTCATCTTGTCTGTCTTCATCCGGTAATAAACTTTGTATCCGGAGATATCGGTCCGGAACGAGATCCACTTCTCTTGACCGGTGAACAGGCTCTCGCCCTTCTCGTTGGTCCGCGGAAAGATCAGGGAGGCATTCGTCCTGCTCTGATTTGGAGCCAGATATTCGACTGGGCTGACAATCACCTTGTTGGAAGACTCCAACCTGGTGTCTCGGAAGTTGGCAAGTGAGGCATTGAGCAGAAAGTTGTGGATGCGTCTGACTTCCATGGCCGAGGGCGGGTCGACCGAGAATTCAATCTGGAGAGCGATGCGGTTCTGCGGATCGCCAGGAGCATCTACCAGTTCACGGATCTTGGCCTCCGGCGGAGCCCCGGCCGGGTTCTTGAGCAACTGGAGACGCGTGAAAGCCATTCGGATCGGCTTCGCGGAAAGAAAACGAAAACGGAAGGTCACTTTCTGCTCCCGTTCTCCCCTTCCCCCGGTTTCGATCATGCCGAGGTTGGTCACATCCCCAAAACTGTTCCCAAACGCCCACGGGGATTTTGTGAGGACCGAGGCGCATTCCTTCTCATCCCAGGCTGTAAACGGCTTTCCTTCCCATGAATCTGCAGCGAGCAGACACACGGCGGAAGCGATAAGGACGACAACGCACAATTGTGGTTTCATAGCAGCTCCGAACACTATCAGACTCCGTGAAACGGCTGTAGTAAATTCGGCCGGGACCTCGGCGGTCAGTCTGACCCACCGGCCTTAGCCTGCTCCAAATAAACCCGCGCCCACAGCTGATTCACGTCCAGACCCAGGGCCCTTTCGAACTCAGACCTGGCGCCGGTGAGGTCCGCGCGTCCCTTGTGCA
>CAYQYP010000360.1:0-43445 GCA_964421755.1 uncultured Acidobacteriota bacterium
GTTGTCTGCGGCCTACCCTGGGTGACCAGGGAGTGGTTCCCAACCCTGAAAGGGTTGCGTATGTAGCCGGATACGCAACCCCTTCAGGGTTGGAATCTTTGACGGGCCGCCACCCAGGGTAGGCCGCAAACAACGCGGCCACCCCTGGGCTTTGCTACGCGACCCCTTTGGGGTCGAAATGCGGTCTCACGATTTTTTCACACCTTCTGAGTCGACAGTTGGCAGTGCGCAGTGGCAGTTATTGAGGAATCGGATGACGTTACAGGCAGTCAAGGCAACCCTGGAGGCGAAAAACCTCTCGAAGTCCTTTCGCGGCCGTCGGGTGGTCCAGGACGTCAGTCTAGACGTGGCGGCCGGAGAGGTCGTAGGGCTGCTCGGTCCTAACGGGGCGGGGAAGACCACCACCTTTTACCTGGTGGTCGGTCTGACGGCGCCGGACTATGGGACCGTCCATCTGAGCGGACTGGACATAACAGACCTCCCGATGTATCTGCGGGCGAGGCGGGGCATCAACTACTTGCCCCAAGAGCCGTCCGTCTTCAGGAAACTGTCAGTCGAGGACAACCTTTACGCGATAGCGGAGACGCTGCAGATGGGCCGCTCCGAGGCGGATGAGAAAGTCAGCCGGTTGCTGGAAGAGTTCGGTATTGGCAATCTTCGCAGCAATCCGGCCTATACCTTGTCCGGCGGAGAACGTCGCAGGCTGGAAATCGCACGGTCCCTGGTCACCGGGCCGCAGTTCATGCTGCTGGACGAACCGTTTGCCGGGATAGATCCGTTGGCGGTTTTGGACATCCAGCGGATTATCATGCAACTTAAGGGCCGAAACATCGGTGTGCTCATAACAGATCACAATGTTCGGGAGACTCTCAAGATCACCGATCGAGCCTATATCATCAAAGAAGGCACCATTTTCCGGACCGGAACACCCGAGTTGCTTTCCTCCGATCTCGACGTCAGGAAGGTTTACCTGGGCGAGCATTTCCGACTATACTGAAGTCGAGGGAGCACTTGATTAACGGATGGTTAGACGGGGACAGTTGAGACCGACTCTCAGCGTGCGACTGACGCAACGACTGGCGATGACGCCGTCGTTGCTGCAGAAAATTGAGCTTTTGACGCTGAGCCGGATGGAACTGTCCGAGCTGCTTAATCAGGAGCTTGCGGAGAACCCGGTTCTGGAGGAAGCAGCAGACCAGGACTACGAGGTACCTGCAGAACGGCCCGCCGCTGAAACTGCGACCGCAGAGAGCAGCGAAGAATCCAAAGAGAACTACGAGGACTTTGACTACGAGTACTTCTTCGGGGAGTACTTGACTCCCTCTTCTGGGGGTCAGCGCGAGCACGAGAGCGACGACGATCGCCCGTCTTTTGACCTCTTCCTGGCCAATCCGTCCACCCTGGCCGACCACCTCACGTGGCAGTTGAACCTGTCCGACGTGCGACCCGGCATCCGCGAGGTTGCGGTTTACATTATCGGGAACATCAACGAAGAAGGGTACCTGGCTACGTCCGTCGAGGAGATCGCGGCTGCCCTGTCCGTGGCGCAGCCCCAGGTCGAAGTGGCGCTGAGAGTCGTGCAGAGCCTGGACCCGACCGGTGTCGGCGCCAGGACGCTGCAGGAGTGCCTAATACTCCAGCTTCGGGCGGCCGACTTGGGTGACTCTCTCGAGGAAAGGCTCGTCCAGGATTATCTGCCGCTTATCCAGGCGAAGAAGTACAAGGAAATCGCGAAGGAGCTGGACTGCGAGACGGAAGACATCGTTGACGCGCTTGAGACCTTGCGGCGGTTCTCGCCTAAGCCGGGCCTGAAATTCTCGTCCGACAAGCCGATCTACGTTCAGCCGGACGTTTATATTTTCAAAGTCGACGACGAGTACCAGATCCAGCTGAATGACGACGGGATGCCGCGGCTGAGGCTGAACCGGGCGTATCGAGAGATGCTCAAGGAACAACACGTTTCCAAGGACACCAAGAGCTTCATCAAGGAGCGGTTTAGATCCGCTCTCGAACTCCTCAAGAGCATCGATCAGCGCCAGCAGACGATCTACAAGGTGTGCGTAGCGATTGTGAACCGGCAGCGTGATTTCCTCGATCGCGGGCTGCTCTATTTGCGGCCAATGTTGATTAAGGACGTTGCGGAGGAACTCGGCGTGCATTCTTCGACCATCAGCCGGGTTGTCGCCAACAAGTACGCACACACGCCGCAGGGCGTCATCGAACTGCGCAAGTTCTTTACCGTCGGCGTCGAGAGCACCGACGGAGAGAACCTGTCCATCGTGCATGTCAAAGAACGGATCAAGCGGATCATCGGCAACGAGAACTCATCGAGGCCGCTGTCCGATCAGAAAATAGCGCGCATCCTCAACCAGGAAGGCATTCAGATTACCCGCCGAACCGTCGCGAAATACAGGGATCAGATGCACGTACCTGGTTCTCGTGAACGCAAATCGGCGATTCCCATGTGAACCAGCGGGCCTATCCTGTGCCGTCCGATCAAAACCACGCAGACAACAACTCCCCATCGCGCCTCCAATCACTCGTCATCATCACGGGGATGAGCGGGTCCGGCAAACGAAGCATATTCAAAACATTTGAGGACATGGGTTATTTCTGCGTCGACAACCTGCCCACGGCGCTGGTGCCTCGCCTGATTGAAATGACCCGGGCTTCCGGTGGAAAGATCGTCAAGCTGGCGATTGTCGTGGACGTCCGTCTACGGGAGTCGATCGCCGATTTCAAGAGGCTCTTCAGAGATCTGAAAGCCGAAACCTTCCGGACGACCATCATTTTTGTCGAGGCGACGGATGAAGTGCTGGCTCGCCGGTACAGCGAAACCCGGAGGATACACCCACTGGCCGAGAGGCAGTCGCTCACGGAAGGTATCAAGGCCGAGCGGCGTGAGCTCAGCGATATTCGCGCATTGGCCGATCTCATCGTAGATACCAGCGATTTCTCGGTCCACGACCTGAGGAATCGCATCTACGAACAGTTCGCACGGGAGACGGCCGAAGATAAGCTGAACGTTTCGGTCGTGAGCTTCGGGTTCAAGCACGGTATCCCGTACAACGCGGACCTGGTGTTCGATGTCCGATTCCTGCCGAACCCTCATTTCGTTCCGGAGCTGAAGGATCTGACCGGCAATCACCAGCAGGTCGTTGAGTTTATGTTCAACTCGCAGGAAACAAAGGAAATCCTGAGCAAAATCGAGGATATGCTAGAATACCTGCTACCCCGCTACGCCAAGGAAGGGAAAAGCTATCTGACCATTAGCGTCGGCTGCACCGGAGGACGGCATCGCTCCGTCATGGTGGCGAACGAGCTGGCCAGGCGATTGGCGAGGGATGGGCGAAGGATCAACCTGATTCACAGGGACATACACGCAAAATGAGCACCCAGCTTGTAGGAGCGCTTTTGGTCACGCACGGTCAGGTCGGTCAGGAGCTTTTGGCCGCTGCGGAGATGATTGTCGGAGAGATCTCACACATCGCCTCGATCTCAATCGGCTGGCAAGTCGACGTGAACGAATCGAAGAAAGACATCGAGACGGCAATCCGGAATATCAATCAGGGCAAGGGAGTCATCATCCTTACGGACAGCTTCGGTGGGACACCATCCAATATCGCGTTGTCGATGCTCAAGAAGGGTGAAATTGAGATCGTGACCGGCGTGAACCTCCCCATGGTTATCAAGCTGGCCAATCAGACGGGCGAGGAGAACGTCTGTCAGCTGGCATCCGCCATCAAGGAACAGGGGCAGAAACAGATTTCGATCGCGAGCGAGCTCCTGGGTGAATGATTCGAAAAATCGTTCGAATTGAGAACGAACTGGGCCTCCACGCACGGGCAGCCGCAAGGCTTGTCAAGCTAACCTCCAAGTTCGAGTCGCGCATAATCCTTTCCCGAATGAACCGCCCGGCTCCCGTTGACGGCAAGAGCATACTCGGAATCATGCTCCTCGCGGCAGCCTTCGGGACTGAGGTGGAGGTCACGGTTGAAGGTCCGGACGAAGAGGCGGCCATGGCGGAGATCCTGCGCCTCGTAGAAAAGAAGTTCAACGAGGGGAAATGAGGGACCCGGTGACACAGCGGCACTCAGTGAAATTGACCGGATCGGGGCTCTCACCTGGAATCGTGATCGGAACGGCCTTCAAAGTGGAGCCGGTCGCCCCCAGCTTCTACCGCATCGGCATACAAGAGGACGATGCCCGGCGAGAGCTGGATCGCTTCGAGCAGGCCGTCGAAGTCTCCAGGGCGCAGTTGAAGGGGATCAGGCGTCGCTTTCAGAAGCTGGTCGGGAAAGACCATGTTTACCTGATCGACGTCCACTTGATGATCCTGGACGACCGGGCTTTTCTCGACGATATCGGTTCGAGAATTCTCGAAGAGCTTCAGAGTCCCGAGCGCGCAGTCCGCGAGACGGCCGACAAGTGGCTCGCCTTGTATCGATCGCTCAACGATCCCTTCTTCCGCGAGCGCGGGTCCGAACTTCGCGACGTGGAACAAAGAATTCTCTCCAACCTGGTCGAATTGAACGGGGGACAGGGGAAGCTTCCGGACTCGCTGGTGCTGGTCGCTCCGGAGGTGAGCCTTTCGCTCCTTGCCGAATATCAGCTCGAGCGGATAGGAGGGCTTATCCTCGGCAAGGCCGGTCGTGCTTCGCACGTGACGGTGATCGCCCGGTCGTATCACGTTCCACTTGTGTCGGGTATCGACGGCGTGGAGGCGGCGATTCAGACGGGTGACACCGTCATTGTCGATGGGGATGAAGGCGTCGTCTGGAGGAACCCCGCACCGAGCACGTTAAGGCGGTACGAGACGCGGCTGCGCTCGAAAACGGGCCGCCGGCATGGCGCCGAGATTGATATTTCCCCTTCAGCGACGCAGGACGGTCGACCTGTCTCGCTTTACGTCAACACGGAAGTTGAAAACGAGGCGGTCACGGCGATAAGCGAAGGAGCCGAGGGCATAGGGCTCTTTCGCTCCGAGTTCATGTTCATGCAGCACAGGTCTCGGCTGATGACCGAGGACGAGCAGTTCGAGGTGTACCGTCACCTCGCCGAAGCGGTCGGTTCAAGACCCGCGATCCTGCGGACACTCGACGTGGGGGAGGGAAGGCATCCTGTCTTTTCTTCTGAGTCCGTCTCAGACGGGCCGTCCCTGGGTATGCGGGGGATCCGACTGAGCCTCAAGTACCCCGAAATTTTTCGAGACCAGCTGAGAGCGATTCTCCGTGCCAGTGTGTATGGACACCTGAAGGTCGTTTTCCCGATGGTGACGAGCCTGGACGAGCTCTTGCAGGGCCGACAGCTGATTGAGCAGGCACAGGGCGAGTTGTCGGCGCGCGGCATCGCGTTCAAGCCCGATCTCGAGGTCGGGGCAATGCTCGAAGTCCCGGCTGCGATCCTTACTCTCGCCTCCCTTCTGGACCATTCCGACTTCGTGGCCGTCGGAACGAACGATCTGATCCAGTACACACTGGCGGCGGGCCGGTCAAATGAAGAGGTCGATTACCTGTTCAACCCGCTGCATCCGGCAGTGCTGTCAAGCCTTCAGCGCGTCGCCGAGCTGAGCTCCCGCAAAAACAAGCGCGTTTACATCTGTGGAGAAGTGACCTCCAACCCTTTGTATGTCCACGTGCTGGTCGGTCTGGGATTCCAACATCTCTCGCTGGCTTCATCGAGTATTGCGGAGATTCGGGACGCCATCCGCCAAATCGATTCTCAGCAAGCCAGGGCCGACGCAGGCAAGCTCCTCGACCTCTCCACTCTGGAGGAGATCAGTCAATTCGTCCGCAGGCACCTCCCGCATTCGCAACACCCGCGCGCCCGCTGAAGCCTCCCCGGGAGCGGTCCCTTGAGGAGTACAATAGGGGCATGTCCAAGCTTTCTGTTCATAGCGTAGGTGCGTGGTTGCTGACTGCTCTATGCGCTTTGATCATGCTTCCGGCGACTCTGCTTTCGGACGCGGCACCCGGACGGGTGAGTTACGTGGAGGGGACAGCGGCGGTAGCCCAGGAAGGGGACGCCGACTGGCTTGAGATTACGGTTAACACCCCTGTCCGCCGTGCGGATCGCTACGTCCTCCAGAGCGACGGTCTAATGGAGCTCGAGCTCGACGGCAACATTTTCGTCCGGTTCGGACCGGACACGGACGCTACCCTCGAAGAGTACGGGCCGGCGGGCATCAGGCTGCTTCTAACCTCCGGGGATCTCATCTTCCGGCTGCGCGACTCGGTTCCCGTATCAATCGCGACAGAGACGGCGCGTATCGAGCTGAAAGAGCGTGGTCTGTACAGGGTTTCTCGCAATGGTAAATGGGTGAAACTGGTCGTTCGCAAGGGAAAAGCAGATGTAGCGACCCAGAACCACGCGAAAATCGTGGAATCAGGGGACGTGGTTGAGATCCGGGGACCGGAAGACCGGTTGGCTTCTGTCTCGCTGATCGACATCCGGGACGACTTCGATTTCTGGAGCGATCGCCGGGATGCCGGCACCGTCAGTGCGGAGTCGGCCCGTTTCATGGGGTCGAGTTACGCGGGGAGCTACGACCTGGATCGGTATGGCACCTGGGACTATGAGTCCGATTACGGCTGGGTCTGGTGGCCCACCGTTGCCGTAGGCTGGTCCCCATACGTGTCCGGCCGGTGGATTTTCTATCCGTCCTGGGGGTGGACTTGGGTGAGCTATGAGCCATGGGGCTGGCTGCCCTATCACCACGGTCGATGGATTCATTCGGCTCACGCATCCAGGTGGTGCTGGGTGCCCGGTCATTTTAACGCCTGGTCGCCTGCGCTGGTTGACTTCCACTACTCGAACGGCCATGTCTGCTGGTCCCCGATCCCCTTCGGCCAGGATGGACCTTCGCGCACAAGGTTTGTCGACCGCTTGAGAAGCGGCAATCACCCGGGGCTCACCGTCGTTCCGGAAAGTCAGTTCGTTTCATCCTCGCGATACCGGTCCGAAAGAAACCGCCCGGTCAGGGAATTAGCGCTTCCCGGCAGTGACGACCGGCGTGTCCGGCCGGAATACCTCGGCCGTAAGTCGATGGTCGATTCGATATGGAGAGGCGGAGCGAATGGCACCGCACCGGGAACCACGGGGGTGCCGACAAGAGCGATCGGTCCAAGGATCGTGACGATTCCCGACGCATCGAGTGCGTCCAGCGGCAACGGGCTTTATCCGGATCGATCGCGGATCGATCGCGCACCTCTGGAGGCTCGGGGGCCCATCAGGGGTGCATCGCCATCGTCGACGTTCGGGCACAGGAGCGGCTCGCGGCCGAGCTACGGTTCCGGCTGGTATGGTTCCCGGTCGGGATCCGGGGGAGTGCAGGGAAGTCCAAGCCCGGGCCAGTCGGCACCCCAGGGTGTTCCCTCATGGGCGCCAGGCCGGGGGACTCCCGGCAACTCGTCGCCGCAGATTGGGTCGGGTGCCCCGGTAAGGGGGGAAGGCCCTTCGAGGAGTTATGATCGACCAAGCGTCGGTGGATCGAGACCGGCCCCGTCCGCTCCCTCGCGAGGCGCACCGAATTCAGGTCCCTCACGCTCAGCACCCGCAACCCGCGGGGACAGACAGCGGTAGGACCAGGCAGACAAGGAGACTGGGAAAGGGGGAGACGGCTCGCTTCGGAGCGCGGATGTCGTGTCTTGGAGCGCGGACATCTTGTCCGCACTGGGTTCGCGGACGTCCCGTCCGCGCGGCGGGCATCTTGCCCGCCGTTTGGGTTTGCGATTGTTCCCATTCAAAGAGAAGAACGCCGGGCAGGATGCCCGGCGCGCGGGCAAGATGCCCGCGATCCCAGTGCGGACGGGACGTCCGCGCTCCGTGAGACGGGAGGTCCGCGCCTCATGACGGGGCTACCTGTCGCCCTTGGATGCTAAGATCTCGCCGAAACCATGGATATTCGCGAGTACTTGCGCTTTTATTCGGAGCTGGGTGTGTCGCACCTCAACATCAGGCGTGTTTCGGAACCCGAGCCCCTTGTCGAGCCTCACGTATCCGAACCGGTCGCAACAGCTTATGGAGAAGCGGTTGACCGGCTCCCGGACATCCGGGCGGAGATCGGCGACTGCCGCCGGTGCAAGCTCTGGACGACCCGCCACTCCATCGTCTTCGGCTCGGGCAACCCCCATGCCGAGCTCATGTTCGTAGGTGAAGCCCCGGGAGCGGACGAAGACGCCCAGGGCCTTCCCTTTGTCGGCAAGGCCGGTCAACTCCTCACTAAGATCATCGAGGCGATTGAGCTGAAACGCGAGCAGGTATTCATTGCAAACGTCTTGAAGTGCCGCCCCCCTGGGAACAGGGACCCGGAGCCGGACGAGGTGGAGGCGTGCGAGTCGTTTCTGTTTTCGCAGATAGATAGCGTTAACCCACTGATCCTCGTGGCTCTTGGCAAGCACGCTGCGCAGACGTTACTCAAGACCGAGACGCCGATCTCCCGCCTTCGCGGCAAGTTCTTCGAGTATCGCGGTCGGCAGCTTATACCGACCTTCCACCCTTCGTACCTGCTCCGTAATCCACAGGCGAAACGGGAAGTCTGGGATGACATGAAGACTGTCCGGACGCGCCTGAAGGACCTCGGGGCTTCGTACTACCGCTAGTCTTATGGAAATTGTCCCCGGCGATTTCGTGGACGTTGCGGTCCCGCTGCCGATCAACCAGCTGTTCACCTACTCAGTCCCCGAAGCTCTGTCGGCGCGAGCAAAACCCGGGTGGCGGCTGGTGGTTCCCTTCGGAAACCGCCTGATAACGGGGATCGCCGTCCGCCGGCATTCCGAATCCGTGGCCGTAACCAAGCCGGTAAGCGACGTGCTCGGCGACGCCCCGCTGATAGACATCCCTTTGCTGAAGTTGGGAGCTTGGCTGTCGTCTTACTACCTGTGTCCGCCGGGAGAGGTGTTCCGGGTGATGCTTCCACCGGGCCTCCTGTCCCGACAGCGTGACTCGGTGTTAAAGACCTGGCCGGTCAAAAGGCAATTGGCTGTGGTGGAGGTGGCCGGCGCTGCCGAGAATCTTCCGGTCGCCCAGGACAAGCTGTGGCGGTTTCTGCTCGATCAGAAGGCAAGCCTGCCGATAATTCTGGCGTCGGTGATCGGGGCGGGTTACGGACAATCAGTCGTAAAGGGCTTGGTGGCAAAAAAGGTCATCCGCGTCGAGTCAGTCGAGATTTCGCGGTCACCCTGGTCGACTACGCACGTGGTCGAAGGAGAGGTCCAAAGGCACGTGCTGAACGAGGAGCAGAAAAAGGCGTATTCGCGAATTGAGGAAGCGATTGCAGCTGGTTCCTTCGCCAGCATCTTGCTTCATGGGGTCACGGGGAGTGGTAAAACCGAGGTGTATCTTCACGCGATCTCGGCGGCGCTTCGAGCGGGCCGAACCGCGCTGATGCTCGTGCCGGAGATCGGGCTTACTCCGCAGGTGGCCCGCTACTTCAGGGACTGGTTCGCAGACCGAGCAGCCATCCTTCACAGCGGGCTGTCGGATGGGGAGCGCTTCGACCAGTGGCGGCGCATTCGAGCAGGCGAGGCGACAGTAGCTATCGGGACACGCTCGGCCGTGTTCGCTCCATTGAGAGATGTGGGCCTCATCGTTATTGACGAGGAACATGACGGTTCGTACAAGCAGGAGGAGATGCCGCGTTACCACGCCCGCGATACGGCGCTCAAACGGGGCCAGATAGAGAACGTGGCAGTCGTACTCGGCAGCGCCACGCCGCAGCTGGAAACTTACCATCTGGCTGTGCGGAAAAAACAGCACGAGTACCTGCCACTTCTGGCCCGTGTCGAACAAAGGTCTTTGCCGGCCGTCACCGTGGTCGATATGCGTGTCGAGTTCCAGAAGCATGGACGCGCTGCCGTAATCTCCGAAGCGTTGAAGGAGGCCATCCAGGCGCGTCTCGACAGCCGTCAGCAGGTCCTGGTATTGCTCAACCGCCGGGGCTATTCGCCCCTCCTGCTGTGCCGCAGCTGCGGCTACACGGAAGCCTGCGACAACTGCAGCATCAGCCTGACCTATCATCAGCGGGAGAATACCCTTTCGTGCCACTATTGCGGGTTCGTGAGGCCGGTCCCGAAGTCGTGCCGCAACTGCGGCAAGGAGTACATTTACTTCCTTGGTGAAGGGACCGAGAAAATCGAGGAGATCCTCACGACGCTCTTTCCTGGCGCTGCGGTGGGCCGGCTCGACCGGGACTCCGTTCAGAAGCGGGGCAGCATGGTGCGCATCCTCAAGGAATTTGGCCGGGGAGAGATCGACATCCTGGTGGGCACGCAGATGATCGCCAAGGGACACGATTTCCCTCGCGTCACGCTGGTCGGGGTGCTGTCGGCAGAGCAGTCGTTGAGGATTGCCGACTTCCGTGCAGCCGAGCGAACTTTTCAGCTGCTGACGCAGGTAGCCGGCCGATCCGGGCGGGGTGAACAGTCCGGCGAAGTGATTGTGCAGACGTACTTCCCCAACCACTACAGCCTCAAGTACGCTTCTGCCCAGGACTACGTCAGTTTTTGGCGCCAGGAAGTCCAATACCGGTACCGTTTCCGATACCCGCCCTTTACGGCGCTCGCCAACCTGTTGATCACCGGACGCGATCGGGCCGAGGTTTCAGACACGGCTGCGGCGCTGCACCGCCACTTGCTCCGCGGACGTGAAGAGCTGTCCGCGAGCAGCCGGATGAACTTCCTCGGTCCTGCCCCGGCGGCCCGGGAAAAGTTGAAGTCAGAGTTCCGGTTCCAGGTGCTCGTCAAGGCAACGAGCCGCCGGGAACTGCATGAGGTGATAGATCGAGCCATTTCCAGCCTCGTGCCAGAAAAAGGAAAAGCCGCGGCAATCTCGGTGGATATCGACCCGATTACACTGTTCTGACTGCGAGACCGAAATGAACATCCGTGGCGCGGTACTCGAGGGCATGATTGAACATGCCCGCCTCGCCTCGCCGATCGAAGCGTGTGGCTTTCTGGCGGGCGGAGGCACTGTTATCGATCGGTTGATCCGGGCTAGCAACGAGCTTAACAGCCCGACCGGCTTCTCGGTACCCGTTGCTGAGCTGTTCGATCTTTCTCGTCTGCTCAGAGCAGAAGGGCTGAGCCTGCGGGGGATCTATCATTCGCATCCCGCCACTGCGCCGGTCCCGTCCAGGCGCGATTACGAATGCTTCTTCCATCCGGAGGTAACCTGCTGGATTGTATCTCTGGCTACAAACCCGCCTGATATTCGGTGCTTCTCGTGGAGTAAAATGGACTTCGACAGGATCGAGTACATCGTTGTCAGTTGACGGATGTGAGAGCCAGTAGCCCTGTCACTCTTCGAGAGACTGCGCACGAGCAGACCGAGGGCCAATATGTCGAATGTTGACGTGTTTGAGAACCTGAGACCGTGGGCGCCCAAGGAGTTGTTGGGACTGTTTGACCAGATCGTTTTTTTCTTCCCGGATGACGTCAAGGCGACCCTTCGCCGTGTCGTCGACGCGTTGCCCGCCGGGGGGAACAGCCTGCTGCGGGTCTTCGAAGTGATCAAGCAACAATGGTTGAATATTCAGCCGAAGCACTCGCTGAGGGTGGCACTCACGGGTCCCGCGCAAACCGGGAAGAAATCGCTCGCGAAGATCATCGAGCGCCGCCAACGGTTTCCGGGCCGGCAGGTGTTCCATATCGTCGATTCCCAAGGTCTCGAGGAGCTGCTCGGCTACGGGCGACTGCCGGGCTCGGAAGAATTTGCCAAGACCGACCTGGTGCTTTTCCTGCTCGACGCCCGGTTGGAGCTGACCGGGCAGACGGTGCAGATGTATGAGAAAGTCGAGCGCCTCGGTAAGCCGGTCCTCGTAGTCCTGAATAAAATAGACGAAGCCGAGCGTCCCGCGGAAGTGATAAGGAACGCCAAGAAACTGACGGGCGGGACCGTGGTTCCCATGTCGATCAGGGAACCGGAGAGGATCGAGGACCTTTTCCGGGCGATCGTCGCGGCTTATCCGCGTGCACTTTATCCCCTGGCATGGAGCTATCCGGATTACCGGAAGCCGCTCTGCAAGGGAATCGTAACGCAGGCGACTTTTGCCGGAATTGTGGCGGGTGCGATTACCGTACCCGTTTCGCCGTTCTTCCCTCTGGCCGCAGTTCACGCTCCGATGGTCGTCAAAATCGGCTACGCCTTCGGGTTCAACCTGGACAAGCGCAGGGCGACCGAACTACTGAGTGTGCTCGCAATTGATCTGCTCCTGACTTACGGAGGCCAAAAGCTGGGCGAGCGGATGTCAGGTGGACGGGCTCTAATCTCCGCTTCGCTGGCCGGTATCTCGACCCTTGCATTAGGTTTGCTCGCCATCCGCTACTTCGAAAGCCTGTCCGGCGCTCTTGAAGACGATGCGCAGGCTGCTGAACCGGACGATGACGTCGTATGGGGTTGAATCGCGAGACTGGCGCCCGCAGCTTGAGGCTGGCACTGATCATCACCGCTGTTTTCATGGTGGTGGAGTTTATCGGCGGCTGGTGGACGAACAGCCTCGCCCTGATGGCTGATTCCGGGCACATGCTGACCGATGCGGCGGCGCTTGGACTCAGCCTTTTTGCCGTTTGGTTTGTCCGGCGACCAGCCACTCCAGATAAAACCTACGGATATTTTCGCGTCGAGATACTGGCTGCCCTGATCAACGGAGTGGCCCTGGTCGTGATTGCGCTCGCCGTTCTGTACGAGTCGTACCAGCGCGTGCTTCGACCACAAGAGGTCAAGAGCCTGGAAATGCTCGCGATTGGCGGGCTGGGTCTCGTGGCCAATCTCGCCTCCGCTTGGGTGCTTCACTCCAGTCATCTGGACAGCCTGAATGTCCGAGGCGCCCTTCTGCACGTGATCGGCGACGTACTCGGTTCTGCCGCGGTCATCGTTGCAGCGCTGGCCATCCGCTTTGGTGACGCCTATTGGGCAGATCCGGCAGTGAGCGCCCTGGTAAGCCTTCTGATCCTGGCCAGCGCGTGGAAGCTCGTCCGGGACTCGGTTGCGATTCTGCTGGAAGGCACCCCGTCACACGTCAACATACCGGAAATGAAACGCGAACTCGCCCAGGTACCGGGGGTGGAGGCGGTCCACGACCTTCATGTCTGGACCCTGACCTCGGGTGTCCACGTAATGACGTGCCATGCAGTGGTGGGAGACGAGGGACGACGCAACGAGGTCCTATCGCGGCTCAGCGAATTGTCCCGAGAGCGATTCAATATCGGCCACACAACGATCCAGATCGAGGATGCAGGCAGTTGCGCGGGCGATAAGCACTGTGGTTGATGCGGGCGACGAGGTTCGCCGGGTGACAATTCGCGCAGTTCGCGAAAGACGCTCCGTTTGCGGTTCTGTTCTGCTCGACGACCCGGATGGGCAGGATCCCGTAGGTCCGACTTCCAAGTCGGACATCCTGATCACGCTCACGGGCACGATGCAGCCGCTGCCGAGCCGCACAGAACCGCAAACGAAGCGTTTTCCGCGAAGTGCGCGGATTGTCTTTCACTTACTTCCGAAAGTTCTCCGCGACGAATTCCCAGTTGACCAGGTTGTTAAGGAATGCCTCGACGTACTTAGGCCTCAGGTTCTTGTAGGTCGGGTAGTAAGCGTGTTCCCAGACATCGCAGGTGACCAGGGCAACCTGGCCCTGTTTCATCGGCAGGTCGGCGTTGCTCGTCTTGGTGATCTTCAGCTTTCCACCATCCCGGACCAGCCAGGCCCAGCCCGAGCCGAACTGCGTGACTGCGGCCTCAGAGAACTGCTCCTTAAATTTGTCGAAGGAGCCGAAGTCGCGTTGGATCGCTGTGGCGAGATCCCCGCCGGGCTGTCCGCCGCCCTTGGGTTTCATGCACTTCCAGAAGAAGGTGTGGTTCCATACCTGGGCGGCATTGTTGAAGACGGGTCCATCGCTCCACATGATGATCTCTTCGAGCGATTTTGAGCCATCGACCTTCCCCTGCTCGATGAACTTGTTCAGATTAGTTACATAGGCCTGGTGGTGCTTCCCGTGATGCAGTTCCATGTTCTCCCGTGTAAGGTGAGGTTCGAGGGCGCCGGCGTCGTATGGCAGAGGCGGCAGAGTGAATGGCATGAGTGCTTCCTCCTGAACGAAAGCCTGCCGGCAGGACTGAAACCTTTTCAAACCCGCGCGACAGGCGACAGTATCAGCGATAGGTGTTTCCGAGGAATTTAACGATCTCCCGCTTGACGACCAGCGGGTCGATTCTGCCTTCCCGGCGGTACTGCACCTCTCCGCCGGGCTTGATGATCAGTGTATAGGGGAGTGCCCCGCTGGAGGTCTTGCCTCCGGTGACCTTGTCCAGGGTTTCGAAAAGCGCGTACGTATTGCCCTCGAATATGAGGTTTTGGCTGGAGGCCTGTTGCTTCTTGAGGAAGGCAAATGCCGCATCCTTGTTCCCGATATCATCGGCACTCAAGGTGATTAGCTCGAACTCACGATGGCGGTACATGCGATGCATGGTAATGAGTTCCGGGAATTCGATCACGCAGGGTCCGCACCAGGTGGCCCACACGTTGACCAGCCTGATCTTGTCCGTTTTGTTCTTCAGCATTTCCTCGAGTTTTGCGGCGCCCACGGTCTCCAGTTTCACCTCTTCCTTTGCCCACTCCGCGAAAGCCTGCTTGACCGATTCTCGCTTGTCCGACCATTTGACTGAACAGCCAACCGTTCGCGTTGTCTCCACGGGGACGGGTGCGCCCTTCAGCAATGCCTCGATCGCGTTCCGCGCATCGGGACTCTTGACCGTGTCCGGGTGGCGCTCATCCTCGTCGATGCGCCCGACATAGCGTAATTTCCGCTCTTTATCGAAGATGAAGACATGAGGTGTGACTTTCGGCCCGTATGCCTTGGATACCCGCTGGTTGTCTCCGTCATACAGGTAGGGAAAGTTGTACTTCTTGTGTTCTACCCGCAATTTCATCTCCTCGAACGAATCGCCCAGATCCGTCCAGCCAAGCTCATCCAGACGGACCGCCTGCGGGTCGTTCGGAGAAATGGCGACGAAGGCGACGCCTTTGCCGCGGAAGTCAGTGACGAGCTTTTTAATGCGTTCCTCGTAAGCCTGGGCGGTCGGACAATGATTTGCCGTGAAAATGATCACCAGGATGGGGGATTTCTGGAAATCTTTCAGGCTGTATGTCTTGCCGTCGGTACCGGGCAATTTGAAGTCAGGGGCGGAGGCGCCGATCGCAAGCGTCGGGTATTCGACTTCCGCTGCAGAAATCTGAGCTAATAGACCAACCAGCAACGCCACTAGAATAAACAATTTGACCATTCTTGACTCCTAACCGTGGGGCCAACTTCCGAGCTCGGACACAGATCCCACCTGAAGTGGGACCTGTGCTACGGGAATTTTCCTACAGATGTCGCCTGCACTTCCACTGGCCGGACGTGACTTTTGTCAACGACCGGGGATGATCGCGGTTGCTAACCTTGGCGAAGATTGAGACCTCCGGAGGCAAAATGAGCGAACTGCTAGCGGAAACCAGCAAACGAAAGGGTGTCCTGAAACACCTGATGCTTCAACTTCGCGATGGTACAGCACCCGCCGTCGTTCGAAATCACCTCGTCCGACTGTTAGGCCAGGTTCCTTACGAAGAGGTTGTTGAGGTGGAACAGGAGCTGATCGAGGAGGGTCTGCCCATGGAGGACGTCCTGAAATTCTGCGACGTCCACACGACCGCGCTCCGGGGCGCCATCAATCTTGAGCGTCCCCCGAAGCCTGTCTCGCCGGGGCATCCGGTCGACACCTTTCGACAGGAAAACAAGGCCATCCAGGCGCAGCTGGCCGGGTTGACGAAACTCCTTGCGCACGTGGAAAGCCCCGAAGGGCAGGGACGGGCGGAGCTTGTGAACCAACTTCGGCAGTGCTTCATGGCACTCTCCGATGTCGACAAGCATTACAACAGAAAAGAAAACCTGCTCTTTCCCTTTCTGGAAAAACACGGGATCACTGGGCCTTCGCGCGTGATGTGGGGCAAGGACGACGAAGTGCGCAATCTGCTGAAGGGTGCGAACCAGGTACTGTGCGAAGTTGAAAACGCGGAGACGGAGGAACTGAAAGCCATTGCCGAGCTGGTCCTTAAGCCCGCCTGTGCGGCCGTGGACGAGATGATTTACAAGGAAGAGCAGATCCTGCTGCCCATGTCCCTGGACACCCTGAGCGATGACGAGTGGCATCAGATCTATAACCAGACGATTCAGTTCGGATACTGTCTGTATGAACCGACCGATCTTTGGGAAGCGGGCGAGAGAGCAAAGGAGGCCGATCAACAGGGGCACAACATCCAATTGCCGACGGGTGGTTTTTCCGTCACCGAGTTGACTGCCCTCCTGAACGCCTTGCCTTTCGAGGTCACTTTCGTGGACAGCGATGACCGGGTGCGCTTCTTTAACCAAGGCAAGGAGAAAATCTTCGCCCGCGGAAAGGCAGTCCTGGGTCGGAAAGTTCAGCTCTGCCATCCTCCGAAGAGCGTCCACATGGTGCAACAGATCCTGGACGACTTTCGGGCCGGGCGCGCTGACAGCGCCCCGTTCTGGATCAATTTCAAGGGTCGTTTCGTTCACATCGAGTATTTCGCCGTTCGCGACCCGGAGGGCAACTATCTTGGAACTCTGGAGGTCACGCAGGATCTCACTGAGAAGAAGAACCTCGAAGGCGAGCAGCGCCTTGTCCAATACCGCTCGGACGGGAAGGCCCGAAGGGACGGACGCAAGTAGTTACCACCATTCCAGGGCAGCTTCCCGGTAACCGGTTTACGGAGGCGGCACACTCGCGCTCGTCATCGCCATCCCGCTTGCGTATCATTAACTTCATGACTCCTCACAGCTTGGAACAGTATTGGGCGGTGAAGGAAACAGCCGGATGGATGGATCTCTCAGCCCGCGGGAAGATCCTGGTTAAAGGTCCGGACCGTGTGCCATTCCTGCAGGCGATGCTAACGAATGACATCGGAACACTGCCCGAGTATCGAGGCTTGTACTCGCTGTTTCTCCAACCGACAGGCAAAATCGTTGCCGATCTTTACTGTTACCGCTTGCCGCAAGAGATCCTGATCGATACTTCTCCTGGTGTAGCCGGCCGGCTGGTGGGGGAAGTCGACAAATTCATCGTCATGGATGAGGTGGAGTTAAGCGACACAACCGGACAATGGCGCCACCTGAGCGTTCACGGCCCTGGAGCCCCGGAGCTGGTCTTTGGTTTTCTGGACGCCTGGCTGGATGGCTCGGTCATGCGCGCCTCGCTTCCGGTCGGCGAGTTGGGGATCAGCTGTGTGGAGCATGCCGGTGTAAACGTCTTCCTGACGTGCCGTGCGAGCCTTGGGGAACGCGGCTTGGACGTTTTGTTTCGCACTCAGGATGACGACCGGTGGAAGGAGGCCTGGGGCATTAGCGCCGGAAGTTTCCCCGAAGTAGGGCCCGAGGCCGCCGAAGCTCTCCGGCTCGAACGCGGAATCCCCCAGTTTGGCGTCGATTTTACGGGGCGCAATAATCCGATCGAAGCCGGTTTACAGCACGCCCTGAGCTTTACCAAGGGATGCTACGTCGGTCAGGAGGTCGTGTCCAAAGCAACCTATGTCGGAGGTGTCAGTCGCCGACTGGTCCGACTTCGGCTCGACGATCACGATCAATCAGTCGTGCCTCCCGGTATCGAAATCCTCGACGAGCGGTCGAAAAAGGTAGGGGTCATCACCAGCGGGGCTTACTCCCCGGAGGCCCGGACGGTGATTGCTTTCGGTTACGTGAAAAGAGCGTTAGGCGATTCGGGAACTCGCGGCCTGTTCGCTGCTTACCCCGGTGGGAAGATGGTGGGAGCCACCGTGATCTAGCTCAGTCTCCAAGTTTCGCGCGGATCTTCTTGAGTTGTTCGTTCTTAGGGAACAAACGCAGTCCCTCGGCGGCGACCGCATGAGCACGGTCCTTCATCTTTCGTTTCAGACAGGCTTCGGCCAACTCGCCATATGCCTGAGGAAAGCCTGGTTTGGACTTCACCGCCTTTTCCAGGTAATCGATTCCTTCCCCAAGCCTTTCCAGGCGCACGCAGGCGGCGCCGGCCAGGTAGTTGATTTCGCCGTTTTCAGGGTCCTCGTGGAGGAGCCTCTGGAAGATTCTCAACGCTTTGTCGTACTGGCCGTCGACTGCCAGAGCAATCCCTTGCTGTTTAGGGGAGACGGGTTGCGGCGCCGCCGGTTCGCGAGGAGCCGTTTCAGGTGGCTGCGCCAGGCAAACGGATGCGAACAGCGTGGCCAAGAGACAGGCGGTCGATGGCCGTCCCAGAAAAGGCGTCAACACGCAAACCATTTCAACAGCTTACCAGCTTCAAGAACCTCAACGACCTCGGGGACCTCAAGGACGAACGCCACTGTGTCTTTCCTTGACGTCCTTGGTGTCCTTGAGGTCTTTGTGAGTCGTTACCCCTACTTCTGCATCAGTTCCTTCACCGCGGCCACGATGTGGCGCGCATTGATGCCCGCGTATTCGAGCAGCTCTTCCGGCTTGCCCGAACGGGCGATCCCGTTGACCGCGAGCTTTCGGAACTTGCCCGGCTCACCGGCAAGGCTGGCGAAGACGGCGTCGCCAATGCCTCCCTCCGGATAGTGGTCTTCGACCGTGACGATTGCGCCGGTCTCCCGGACCGCCTTTCGCAGGGTGTCAACGTCAAGCGGTTTGACGCTGTAGAGATCAACGACACGGATCTTGATGCCCTCCTTGGCCAACTGGTCCGCGGCCTTGACGGCTTCGTGCAGCGTTATTCCCGCCCCGACCACGGTCGCTTTGTCTTCGCCGCTCGATCGGATGACTTTGCAGCCGCCCAGCTCGAATTTTTCGTCTGGCCCGTACAGGACCGGCGTCTTCGGTCGGGTGGTTCGTATGTAGACGATCCCGTGATTTTGCGCGGCTAATTCGACCAGACGTTCGGCGGAAACACCATCGGAAGGATACAGGACCGCTGAGCCTGCGATGGGTCGCATCATGGCCAGATCCTCGACACCCATCTGCGATGGTCCGTCCTCGCCGATCGAGACCCCGGCGTGTGAGCCGCACAGCTTCAGGTTCGCCTTCCCGATGCCTGCCATACGGATGAAGTCATAGGCGCGCGAGAGAAAGCACGCAAAGGTCGAGGCGAACGGTATCTTTCCCAAAGTCCCCAGTCCGACGGCCGTTCCCACCATGTCCTGTTCGGCAATGAAGCACTCGACGAAACGATCGGGGAACTCCTTCATGAATCGTTCGGAGTAAGTGGAGTTTTTGCAGTCGCCGTCGAGCGCGACGACGTCCTGGCTGTTTTGACCCAGCTTCTTCAGCGCCGTGCCATAGGCTTCCCGGGTGGCCACCTGGGACCCGAGGGGATATTCGGGAGGGGTGGAGAGCTTGGCGGTTGGTTTTCTCAGACTGCCTGTTGCCTTGGGTGCCTTCACGGTGAGCGGCTCGGCCAGCTCAAAATTGTTGCCTAACTCGGCCAGGGCCTTGTCGAGCTCTTCCCCCTTCTTCAACGGTTTTCCGTGCCAGCCGTTCTGGTCCTCGAGGAACGATACTCCTTTTCCCTTCAATGTCTTTGCCAGGATTGCGGTCGGGACTCCGGATTGCGCGGTCGCCGCTGCAAGAGCTTCATCGACTGCGCCAATATTGTGACCGTCCACCGCGATCACCCGCCATCCATTCGCTTCAAAGCGCGCCTGGTAGGACGACAGATCGTGGCCGTACATCGTGGCCTGGCTTTGTCCCAGGCGGTTAACGTCAACAATGGCAACGAGATTGTCCAGCTTGTAATAACTGGCCAAGGCGGCCGCCTCCCAAACCGAGCCCTCAGCGATTTCGCCGTCACCCAGCAGTACGAAAACTCGCGCGCCGGTCTTGTCGAGCCTGGCGGCGAAGGCCATGCCTAGCCCGATCGAAAGCCCCTGACCCAAGGAGCCGGTGGCGGCGCCGGAATACGGCGACCGGAAAGTCGGATGGCCTTCGAGCTCGCTGTCGATCTTTCTGAGCGTCAGGAGCTTCTCGGTCGGAAATGCACCCGCTTCCGCCCAGACCGCCCAAAGGATCGGTGCAGCGTGCCCTTTGGAGAGAACGAAACGATCGTTATACGGATTCGAGGGATTCGCCACCTCGTAGCGGAGATGGTTGAAAAAGAGCGTCGCCACCACCTCCGCGCATGAACAGCAGGAAGTCGGGTGACCGGAAGCCGCCTCGCTCGTCGACACAAGCGAATGCTTGCGCAGACGGTTGGCCATGGTCTGAAGCGATCGTCTCCGGTTTTCGCTGAGCCGATTATTTTGAGCGGTCGATTGTTGGTTCATATGAGTCCTTGATCCTATGGGTGAAGAGTCAAATCATACGGCCACGCCGGAATGGAGTCAATTGACCGGTGCCCGGTTCACGGTTACACGGTTACACGGTTCCACAGTTATGCGGTTCACGGTTCCACAGTTATGCGGTTCAGGGTTCCACAGTTATGTGGTTCACGGTTCCACGGTTATGCGGTTCACGGCTTCACGGCCGACGGTGTCTTGTCGCATTTTGACCCGACGCAGATGCTAAGGTCCTGAACCGGCCAACTTTTGAACCGACAAACCGTGGAACCGTAGAACTGTGAACCGTGTAACCGTGAACCGTGTAACCGTGCAACCGTGAACCGTCCAACGTTCCCGCCCTTTCGCCGAGCCGGGGTGGTAAAATGGCAAGTTACAACATGAGTCAGGCGTGCATACTTCCTCAGAACTATTTCGGCGTTTCGAACGCGCAAATGGATAGCCGGATTGCGGAAGCGAAGGAAAAGCTCGGACCGCGTCTGGTCATCCTCGGACACCACTACCAGCGGGACGATGTGGTCAAGTTCGCCCATTACACCGGTGATTCCTTCAAGCTCTCGCAGCTAGCAGCGGGTCATCCGGAGGCCGACTACATAGTCTTCTGCGGTGTGCATTTCATGGCTGAGAGTGCCGACGTGCTCAGTGAGCCGCATCAGCGGGTGATTCTTCCGGATCTGGCGGCGGGCTGCAGCATGGCGGACATGGCCGATATTGACCAGCTTGAACAAGCGTGGGAGGAATTGTGCTCTCTGTTCGGCGATAAGCCACCGGTTGTTCCGATCACGTACATGAACTCGAGCGCGGCCATCAAGGCATTTTGCGGTGAGCACGACGGTGCGGTCTGTACGTCCGCCAACGCGCGGGCGGTCTTCGAGTGGGCCTGGAAGCGGCAAGAGAAGATCCTGTTTCTCCCGGATCAGCACCTCGGGCGTAACACGGGCTACCAAATGGGTGTTCCTCTCGAGGCCATGCCTGTCTGGGATCCCTACCAGGAGCTCGGCGGGAATGCGGAAGACCGGATTCGCGCCGCTCGTGTCCTTCTGTGGAAGGGGCACTGCAGCGTACACCAGCGGTTTCTGCCCCAGATGGTCGATCAAGTGAGGGCAAAGTACCCCGGTATCAACGTGATGGTTCACCCGGAGTGCACGTGGGAGGTAGTTCAGAAAGCCGACCTCTCCGGTTCCACGGAGCAGATTATGAAGACAGTCCGGGAGTCACCCGCGGGAAGCCAGTGGGCGATCGGAACAGAGCTCCATTTGGTGAACCGACTGGCCCAGGAATCAGCCGAGCAGGCAAAGCGCGTGATCTCTCTCGAAGAGCACGGATGTCTGTGTAGCACCATGTTCAGAATTGCGCCTCAGCACCTGCTTGCGTCCCTTGAAAATCTCCTGGAGGGACGCGTTATCAACGAGATAGTGGTTCCCGAAAATGTGAAACGGTGGACACGGGTGGCGCTAGATCGTATGCTGGCGATCAGGTGAGCGCGACAACCCCTCTTCCCATCCGATTCAGGCTGTTCGCTCCGTGCACGCGCAGAGCTTGTGCGACTGTCTTGCGGGGCTTGGATCGTTTTGCTACATTTACCTCAACTGAGAAATCAGGCCAACTTTGAGGGCGGATTTATGGGTCTTAACCAAGGAGGATTCCGATGGACGAAAGCCAGGTCAAGGATTATTTGCTTCAGACTGATCAGGAATTCCGCAAGCTAGCGGAAGAACATAAGAGCTTCGAGCGACAGCTCCAGGAACTCCAGCAGAAGCCCCACCTTAACCATCAGGATCAGGTTCACGAGACGATTTTGAAGAAAAAAAAGTTGGCCCTAAAAGATCGTATGCAAACGTTGATTTCTAGATATCAGGGAGAGCACGCCGCGCACTGAGCTGGTCATACGTGAAGACGCTCGGCCTGCAGTTGGTCCGGACGGACTCAGCTGCAGGCCTTTTCTGTTTTGGGGAACTCTGCAATGGCTCGAGACGCTTGGTACTTTTTGGTTCCGCTCATCCTTCTCGCCGGTGTGGCTTTTGCCTTCGCCCTCTGGTGGCCTGGGTTGATCCTCCTGTTACTGGCCGGCTTTGTGGTTTTCTTCTTCCGCGATCCGGAAAGGGATGTGCCGGACGGGGTGGAGTCCGCAGTGAGCCCGGCGGACGGGCGGGTGATTGCCATCGAACCGACGGAGCAGGGACATCGGCTGAGCATCTTCCTGTCGGTTTTCAATGTACACGTGAATCGAGCGCCGATTGGGGGAGAAATCACACGCGAGGAGTACAAGAAGGGGAAGTTCCTCCTGGCTTTCGACGCCCGGGCATCCGTGGAAAATGAGCAGCTCATCTTTACAATCCGGGGCGAGAGGGAGCTCACCTTCGCCTTGATCGCAGGAATCCTGGCCCGCCGGATCGTTCCGTGGAAGAAGCTCGGAGACAAGGTGAGCAAAGGTGATAGAATAGCGCTGATCCGTTTCGGGAGTCGGGTAGACATGATGCTCCCGCCCGATTGCGAGGTTATGGTGCGCAAGGGTGAGAAGGTCTACGCCGGCAGAAGTATTATCGCCAGGTGGAGAGAAAAAGCGTGAACCAGGAAGACGGTCTTAACCTGCGGAGAGAAGCCGAAGAGGTTTTTTGTCCCCCCAAAAAGCTGCGACGCACCGTTTATCTGTTGCCGTCGATGTTTACCGTCGGGAACCTGTTTGCGGGGTTCTTCGCGGTGATTGCCACGCTCAACGGCAACTACCAGAGCGCCGCGATCGCGATCGGTATCGCGGTGGTGTTGGATGGTCTGGACGGGCGGGTAGCCCGGATGGCAAACGCAACCAGTGACTTCGGACTGCAACTGGATTCTCTGGCGGATGTCATCAGCTTTGGCGTGGCTCCGGCCGTACTGATTTATTCATGGGGGCTGGCGGAGCTCGACAACTTCGCCCGGCTATCGGCCTTCGTATTCGTCACCTGCGGCGCAATGCGACTTGCCCGCTTCAACGTACAGAACAAGAATCTAAAATCCTTCGCAGGCCTCCCGATCCCGGCGGGCGCCGGTTTCATGGCCGCGACGGTCCATATCTTCGTCACCCCGCCTGATACGACATTCTTCAAGTTCTACCTCGTGGCGATCATGTATATCGTTTCCTTCCTGATGATCAGCACCATCAGGTACCCGGCGCTAAAACAACTGAACCTGGGACATGGGAAATCACACCTTCTGATCCTCGTTCTGGCGATCGTGGTGGGCGGAGTCTTCCTCTTCTCGCAGCAAGTGCTGATGACTATTGCAGCCGTCTACACGGCGAGCGGCCCGGCCGTAAGGGTATACCACTTCCTGCGGCGCACCCCGGAACCGGGCAGATTGGCAACCAAACGGGCCGATCGGTAAGAAAGAAGGGGCAAAGGGACAAAGGGGTAAAGGGACAGAGGGAAGTCCCAAGACGACATCTGCCCTCTTCAATTCCCCCCTTTGCCGGTGAAATGCCCGACAGGTTTTTCCTTTTGTCCCTCTGCCCCTTCCGGTTCGTTTTCTCTTCGCAAAGTAACTCCATTACAATACGTTAGGATGCAGCCGCAAAAGACCAAGGTCGCCACGGCGTCACTTCGCAGGCTGCTACGCCGGGGCGCCCGCCTGCACATTGCCAATCTTCTCGGAAAATTCCGACCGGCTGATATCTCCGAGATGGTCTCGAGTCTGACGGAGCCGGAACGCCAGGCCGTCTTCGCGATCCTTCTGAGTCGAAACCGGAAATTGGCAGCCGAGACGCTCAACGAACTCGGCGTCGAGCGCAGCCTTGAGCTGCTCAATCAGATGCAGGCCGCACAGATCTCGGAAGTTCTGCAGGAACTTGAATCAGACGATGCGGCCCTATTCATCGCTGCCTTGCCGGAAGAGGTCGCGCAGGAAGTCCTTGACCGGATGAGGGCGGAGGAGTCGAACGAGGTCCAGGGCCTTCTGCAGTACCCGGAGAAGACGGCCGGGCGCATCATGAACCCCAACGTCTTCTCGCTTTCCGAGGAACTCTCGGCGGGAGAAGCGATCAATACCATTCAGACGACCCGAGACCTGGAGATGGTGTTTTATCTGTACGTGGTCGACGAACGCCAGCATCTGGTTGGAGTCATTTCCTTGCGTCAGTTGATCATGGTGCCGCCCGGTACGCTGCTGAAGAACATCATGCGTAGCAACGTCATCTCAGTCACGACTGACACGGACCAGGAGGAGGTCGCGAGGCAGGTTGCAAACTATGATCTGCTCGCAATCCCGGTCACGGATCAGGAAAACAAGCTGGTCGGGGTCATCACGGTCGACGACGTCATTGACGTCATAACCGAGGAGGCGACCGAGGACATCTTCTACATGGCCGGAGTGGACGTTCACGACCACGTGTACACACCGGTACGTGCCTCCGTACGCAAGCGGCTCCCGTGGCTGGCCATCAATCTTGTCACCGCCCTGTTGGCTGCTACTGTCGTCGCGATCTATGAGCCGACAATCGCCCGCTTTTCATTCCTGGCGGTTTTTCTGCCGGTAGTCGCCGGGATGGGCGGCAATTCCGGAACTCAGACATTAACCGTGGTCGTCCGAGGGTTGGCGCTCGGCGAGCTGACATGGGAGAACGCCAGAAACGTGCTCTTCAAGGAGTCCATGGTGGGCATCGCCAATGGAGTTGCACTGGGCCTCGTTGCGGGTGTTGCGGCTTATATCTGGAAATCGAGTTACATGCTGGGCGTTGCGCTCGGCGGCGCAATGATCATCAACATGTTCGTGGCAGGCGTGACCGGCAGCGTCATCCCCCTTGTGCTCAAGCGCTTGAATATCGACCCGGCCATCGCCTCCGGGATACTGCTGACGACCTTCACGGATGTCACTGGATTCCTGTCATTTCTCGGCCTGGCGTCCGCCCTGATACACTACCTCCCGGTCGCATGAACGTTCACCAGTCAGAGGGCTTGACGCTCAAGACGTATCCGTTCGAAGAGGCGCACCGGATAGTGGTGTTCCTGACGCGCGATTTCGGGCAGTTGCGCGGCATTGCCCACGGCGCGCGGAAAGCCAGGAGTCGCTTCGGGTGCAGCCTGGAGCTCCTGACCCATACCCGGGTCGTTTTTTACCGGAAGGAGCACCAGGAGCTCGCCGTTATCCAAAACTGCGAAATCATCAAGGCATACTCAGCCTTCCAGCTGTCCTGGGAGGTGAATCTCCATTTCGGGTACTTTGCGGAATTGCTGCTGGAATTCTCTCGTCAGCAGGCCGAGAGCGAGCGGCTTTTTCGCCTGGCTCTTGCGGTCCTGGACGCCTCGCTTGCCGCACCGACCGCGACCCTTGCCCGATACTTCGAGTTGTGGCTGCTGAGATTTGAAGGTATTTTGCCTGGTTTCGAGCCGGCCCTGCCTGCCGAAACCGCCGAGGCGGCACGAGCCATGATGAAGGTGCACCCAAGCGCCCTGACCGCCCTGGATCCGGAGCATATTGCACGCCTCGAGAAGTTTTGCGGTCAGATCATCGAGTCCCACCTCGAAAAGCAACTGAAGTCGAGAAAGCTGCTGAAGCAGCTGCTGTAAGACCGCCTTTTCTCACGACGGATTTCACGGATTCAACGGACGGGCAAATCCCTGAAATCCGTGAAAACCGTGGCCTTTCTCTGTGCTATGATCACCCCTTTCATCGGATACAAGGCATGTCTACACAGCAACTCACCTTTCAGGAGATCGTCCATCGACTGCTGGGATTCTGGATGGATTACGGGTGTGTCGTTCAACAGCCGTACGATCTGGAAGTCGGCGCCGGGACAATGCACCCCGAAACGTTTCTAAGGGTCCTGGGGCCCCAGCCGTACAAGGTTGCGTATGTGCAACCTTCGCGCCGGCCGACCGACGGACGTTACGGCGAAAACCCCAATCGGTTGTACAAGCACAGCCAGCTGCAGGTGATCCTCAAGCCAGCCCCGGACGACATCCAGGATGTCTATCTTGAAAGCCTGAAGGCCATCGGAATCCCCCTTGAGCTGCACGACCTCCGTTTCGAAGAAGATAACTGGGAGAGTCCTACCCTTGGCGCATGGGGGATAGGGTGGCAAGTACTCCTGGACGGACTGGAAATCACGCAGTTCACGTACTTTCAGCAGGCGGGCGGCCAAGACTTGATGCCCATTTCGGGCGAGATCACTTACGGCCTCGAACGGATTGCCACATTTGTCACGGCGAAGAACAGCGTCTACGACCTGCGATGGAGTCCCGAGATTAGTTACGGTGACGTGCGGCAGCGTGAAGAGCGGGAATTCTCGAAGTACAGTTTCGAGGTGGCGGACAAACGAATGCTCTTCGAACTGTTCGGGCTCTACGAGAAGGAGTGTTTGCGTTGCCTCGAGGCCGACTGCGTCCTGCCCGCGTATGACTACTGCTTGCGATGCTCGCATACCTTCAACCTGCTCGACAGCCGGGGCGCGATCAGTGTTACCGAGAGGGTCGGGCTAATAGGTCGCGTTCGAAATCTGGCTGTCAGGGTCGCTTCTTCCTACGTCAATAACCATGAAGAATAGATTCCTTTTTGAACTGGGCCTGGAGGAGATCCCGGCGGACATGATCAAGCCGGCTGCCGAGCAGCTGCGTGCGGCAGTCGGGGCTCTGTTGCAGGACAATGCTCTCGAGCGCGAGTCGCTCGAGGTGTTTGGTGCACCGCGCCGGCTTGCTTTTCTGATCGAAGGAATCGCCGATCGGCAGGCAGACCGCGAGGAACTGATCCTCGGTCCGCCCAAGTCCGTGGCGTTCGATGCACATGGTGTGGCAGCGCCGCCGGCGCTCGGCTTTGCGCGGAAGATGGGAGTCCCTGCGGATCAGCTGAAACTGGTGCCCACCGACCGAGGGGAGTATGTTGGTGTCCGCCGGCTCCTCGAGGGAAAGCGCACCACCGACATCCTCAAAGAGGGACTTCCGAGAATCATTGCGTCGATCTCCTGGCCGAAGAACATGTATTGGCAGGAGTCGCGGTTCCGTTTCGTAAGGCCCATCCGATGGCTGGTTGCCCTTTGGAACGACGAGGTGATCCCGGTTGAATTCGAAGGGCTCACGGCCGGATCCACCACGAGAGGTCACCGGTTCCTTGGAAACTCCGACGTCCAGCTCTCTTCGGCCCAGGACTATGTGGCCCGGTTGCGCGAACAGTTCGTTCTGGTCGACGTTGACGAGCGAGCTGCCAAGATCAAGCGGGAGCTGGAGCAGGAGCTGCCGGCTGGCTGTCGCATGGTCGATGATCCCGACCTGCTCGAGCAGGTCGCTTACCTGAACGAATACCCTTCGGTCTTGTTGGGTGGTTTCAACCCGGAATTCCTGAAGATCCCGCAGGAGATCCTGATAACGGTGATGCGCCATCACCAGAAATACTTCGCCGTCGTGGGAGGGGACGAGGCGCTGAAACCGCACTTCCTGACGGTACTCAACACCAGTGGCGATCCGGTGGGACAGATCCGGCTGGGTCACGAGAAAGTCCTGAGAGCCAGGCTGGAAGACGCTGCGTTCTTTTGGGCTACCGATCAGAAATCTCGGCTGGAAGATCGCCGTCCGATGCTCGATTCCGTGCTCTTCCAGGAAAAGCTCGGATCCTACGGCGCCAAGACCGAGAGGGTCAGACAGATCTGCGGTAGCCTTTCGAAGGATGAGTCTCTGGAACGCGCCGCCCTCCTGTCGAAATGCGATCTCGTGACCGATATGGTCAGAGAGTTCCCCGAGTTGCAGGGTGTCATGGGAGGGCTATACGCGCGCGGAGAAGGAGAACCGGAGAGCGTATGGAAGGCGATTTACGAGCACTACAAACCGGTTTCGCTGGAGGACAGTTCGCCCGGTACTGAAAACGGGGCGTTGCTCTCGATCGCAGACAAAATCGACACCGTGGTCGGCTGCTTTGGCATCGGGATCATTCCCTCGGGTTCAAGTGACCCGTTCGCCCTGCGTCGACAGGCGCAGGGAATCGTCAAAGTGCTCTTCGACCGGCGGCTGGACGGTTTGACACTGGCGACCCTGATCGACGCAGCGGCTGCCAATCACAAGCCGACCCGCCCCGTCGAAGACGTGCGGCGCGACGTCCTGGACTTTTTGCAGGCGCGCGTGCGCTTCGTGCTTCAGGAGCAGGGAATTGCGGTCGATGCGCTCAACGCCGTCATGGCGGTCGGTGTCGATTCGGTGCACAAGACCTATCGCAAGGCAGCTGCCTTGGCGGAAATCCGACACGAAGCGGATTTTGAGGCCCTGGCGATTGCCTTCAAACGAATCAAGAACATCCTGGCCAAGCAGGAAATTGGCGTGGACAGGGTGACGGAAAGTGATCTCGAGCACTCGAGTGAGAAGGAACTGTTCGCGGTGTTCGCGAAGCTTCGCCCTCAGGTTCTTGAAGAATTGCAGGCGGATGACTATGGATCGGCTCTGCGGCGGATCGCCACGCTCAGGAATCCGGTGGATCGGTTTTTCGACGGTGTCATGGTGTTAACAGAGGACAGCAGGCTGCGGAACAACAGGCTGCGTCTACTTTTTGAAATCTCCCAACTTTTCCTCATGATCGCCGACATCTCGGAGATCCAGGAGTCGGGAGATCGCGGTAATCGCGAGGAGGCGGGAGCATGATCGAAAAGGGGACCAAGATCGCTGAACCGAAAGGAAAGGTCGGGGTCTTGCTGGTAGGTCTGGGTGCGGTATCCACGACCTTTATAGCCGGTGTTGAAGCGGTGAAGAAAGGGCTGGGGAAGCCGTTCGGCTCGCTTACCCAGATGGGTACTATTCGTCTTGGTAAACGGACGGAAGGCCGGTTCCCCAAGATTTCTGAATTTGTTCCTCTTGCGGGGCTCAACGACCTGGTCTTCGGTGCGTGGGACATATTCGAGGAAGACGCGTACCAGTCCGCGCTCCACGCCGGCGTGATCGAGAAAGAGCTCGTCAACCAGCTTAAGCCTGAACTGGAGGCGATAAAGCCGATGAAGGGGGTCTTCGATCGCCGGTATGTGAAGCGACTCGACGGCCATCACATCAAGCAGGGGCCGAACAAGTGGGAGCTGGCGCAGCAGTTAATCGACGAAATCGACAGGTTCAAGGCGGCGAACGGGCTCAGTCGGTTGGTGATGGTATGGTGCGGCAGCACTGAGATCTTCATTCAGCCGAGCGTTGTCCACAGCTCCCTGGAGTGCTTCGAGGCCGGGCTGAAGAACAACGACGAGAATATCCCGTCCAGCATGGTGTACGCGTATGCCGCGCTCAAGAGTGGAATACCGTACGCCAACGGGGCGCCGAATTTAACGGTCGACGTCGAAGCGCTCCGTCAGTTGGCTCAGCAGAATCGCGTGCCGATTTGCGGAAAGGATTTCAAGACGGGGCAGACGCTCATGAAAACGATCCTTGCGCCCGGCTTGAAGGCTCGGCTGCTCGGTCTTTCCGGCTGGTTCTCGACCAACATCCTCGGGAATCGTGACGGAGAGGTCCTGGATGATCCGGACTCTTTCAAGACGAAGGAAGAGAGCAAGCTGTCGGTTCTCGAGCAAATCCTGCAGCCGGACGTCTACCCGGAGTTGTACAAGGATTTCTACCACAAGGTGCGCATCAACTATTACCCGCCAAGAGGAGACAACAAGGAAGGCTGGGACAACATCGACGTCTTCGGGTGGCTGGGATATCCGATGCAGATCAAGATTGATTTCCTGTGCCGCGACAGTATTCTCGCCGCGCCGCTGGTTCTTGACCTTGCGCTCTTCCTGGACCTGGCCCAGCGGGCGGGAATGCACGGCATCCAGGAGTGGCTCTCGTTCTACTTCAAGAGCCCGATGACCTTGCCGACGCTCTATCCCGAGCATGACCTGTTCATTCAGCTGATGAAGCTCAAGAACACGCTCAGGTACATGATGGGCGAAGAGCAGATCACCCACCTGGGGCTGGATTACTACCAATAACCAGCCGGCAGCGGGCAGGCGGCAGCCGGCAGCGGGCAAGGGGTAAAGGGGCAAAGGGAGAGAACGAGCAACGGGCGATGCTTCCCCGCTTTTCCCTCTGCCCCTTTGTCCCTATGTCCCTGTTTTCTCGACCTTGGCTCGCAGCTCCTCGACTTCCTTCTTCAGCTGCTTTACGCTTTGAACGAACTCGGGAAATTTCTGCATCAGCATGGAGTTCTTCTTCCAGAGGTTGAATTCCAGCTCCGGGCTCCCGGAAATGATCTTGCCCGGTTCGACCGAGCGCGCAATGCCCGTCTGGGCGATTGCAATCACACCGTCCCCGATCTCGAGGTGTCCGGCGGCCCCCACCTGCCCGGCCAGAAACACGCGGCTGCCCACATGCGTGCTGCCGGCGAGCCCCACCTGCGCCGCCATGGCTGTGTTCTCCCCGATGCGGCAGCCGTGCCCGATCTGTACGAGATTGTCCAGCTTCGTGCCCTTACCGATTCGCGTCTCGCCGACGGTTGCTCGATCAATGCAGGTGTTGGCACCGATTTCCACGTCGTCCTCAAGGACCACAATGCCGGACTGAATGATCTTGTAATAGATGCCGCTGGGTTGCGGGGCAAAGCCGAAACCGTCTGCCCCGATGACCGCGCCATTCTGGAGTACCACTCGATTCCCGATCCGGCAATGCTCCCTGACGACCGAGTTGGAATGGGCCTGGAAATCGTCCCCGATTTCAACAAACGGATAAATCGTGACGTTCGGATGGATCACACAGTTCCTGCCGATGCGAACGCCGGCGCCTATTGCGACGTTAGCTCCGATAGAGTGGTTCTCCCCGAGCTGGACGCGATGAGCGATGCTGGCCGTGGGATGGATGCCGGGCGTCGGGGTTGGTGGCCTGTAAAAAAGCTCAATCGCCCTGGCGAAGGTCACGTAGGGATCATCGGCCAGTAGAGCCGGCACCGGCGCCTCTGCCGCCCCTTTCTTCAGGATGATTGCGCCTGCCCGCGTAGTTTTGACTTTCGGCGCGTATTTCGGATTTGCGACAAAAGTGAGCTGGCCTGGTCCTGCTTCATCAATGCCTGCCACGCCCGTAATCTCGAGGTCGGCGGGTCCCTTCAATTCGCATCTTAGAGTTTCTGCAATCGTGCCCAGTCTCATGCGGTTTTTACCTCTGCCCAAAGTGAAAAGAAGATGATAACTTAACCCGTCGATGATCTATATCCTCAAATACAGTCCCACGGCGGGTCTTCTGCACGATGACCGGATCTCGCCGGAGCTGCTCAAGATTGAGCCGGACGAGCTGCTGTGGGTCGACCTCGAGAATCCGACACCGGAGGAGGCCGATGTGTTGAAGGATTACTTCCAGTTGCATCCGCTGGCCGTCGAAGACACCCTCATCGAGATTCAGTACCCGAAGCTGGATGTTTATCCGGAGTATATCTTCCTGGTTCTTCACGGAATCAACTACATGAGGGACACGAAGGAGTTCACGACTGCTGAGATAGATGTCTTTCTTGGCAAGCAGTTCCTGATCACGCACCACGATCACCGGATGCGCAGTGTCCGGGACATGCGTCAACGCATCCTGCAGGACCCGCAGTTGATGCGCACCGGTTTGGACACCGTTATCCAGGGGATTCTCGACAAAGTCGTAGATCACTATTTCCCGGAGCTCGAGAAGCTCGAGGATCGGATCGAAGAAGCCGAGGACGAGATTTTCGCGGCGGCGCAAGACCCCGAAACGCTGAATCGAATCCTCCGGCTGAAGCGGGACTTGATGCACTTGAAAAGGATCGTTTTCCCGCAACGCGAGGTCTTTAACCGGCTCAGCCGTGATGAAATCCTCTATATCAAGCCATCGACGCGCCTTTACTTCCGCGACACTTACGACAGCCTCTTCAGGATGACCGACATCGCCGACAACTACAGGGATCTTCTAACCGGATTCCTGGACATTTACATGTCCGCCGCGTCAAACCGGCTGAACGAGACGATGAAGTTTCTGACCGTCATCTCGACGATCTGCATCCCAATGACAGTCGTGGCCGGTATTTACGGGATGAACTTCCGCTTCATGCCGGAGATCGACTGGAAGTACGGCTACTTCTTCTCTCTCTTCCTGATGCTCGGGATCGGTTTGGGAATGTTCTTCTTCTTCCGGAAAAAGGGCTGGATCTAGGGGGGAGCGTCTGCTGAAATGGCTCGACGTGCGCAGTCTGCCCGCGCCGCCGGAACAGTAAGTCTGGCCGTATTGACGAGTCGGGTGCTGGGCCTGATCAGGGAACAGGTCTTTGCGCATTTCTTTGGCGCCGGGGCCGGGATTTACAGCGACGCCTGGCGGGTCGCTTTTCGCATCCCCAACCTGCTTCGCGACCTCTTCGCCGAAGGTGCGCTCAGTTCGGCGTTCGTCCCGACTTTCACCGAATACTTCCAGAACAAGGGCCGCAATGAAGCCTGGCTTCTGGCCAACCTGGTTATCAACTCCCTGCTGGCCATCCTCGGCGTGTTTACCTTGGCCCTTTTGCTGTTTCCCGACGCGTTTGTTTTCATCATGGCGCAGGGTTTTTCAAAGACTCCCGGGAAAGTCGAGCTGACGGTAAGCCTGCTGCGCATCCTGTCGCCCTTCCTTATCTTCGTCGCCTTGGCGTCCGTCGCCATGGGGATGCTGAACACGCTCAACCGATTCTTCCTGCCGGCGCTTGCCCCTGCGTTGTTTAACGTCGCTTCAATTGGCGCCTTCCTGTTTCTGATCCCGGCCTTTCAGTCACGGGGGATTGAGCCGATTTTCGCGATGGCGGTGGGCGCCCTGCTCGGTGGCGTGCTGCAACTGGCGGTTCAGGTCCCAGTGCTCTGGAAAGAGGGGTTTCGCTACCGGGTCCGGTTCAATCTCCGTCATGAAGGCGTTCGCAAGATAGCCAGGCTGATAGCGCCGGCCATAGTCGGGATCAGTGCGGTGGAGTTCAACGTCCTGGTCAACACCCAACTCGCGTCTCAGCTGGGCTACAACGGCCCGCTGTCCTGGCTGGAGTGTGCTTTCCGCATACTCTACTTGCCGATCGGACTCTTCGGGGTAGCGGTCGGCGTGGTCAATCTTCGAGAAGTATCGGTCTATGCCGCGCAGGAAAAGTGGGATGAATTCAAGGAGACGGTGGCCAATTCGATCAAGCTTGTCTCGCTGGTCGCCATTCCATCAACTGTCGGTCTCATGGTGCTCGCCGGGCCCATCGTTCGCCTCATTTTCGAGCACGGAAGATTCACCCCGGCCGACACCCGCTGGACCGCGTACGCTCTGATCGCTTATTCGATCGGTCTCATCGCGTACAGTTGCATCAAGATTTACGTCCCTAGTTTCTACGCTTTGAACGACACCCGAACTCCGGTCAGGATAAGCATCATGGCGGTCGGTTTAAACGTAGCGATCAACCTGAGTCTCATGGCACTGTTGCCGCTGCCATACAAGTACCTTGGTTTGGCTTTTGGCACTTCGGCATCAGTCTTGCTTAACACCACTCTGCTTGCCCACAGCTTTAAGAGGCGGTTGGGTGCACTGGCGTCACTGGGGGTGAGCAGGGCGCTGGTCAAGAATGCCATTGCGGGAGCTATCATGGGCGTCGTCATCTACGTGCTGAATGGTCTTTTGACGGCTTCGTTTGGCCAGGCCTGGTGGGGTGATCTGATGACGCTGTCGATCACGATAGGTGCCGGAGCGGTCGTATACTTCACAGCGTGTCACTTCTTACACGTCGAAGAGGTGCGGATGCTGATGAATCGAATCGACCGGCTGCGACGATGACCACTGAACGGACATACCAGAACTTCCTCAACTACCTGCAGGTCGAGAAAGGGCTTGCCAGGAACACCGTCCAGGCATACGCGCACGACATTTCGACCTTCCTTGCTTTCGCTGAGGAGCAGGGGCTCTCGCTGGAGAACATCGAGCAGGATGACCTCGCAAAATATCTGCAGGAACTGTATTCCCGGCTCTCCGCTCGCTCGGTTGCCCGCAATATCGTCAGCCTGCGAGGTTTCTTTCGCTTCCTGATCCTCGACAGGTACATCACGAACGACCCAACCGAGAACCTCGAATCGCCTCGAACGTGGCGGACGTTGCCCGGCTATCTCACCGGTCCGGAAGTGGAACTGCTTCTCTCTCAGCCGGATATCACGCGACTGCAGGGGTTGAGGGATCGGGCGATGCTCGAGCTGCTCTATGCGACGGGCCTGCGGGTCAGCGAGTTGATCAAGTTGCGTATGGCAGAGGTCAACCTCGAGGCAGGCTTCTTGACCACCACGGGGAAGGGCAACAAGCAGCGGATTGTCCCCGTGGGCGACGCGGCGGTGGCTTTCCTTCGAACATATCTGGCGGAAGCCAGAAGTGGTCTATTGGGCAAGTCCGCTTCCAGCCCGTATCTTTTCCTGACGCGCAGGGGCCGGCCGATGACTCGGGTGTATTTCTGGATGCTGGTGGGGAACTACGGACGGTTGGCCGGAATATCGAAACACCTGAGCCCTCACATCCTGCGTCACAGTTTCGCCACACACTTGCTCGAGCACGGCGCAGACCTTCGGTCGGTGCAATTGATGCTCGGCCATTCGGACATTTCGACGACGCAGATCTACACTCACGTGACGCGTGAGCGCCTGAAAAAGATCTACGACAAGTACCACCCTCGAAGCTGAGGACAAAAACTATGTGCCTCTTTTTGAAGACCATTCTCCCGATTTGGATGGCGCTGTTCACACAGGCGGATCAATCCCGGCCGGCAACAGTCGAGCTCTTCAGTCCTCAAGGAACGGTCAAGGAAGTCAGGCAGGTGCAAGTTCGGTTCTCGGAACAGATGGTGCCGTTCGGGGACCCGAGAGCGAACCTGGAACCTTTCGAAGTCTCCTGTTCGGAGCAGGGAACCGGCCGGTGGGTCGATGGCCGGAACTGGGCTTTCGATTTCGCCCGTGACTTGCCTGCCGGCGTGAGATGCACGTTCACGCTCAAAAGCGGGGTGAAGGCGCTCAGTGGTCGCGAATTGACGGGAGAGAGGAGCTTCGCGCTTTCCACCGGCGGCCCCGCCATCATCCAGTCCAACCCCTGGGAGGGCACGCGCGGGATCGATGAGAATCAGGTGTTCATCCTCGAGCTTGATGCCGAGCCGAGGGAAGAAAGCGTGGTGAGCAATGTCTGGTTCGAGGTCGAAGGACTCGAAGAGAAAGTCGGGATCAGGATCATCGAGGGTGCGGAGCGCGAGGCTATCCTCAAGAACGAGTATCGCTGGCGCACGGAAGAGGTCAAGTCGCTGAATTTGGTTCTGATCCAGGCCCGTCGCGTGTTCCCGCAGGCAACGAGAGTCGACCTGGTCTGGGGCGAGGGAGTGGCGAGCCTGTCAGGAGTCCGGACCGAGAGCAACCAGGTTCTGCCGTTCGGGACGCGTCCGGCTTTTCTTGCGACCTTTGAGTGCCAGCGCGAAAACGCCCAGGCAGAATGCGTTCCATTCACACCCATGCGGTTGTCCTTTACCGCTCCGCTGGCGTGGTCCAAAGCCAAGGCGATCAGCCTGACCGGACCAGGGGATCGCAAGTGGGTGGCCCAGGCGAGTTACGGCGATCCGGAAGAGACGGAACAGGAAGGTCAGCCGCAGTTCGTCAGCGGAGTCCGATTCGACGGGCCGTTCCCTGAGAAAAGTTCTTTTCGAATTGAGCTGCCGGCGGGGATTGTGGACGACGCCGGACGCAAACTGAGCAACCAGGATCGGTTTCCACTTGTCGTTAAGACGGACCATTACCCGCCCCTCGCGAAGTTCAGCGCCAGGTTCGGCATCATCGAGTTGAACGCGCAACCGGTACTGCCGGTGACGGTGCGGAATCTGGAGGCGGAGATCAAGGGTTTCCAGGTTCGCGCCGGGGATGTGGCCGCGCAGGCGTCCCCGGGCCGAACTTTGCCTGGCAATATTCTTCGTGTGCCCGCGGGTGAGATGAACCAGGTGAGGTTCTGGCTGAACAGAGTGACGGACAGCTGGGATTACGTGGAGAAGTCCATCTTCGCAGGCGTGCAGGGAACCAGCCTTTCGCGGCTGGCCATCCCCAAACCGAATGGCCCCGCTGCCTTCGAGGTGGTAGGGATACCGCTCAAACAGCCCGGCTTCTACGTCGTTGAGCTGCAGAGCGAAGCACTTGGCGCGGCTCTTCTGGGCAAACCCAAGGCGATGTATGTCCAGACGGCTGCGCTCGTCACAAACCTTTCCGTACACTTCAAATGGGGTATCGAGTCCTCGCTCGTCTGGGTCACCGCGCTGGATACCGGGCGCCCGGTTCCCGGTTCCTCCGTCGAGATTTCGGACAAGGACGGCAAAGTTCTGTGGACCGGCACGACTGACGCCAGCGGCATTGCGAGAGTCCCTGCGCTGCCGCACAAACTCGGATACGTGCACCACTCGCTCGTGGGCGATGGCCTTTATGTGGCCGCTCGGCTCAAGGAGGATATGGCGTTTGTCTACAGTGGCTGGTGTGAGGGCATCGAGCCCTGGAGGTTCAATGTCGATACCGAGGGCGACGACACCCTGACCGCCGCGAGCACTGTGCTGGACCGATCGTTGCTTCGGGCCGGTGACACGGTTCACATGAAACACATCCTGCGCAAGCACATCGGGACCGGATTTGCGCACTACCCGCAGGCGGAACGACCGAAGCGACTGGTGATCCGCCACGGCGGCTCCGACCAGGAGTATGAGTTGCCGCTGAACTGGGACGCGGCGGGTATCGCGGAGAACGAATGGGCCATCCCGCGAAATGCAAAGCTCGGCTTCTACAATGCGATTCTCCGTCAGGAGCAGACGCGAGAGGAGCCAGATCCGAAAGAGTGGTCGAGCGCCTCGTTCCGCGTGGAAGAGTTTCGGGTTCCGCTGCTTCGCGCGTCGGTTCAGTTTCCGAAAGATGCACTGGTAGCACCCACCCAGGTTCCGGTGGACCTGAGCGTTCAATACCTGGCTGGCGGAGGCGCGAGCGGACTGCCGGTCAAGCTCAGGTACCGCGTGGATGAGCGCTGGGGAACCTTTTTTTCGGATTTCGACGGTTTCGTCTTCGGTAACAGGCAGGTCACCGAAGGGTTGGAGCGTGGCTACGGGGAGCGGTCTGCCGACCCCCAGGCGCGGATCAGCCGTCTGGACCTGACGCTCGACAAAACCGGTACGACCCGAGCCACCCTGTCGGAGTTGAAGCCCGCGAAGGAACTGGCGCGGTTGATTGCCGAACTGGACTTTCGCGACCCCAATGGAGAAACCCAGACAGTCGCCTCCACCGTTCCCCTGTGGCCGGCCACTGCCGTGGCCGGATTGAAGGTTCAGAACTGGACCGGAAAGGACAAGGATTTAAGGTTGCAGGCGGCAGTCGTCGACGTTAATGGGAAGCCGGTCGCGGGTCACGCAGTCAGGGTGGACCTCTTCCAGCGAAAGACTTACTCGCACCGAAAACGTCTGGTCGGCGGTTTCTACGCGTACGAGCATTCGTCCGAGGTGAAGCGGGTCGGAGTGGCGTGTGAGGGGGTGACCGATGCCAAGGGACTGCTCAGCTGTGCGGTCACACCCACGGTTTCCGGCGAGATCATCCTGCAGGCCAGGGTGGCGGACAAGGCCGGAAGGGAGAGCTACGCACAACAAACCGCCTGGTTCGGCAAGCAGGCGCGCTGGTGGTTCGAGGTCGAAGATCATGATCGCATCGATCTGCTCCCCGAAAAGAAGAAGTACGAGCCGGGGGAAACCGCGAGGTTTCAGGTGAGAATGCCATTCGAGAAAGCCACGGCACTCGTCACGGTCGAGCGTGAGGGGATCATTGAGGCTTCGGTTCGCGAAATCCTAGGGACTTCACCCGTGATCGAGCTGCCGGTCAAGACGAACTACGGCCCGAACGTCTATGTCTCCGCGCTTCTGGTTCGCGGGCGCGTAGCTGCGCCAAAGCCAACCGCGATGGTCGATCTCGCCCGACCGGCCTACAAGATGGGACTCGCCGAGATTGCTGTCGGAAGATCCGCCTACGAGCTGAAAGTCAACGTGAAGGCTGACCGCCAGGTTTACCGTGCACGCGACACGGCGAAGATACAGGTGGCGGTTCGAACTCCCGACGGTAAGGCGCCTCCGGCAGGGACGGAGGTGGCGCTTGCCGCGGTAGACCAGGGCCTTCTCGAGCTTATGGCCAACGACACATGGAACATCCTTGATTCCATGGTTGGGCACCGCGGTTACGGCATGCGCACGGCGACGGCACAGATGCACGTTGTCGGAAAGAGGCACTTCGGGCTGAAGGCTCTGCCGACCGGCGGAGGCGGCGGCAAAGAGCCGACACGTGAGCTCTTCGATACGCTGCTCCTCTGGAAAGGGCGGATCAAAATGGACCCGGCGGGCAACGCGACTGTCGATGTCCCGCTCAACGACTCGATCACGAGTTTCACCATAGCGGCGGTTGCAAACGGCGCGGTACACCGGTTTGGCAGCGGCACCACCTCCATTCGTAGCATTCAGGATCTGTCGATATTTTCAGGACTTGCCCCGGTTGTGCGTGGAGGCGATAAGGCGGTGGGGCTGTTCACGGTTCGCAATGCGACCGATAAGCCGATGCCGGTACTAGTCTCGGGTCGGGTCACAGAAACTAATTTCGCACTCTCGCCGCAAAAACTGTCGCTGGCGCCCGGAGAGGCCAAGGAGGTGAGTTGGCCGGTTTCCGTGCCACCGGGTGTCCCGGCGCTCAACTACGAACTCGAGGCGAGCTCGGGGCTGTTGTCCGACCGGTTGTCGGTGACGCAGAAGGTCGTCGAGGCGACCCCGGTACAGGTCTACCAGGCGACACTGTTCCAGCTGGAAAACCAGTTTCGAACGGAAGTTGAGATGCCACAAGATGCCCTGCCGGGAAGGGGTGGGGTCAACGTGTCGTTGCGTGCCAGCCTGGTCAACGGTCTCGAAGGCGTTTTTCGGTACATGCGCATGTACCCTTACATCTGCCTCGAACAGAAAGTGTCCCGTGCGGTTGCCCTGCGAGACCCGGCGATGTGGGAAAGCATCGTCAATGAGCTGCCGGCGTATCTGGATCACGACGGTTTGCTCAAGTACTTCCCGGACATGTCCCGGGGCAGCGACTGCCTGACCGCCTACGTCATGTCGGTAAGCCACGAAGCTCAGTTCGCCATTCCGGAGAGTACCCGGACCCGTATTCTTGGCGGCCTGAAAGGATTCGCCGACGGCAAGATCATTCGGTACAGCTCGATGCCCACGGCCGATCTGGCTCTTCGGAAAATGGCCGCGATCGAAGCCCTGTCGAGGTACGGCGAGGCGGACCCGGCGCCGCTGACTTCCTTCGCGATCGAGCCGAACCTTTGGCCGACATCGGGCGTGATTGACTGGTTCAATGTGCTCAACCGCGTTCAGGACGTTCCGCGCCGCGAGCAGAGAATAGTGCAGGCCGACCAAATCCTGCGGTCCCGGTTGAACTTCCAGGGGACAGTCATGACTTTTTCGACCGGTTCGAGGGACAGGCTCTGGTGGCTGATGCTTTCGGAGGACGTCAACGCCAACAGACTGCTGCTCTCACTCTTGGAATTCACCAAGTGGAACGACGACATGGGGCGGGTGGTACGGGGGGCGCTCTCGAGGATGCGAGGAGGTCATTGGGACCTGACGACCGCCAACGCCTGGGGCGTTCTGGCCATGGACAAGTTCTCCAAGACGTACGAAAAGGCGCCGGTCGTCGGAACTTCGACGGCGACGCTGAGCGGAGCTTCGAAATCGCTGGATTGGGCGAAGTCAGCCCAGGGAGACACCCTGGCACTCGGGTGGCCGGCCCGCAAAGCGCCGGTTGAGATCACTCACAACGGTTCGGGTAGACCTTGGGTGACCCTTCAGAGTCTTGCGGCCATTCCGCTGAAGACCCCTCTTTCCACGGGCTACAAGATCACGAAAACGATCGTTCCCGTGGAGCAGCAGAAACCGGGGCAGTGGAGCCGGGGTGATATCTTCCGGGTGAAATTGGACCTGGAGGCACAGACCGATATGAGCTGGGTCGTGGTGAGCGACCCGATTCCAGCCGGAGCCGCAATCCTGGGGACCGGGCTCGGGCGGGATTCGCGTCTTGCGACATCGGGCGAGCGGAACGACAACTGGTGGACCTGGCCTGCTTTTGAGGAAAGATCCTTCGAGGCGTTCCGCGCCTACTACGAGTGGGTGCCGAAGGGCACCTGGTCGGTCGACTACACCTTCCGGGTCAACAACCCGGGGGAATTCAGCCTTCCGACGACGCGCGTAGAAGCGCTGTATTCTCCAGAGCTGTTTGGCGAGATGCCGAACGCTGCGGTGACTGTGAAGTTGAAGTAGAGCCGTGGGTGAAAGAGAAATGACTTCAGGGACAGCAAGGACCTCAAGGACAACAACGACGAAAGCAGCTCGTCCGAGCACCGTTTGCCTCAATTCGTTGAGGTCCTTGAAGTCCTTGTTGTCCTTGAGGTCCTTTCTTGCATGTGCAGTCGTCGCCGCGATCATCGCGTTGGTCGCAGTGGCGCTCGTCTGGCATTCCGATTCCGCAACCAGGCTTCCCACGTTCGCAGAGACTCGCGATCGGTATCGAACCTCGGAAGCAGTTTTGCTCGATCGCAGCGGAGAGGTACTGCACGAGCTTCGTACAGATTCCGACGGACGGCGCCTGGAGTGGGTCCGCCTCGGGGACATATCGCCGGCGCTTACAACGGCCTTGCTTCACGCCGAGGACCGCAACTTCAGTGTCCATCACGGCGTTGACTGGAAGTCGTTCCTCTGGGGAATGGCGAGCACCGCTCTGGGGGGCACTACCCGAGGAGCCAGCACGATCACAATGCAGCTGGTAGCCCTACTTGATCCGATGCTAAAGCCGGGATCACCCGGAGCCCTGATCCGTCGCGAAACAGCCGTGATTCACCGCTCCTACCGCCAGAAGATAGTCCAGGTTCGGCGGGCGCTTCTGTTGGAGCAAACCTGGAGCAAGGAAGAGATCCTGGAAGCGTACTTGAACCTGGCCGGCTTCCGTGGCGAATTGCAGGGAATTGCAGCCGCATCTCGCGCACTTTTCGGAAAAGAGCCGCACGGGCTCGACTCCGAGGAAGGTGCAATACTGACCTGTTTGCTCCGGTCGCCGAATGCACCCGCGCCGCTTGTGCATGCGCGCGCCGAGCTGCTCTTGAAGGAGCTTCGAGGCGAAGATCCGAGCCGGGCCAAACTCGAGGAGAAGATCCGAGGTTCCCTGGGCGGATCTTATTCGATTCGCCCGGCGGCAGGCTTGGCTCTCCACGCCGCTCACCGGCTGCTGAAGCCCGGGGCGGGTGGCTCAACAAGGGTTCGATCGACCATCGACAAGGGCCTGCAAGTGTTCGCCCAGGAAGTGCTGCGCAGCCACCTCCAGCATTTGCGTGATGCCAATGTGGAAGACGGAGCTGTTCTCGTCCTGGACAATCGCTCGGGCGAGGTACTCGCGTACATCGGGAACAACGGGGTGCGGAGCAGCGCACGTTACGTGGATGGGACGCGGGCTCTGCGCCAGGCGGGCTCAATCCTCAAGCCATTTCTATACGCGCTGGCGTTTGATCATCGGGTCTTGACCGCCGCATCCTTGCTGGATGACTCTCCCCTGGACCTTGCCGTAGGGGGCGGTAGCACGTACCGGCCGAGAAACTACGACGAGCAATTCCGGGGGCTTGTCACCGCGCGCACCGCACTCGCGTCCTCGCTGAACATCCCCGCGGTGCGAACGCTGGAACTGGTCGGCGTAGAAGACTTCTGGTCGACGCTCCGCCGACTCCGCCTGCGGAACCTGGAGGAGTCGGAATTCTACGGACCGTCGCTGGCGCTCGGGACGGTCGATGTCTGCCTGGAGGACATCGTAAACGCCTACCGGTCAATCGCGAACGCCGGCGTGCTGACTGCTGCCCACTTGACACCCGTCGAATCCCCTTCAGAGGGAGTGAGGGTATTCAGCCAGGAATCGGCTTTCCTGATCTCCGAAATTCTGTCTGACCGCGAGAGTCGAGCGGCGACCTTCGGGCTGGAGAACCCGCTTGCCACGCGCTTTTGGACCGCGGTTAAGACGGGCACCAGCAAGGACATGCGGGACAACTGGTGTGTCGGATTCTCGGATAGCTATAGTGTCGGCGTGTGGGTCGGCAACTTCTCGGGTGCATCCATGTGGAATGTCAGCGGTGTGAGCGGCGCTGCCCCTGTATGGCTCGAAATCATGAATCGCCTTCACCGGGGACGGACCAGTCAGCCACCCTCGCCTCCGCCCGGACTGGCTCAGCAAAGGACCGAAGTGCCCGCGATCGGGGTTGACCGGCAAGAATGGTTCTTGCGCGGCACGGAGCCGATTATCGTCGAGGCGATCCAGGAGCGCGCAGGGACCCGCATCGTATATCCGCCCGCGGGCAGCCTCCTTGCCGTCGATCCCGATATACCGGACGATTCTCAGATGGTTCTTTTCGAGGCCAGCTCAGAAAGAGAGAACATGCGCTGGGTGCTGAATGGGAAGCCACTGCCGGAGGAGGGGAGAATCGTCCGCTGGGCGCTCGCGCCGGGAAAGCACCGCCTGGTCCTCCAGGATTCCGCAAAGAAGGAGCTGGACGCGGTCGAGTTCGAGGTCCGCGGCGCCGGTGCAGGCCCTCTCGATGGGCAGTTGCCAACCGGGCCGAAAAGCGGCGGATTCTGAACGGCGAATCCGCCCTACGACCGACCGCTTTCGCACGCCGACCAGTCGTAGGGCGGATTCGCCGTTCAGAATCCGCCGCTTTTCGGCCCGGTTGGCGAAGACCAACACGTGGAGGTCCCACTTAGGCTTGACGTGTGGTCCGCTTACTCCCACTCGCTTCGCTCGCTCCCGTGCGCGGCTCCATGCGATCTCGCAAGCTCCCTCGCGCGTGCTCGGTCCCGGAGACAGACAATCAGGCGCCAAACCGAGTGTGGACGGTTGGCTTCAATCGCATGGAGCCGCGCACGGGAGCGAGCGAAGCGAGCGAGAGTAAGCGGACCACACATCGAGCCCGCGGCAACCACCTGCCAGTGAGCAACGATGAACCAGCGCCTGTCAGTGTCCGACTTGGAAGTCGGACCTACGAACGGATTGAGGGATTGATCACAAAGTTCGGCGGGAGCAATTCGCATATGGCAATCCGGTGCGCGGAGATGTCCGTGCCGGCAGCGATTGGAGTCGGTGAGCTTCTATTTGAGACACTGGCCTATTCACCCAGGATAGA
>CAYQYP010000361.1:0-5378 GCA_964421755.1 uncultured Acidobacteriota bacterium
TTGTGCGGGCTACCCTGGGTCGGGGGCGGTGTAGCGTCACAACCCTGAAGGGGTTGCGCATCGTGCCCGGTGCGCAACCCCTTCAGGGTTGGCAACTTAGACGCCTCCCACCCAGGGTAGCCCGCACAAGACGCGGGCAACCCTGGGCTCTGCTACGTAACGCCTTCGGCGTAGAGAGCTGTAAATATCCTGGTATACGAACGGGCTCGCTGGCCTAATTCAACACCCTCGCAGCGAGGGTGTTGAATTAGGGTCGCAGTACTTCGAGTCCGGTGGCGGATTGCCGGGAATGTAAACGTCCGGTTGGGAGCGCGCGACAAGCGCGCGAATCTGTCAGAGCCGCGCGCGAGCGTTTTCCAGCGAAGCAAGCGGGTCCGAACAGTAACCACAAGGCACGCCCGATCTACAGCAAATCCATGGAGTTGCAGACCGGGCTTGCGATGTGGTCACTGTTCGTACCCGCTGCTTCGCTGAAAAACGCTCGCGCGGCTCTGACAGGGTTCCATCGACCCAGACGAGCAGGGGAGGATTATTGGCGGGCTGTCCACAGCCCGATAGCTTAGATGCAGACAAGTCAACATTTTCAACACCCTCGCAGCGCTCTTCAGCGGAGTAAGCGGATTCTCCGAGCACCAGGGGCGCACTTGCCATCGAGAACCCGCTTACTCCGCTGAAAAGCGCTACGTGCGCGGCTCGGAAAGAAAAAGCGCCCCTGCCCGTGTGAGAGATCCGGGCAAGGACTGGGCAAGGACACCAACGACAAAAGCCAAGAGAGACCCGCTTTGTCGTCGGCGTCGTTGAGGGCTTGTTGTCCTTGGGGTTCGGCTGAACTTTCGTGCTTCACATCACCGGTTTCGGGTTAAACTCTGCCCCACAATGCACGGTGAGGAATCATGGGCTTCCGCTGGCACTTCAATCGAGTGAAAGCCGGAGAGAAAATCCGGGAACCGGTTCATAGCGAGTTCTTCGCCGCCGAAGCAATCGCAAAACCCGGAGAGGCACTTGTTCGCGAGGGAGTTCAAAACTCTCTCGACGCCGGACAACCGGACTCTCAGGTGACCGTCCGCATCTTTCTTTCGGGTGATGTGCGGGCCGCCGAGCCCAGGGACATGAACCCGTTCATGGAGGGTTTGTGGCCGCATATCCAGGCAGACGGCAGCGGCCTCTATGAAGCCCCTTCACCCCGCGATCGCTGCCCGTTTCTTGTGTTCGAGGATTTCGGAACCACAGGCCTGACGGGGGACACCAGCCAGTGGCAGCCCCTCCCCGGCATATCCAACAACTTCTTCAATTTCCATCGATGCGACGGCCGGTCGGATCGAAACCGGCAGGAACTTGGCCGATGGGGTATAGGAAAGCACGTCTTTACGCGGGCCAGCCGGATCCGGACCTTTTTCGCCTTGACGGTTCGTTCGGATGACCGGCGCCGGATCCTCTTGGGGCAGGCAGCTCTACGGTCTCATTCCCTCGACGACGTCTTTTGTTCCCCGGACGGCTGGTTTGGACAGCCGCCGCAGACCGGCCATGATGGCCTGATCCGGACGATCGAAGACCCCCTCTGGATCAAGCGCTTCGAAGAACTGTTCGACCTGAAACGGCATCGCGAACCGGGCCTGTCGGTCGTTATCCCCTGGTACTCGGAAGAGCTCAGGTTGGAGAGCGTGGCTTCTGCAATCCTGCGACATTACTTCTGGCCCATTCTCAGGGGTGACCTTCAGGTTTGCCTCCAGAATTCTGAGCGTTCGGTCGTATTCGACACGCAGACACTCAATGCGGCCAATCTGCCTCAAGAAGTGGATACGACTCTCGGGCCGGTGGTTCAACTCGCCCGCTGGGCAAGCACTGTTCCAGATGATCAGCGTGGACTACTGGAGATGCCGGCGTCCGATCAATCGTGGGTCTGGTCAGCGGATCTTTTCGGGCATTCGGTGAGAAGCACTCTCCGGGGCCGGTATGAGGCAGGAGAACAGATCGCTCTGCGAGTTCCGGTAACCGTTCGTGAAAAGGGCGCGCGCCCAAACGCCTCGTTTTTCGATGTCTTCATGCAACGCGACCCGAGCGAGAAGACGGGTAGACCGGTTTTCATCCGCCAGGGTATCGTCATTCCAGACATCCGGGCACCCCGGACCTATGGCGTTCGGTCGCTGGTCATCGTGAACGATCCTCCGCTCGCCGGCTTCCTGGGTGATTCGGAGAACCCGGCACACACTCAGTGGGAAAAAGAGAGCTCGAAATTCCGGGGCAAATATGTGTCCGGGCCCGGGGATCTGACCTTTGTCGTCCACTCCGTGCACGAAATCAACCGAATACTCCGCTGCTCGGACCAGCAGGCAGATCGCACGTTACTCGCCGACCTCTTTTCGCTTCGGCCCAGCGCCGCGACCGCCGCGGAGGAATCGATTCGACCTGACCAAAACCGTTCGGCCGAGCAGTTGAACGACGGTATCCAGCTCATTTGTTCTCATCCGCACGGGGTGCTCGTTGAACGGACTCAGCGCGGTTTCGTCCTCCGGAAAGGCGACGGGGATTTCACGTTGCCTGGTTCCCTGGTACTGACGATAGCGTACGGCGTTCGAGGGGCTAACCCCTTCAGTAACTGGCGACCTACCGACTTCCAACTCGACAAAGCACCGATAGAGATCCACGCCTCGGGGGGACGGATCCTCTCGGCTGCGCATAACCGGGTAAAAGTGCGGATCGACAGCGACCTGTTTGAGCTGAAGGTTGAAGGTTTCGACAGGCGGAGGGACTTGAGAATCCGCGTCATCCAGCACGGCTCGGGCATCCGGGGAAATGCCTGGTCACGGGAGGGACTCGATGTCTCTTCGGACGATTAACTTCACGGGCCGTCAGCGCCTCGAACGCAAGGACGTAGCAATCAGTCTACGAACCGAGGCGGGTGTCCCGCGCTTCGATGCCTGGTTGCGTTTGGGCGATTACGTCCTGCCAGGCGACGCCGCGATTTACATCGAAGCGTACCGGCAGGGCAGGACCATGCGGTTCCCCTTCGGCCGCGTCAGCGCGATCCACCCGTCCGCCGACCGGACGCTTGCCGATTTCGGAACGCCCGAAGGACTGCTCTTCCGGGTGAAAATCGTCAGTACCACTGATCCAAGGGGCTTGATTCTTGCCCAGATCGATCATTTGCGACCAACTACCCAAGGCGAGCCGGACGACGACCGGATTCCCCTTCTCCCGGTCGTGCCCTCACCGGACCTTGCAGGAGAGCTGTTCCGGCTGGAATTCGACACGCATCAGGTCCTGCTGCTTATTAATGACCGTCTGCCGGACTGGCAGGAGCTCGCACGGGACCCGCTCTTTGCAGTTCTTGTCTACCCCGCCGCTCTGCGAGCGATTCTCACTCGAATTCTGCGGATCGAAAAGCACTTTGATACGCACGATGAGGATGACTGGCGCTCTTGCTGGCTGCGTTTCGCCAGCGACCTCCCCGGACTCGGCGAGCCGCCTGCGGAAGACGACCCGCTGGAGCAGGTCCGTTGGATCGATGCTGCAGCTGCGGCATTCAGCCGAAAGGCCGGACTTCTGGACCTGTTCGCAAAGACATGGTTAGGCCATGAGTGACTCCCTCCAAGAAATGCAACACGAAAAACTGGATTACGCTCCGCCGATCGAGCTCCGCCGTTTTAACAGCACCGGAATCGAGCAGTGGTCGGGTTTTCTGGATACGGTTGGAACAGCCAACCCCGCGCCTTTTCCCTTCTCTTTGCTTGAGGATCCTGCCGCAACGTCGATCGTGAAGCCCGGGACGCACGTGGAGCAGCGAAGTTTTCGAACTCGTTTTGAATTGGCTCAATACTTGAATGAGCGCCTGGACAAACCTGGCTATCGGGATGTTCAAAGCGATATCGGGATGTGGACATGGCTCTCGTTCTTTTACTTCAACCTACTTTGCCCTGCCGACGCACACGGGCAGCGCAAAGCTGGCGACCCCGTCCGGTGGATCCTCGCCAGCTCCGGTCGCGGTTACTTCCATCATCTCCTGGCCGGTCCGTTCGGCTTGTACCGGTCGCACAAGGAGAACCCCGACCTGGTTCGTCCCTTATTGAGCGAGAGAGTGATCGAGGAGGGACGGATCTACCGCGAATTGACCGCTCGGGGGGAATTGGCGACGAACCCGACAGTCCTGGAGATAATCAGCCTGCTGTACTTCGACGACGAGGCAGGATATCTGAAACCCGGTGCTGACAATCCCGACGAGCCAGGGAGCGCGATCCGACTGATCGATGTCCTGTCTCAGTTCCAGGTAACATGGGATTTGCAGTCGCTGGACGCCGGTACACTCTTCCTCATTCTGCCCGACGAGTTCGACCGCTTCCGGTAAGACCGGGCAGGATCACGCTCCGGGTAGGTTCGTAGTCCCGGCTTGAGCCGGCCGTGGGGGTCGGCGATGGAAACCACCGGGTTGATGTCGCGCGGAGGGCGAGATCGAATGGAGCCGCGCACGAAAGCGAACGGCAGTGAGCGAGAGTAAGCGGACCACCAGTCATTCGCTAAATCGGGCCCTTGGCCCTGAAAGCAGGCCTTGCCACTTAAGTTAGCGCTTATGGGGCTGCCCCCCAGTAACCGCGAAAGAAACCTTTGGTCGCGAGGAATTCGTGCTACTTCTTGAGTCCTTGAAGCGTCGCGAGGACCGCCTCACTGTCTTTGGCTGCATCGACCTGGGAATTGACGTAGGCGATCTTTCCCTCTTTGTCGATCACGAAGGTCCACCGGGAGGTCGTCACCCCTCGGTTCAGAGTCATTTCCTGGCCGCCTACCGTCTGCTTGATCGACCCGCCCTGTTTCACCGGGACTCCGAACTTTTGCGCCACTGAGCCGTCGGGATCGGACAGGAGGGTGAAATTCAAGCCGTGCTCCTTGCGGAACATTTTCAGCGTCTCCGGTTCATCCCCGCTGATAGCGACAATCTCGGCGTCCATGCCTTTGAATTCGGTCAACCGGTCGCGGTAACTGCACGCCTGCTTGGTACAACCTCCGGTGAAAGCAGCCGGGTAAAAATAGACAACCATCGACTGTTTCCCCACGACCTCCTGCGAGTTCCAGGTGTTACCGTCCGCGTCCTTTGCCGTGAAGGCTGGGGCCTTGTCACCGGGATTAAGTTTGACCGCTTCATCCGCGGCAAACAGCCCTGCTGAAGCGATAACGAGCGCGAAACAAAAAATTCCGAGGATCTTCATCGTCTGGTCTCCATGGTTGGGTGGTTTCTCCTATTGTCTGCGTAGATGGGGTTCGGGTTCAAACTACCCACGGATCGGCGGCATTCAGCCGATGGTCTTCAGGTCGACAACCGCCTCGGCAATCTGGCCGAGGTACTTGTCATCGGCAACTACATCAGCCGCCAAGGCCACTCGCTCCAG
>CAYQYP010000362.1:0-7863 GCA_964421755.1 uncultured Acidobacteriota bacterium
CTGCCGCATCATCGGCGTGAGGTTATCCATGGCGGTACTTTAACAAAAAGCACTGAAAAAGCGAGACAAGGAGACGAGGAGACAAGGAGACAAGGAGACAAGGAGACAAGGAGACAGGGAGACAGGGAGACAGGGAGACAAGGAGACAGGGAGACAAAGCCGATTACGATTACGACTACGATCACGATCACGAGCGCGATCGCGAGCGCGAGCGCGAAGAGACTGCCGGGAAAGGCTAGCGGGTTACCTGTTCGGATCGAGCTCGTACTCGTGATCGCAGTCGTGCTCCTGCTCGCGCTCGTGATCGCGCTCGTGATCGTAATCGTAATCGTAATCGTAATCGGCTTTTCCGCGCATCTGCTTTCTCCCTCCCCGTCTCCCCGTCTCCCCGTCTCCTAGTCTCCTTGTCTCCTTGTCTCCCCCTCTCCCTGTCTTCCGGGCCGTATGCTATTGTTTCCGAGATGTACATTCTGGCGATCGACACGGCAACGAATGCAGGTGGGGTGGCCCTCGGCCGGAACAACGAGCTGGTCGCTCTCTGGATGTCGAAATCGCCTCTCCGGTACTCGGAAAGCCTGGTCTCCTGGGTGGATTTCGTGCTTGGGCAGGAGGGCCTTCAGCTCTCCGATATCGGATGCTTCGCCGTCACGACTGGCCCCGGCTCCTTTACGGGACTGCGGATCGGCCTCGCCGCCGTCAAGGCTTTCAGCCAGGTTCTCGTTCGCCCCGTCTTCGGCGTGTCCACGTTGCATGCGCTTGCCTATCGTTTTCGCCACAACGCGGAGTACGTTGTCCCCCTGATCGATGCCCGCCGGCAGCAGGTCTATGCCGCGGTCTACAGAACAGGACCGAGCGCCTGCACGCTCGTCGGTGAGGAAGCGGTTGCCAGGCCGGACCAGTGGCTCGGTACGCTTCCCGCCGAGCGTGAATACCTGTTCGTCGGCGACGGGGCGGTCCTTTACAAGTCGACAGTTTCCGCCCTTATGCCGGGCTCTCGTCTGATTGAGTCGGACAATTCGGTCCTCCGGGAGTTGATTGAACTGGCCCAACAATGGTCTGCCGCCGGCCAGGTGGGGCAGGGCCTCCAATTGAAGGGCAACTACCTGAGACCGCCCGATGCTAAATTACCAAAACCCCGCCAGACATGAGTAACCGGATGCCGCCCACAGACCTCGTGATTCGATCGGCCGAGTGGGCCGATATCCAGGCGATCTGCGAGTTGGACCGCGTAACGTTCCTGACCCGGTGGACTCCCGAGGTGTACAAGCGCCTGATCGCCGATCAGCGCTCTGATCTGCGGATCGCGTGCATCGGGGAGCGACTGATTGGCTTCCATGCGACGACCAGAGTGTACCCAGACATCGAGTTGCTGAAAATCGCCGTACAGCCCGAATTCCAAGGGGCGGGCGTCGGCAGGGCACTACTCGAAGATGCGATGGGGTCGGCTCGGAATCACGAGTATTCCAGTTGCTTCCTCGAGGTGCGGGCAAGTAACGCACGCGCGATTCGGTTCTACCGGCGGAAGGGTTTCGAGGTTGTAGGAGTCAGACGAGCTTACTATCGCAACCCGGTTGAGGACGCTCTCGTTATGCGCAAGGAGCTATCGGCAGTTTCGGGGACATAATACTTAATTCCCAGTCAGTTAAGCGTGCTCTGACTGTAAGCAAAGGAATTAAGTTTTGTGTCCCCGAAACTCGCCCCAGTCAGTTAAGCGTGCTCTGACTGTAAGCAAAGGAATTAAGTTTTGTGTCCCCGAAACTCGCCAGAACTAGCTGCGGGACGTCCTTCCGCAGCCGGGTAACGGGCTTCTGTCCTTTTGACCTATAATGTTCCGTACCCAGCGAGAGGAATTTCGGGGGAATTTCGGGGACACAAAACTTAATTCCTTTGCTTCCGGTGACATTTCGCTCAGAGAGATTGGGAATTAAGTATTATGTCCCCGAAATCCGCTGGCCCCGGGGATTTGGAAAGAAGGGCAATTTCGAATGGACGTTGGCGTGCTGTCCGGACAGATGGACGGCCTTGATCTCGATCGGTGCGACGGCGTTCGTATCGATGTCAGCGGAAACTGCAATCTGCGATGTCCATACTGCATCAACGATTTTGACCAGGTTCAGGGCAACGTACTGATCACCGAAGAACTGTTTGATCGTGCGCTGACGCTCCTGCCTCTGCTCCGATCAGGAGGGCACATCCTCTTCTCCTGCTTTTTCGAGCCCACTTTGCACCCCGGGTTCCTCGATCTGCTTGAACGCGTACCCGAAGATTCCCGGAGACAGGCCGGTTTCACGACAAATCTCGCCAAGCGGCTTCCTGATGGTTTTTTTGCACAGCTGGGCCGGCTGGGTCTCGGCTACGTGAACGTCTCCCTCGATTCGCTTACTCCTGTTATTTTCGAGGAGATGAGGAAACCGGCGCGGTTCGAAGTCTTCTGCAGCAATCTTCAACGGCTGGCCGATTGTTTGAATAGTGGCGCGGCGCAGACTGAACTGCACCTGATTACCATGGTCAGCAAGCGGAATCTGTTGGAGATACCGGATCTGGTAAGCGAATGTCAGAGACTGTATGGGCCGGCCCGTCATGAAGTGCGCACCATCTGGATGACGGATGAGATCTCGCGGCGGCCTTGGGTCGTTGAGCAGGCCCCCTCCCTTGACCCGCTTCTCGAACTCCGCAGACGGTTGCTGAACGGCTGCTCGGCGAAGGTTGACTTCGTGCTGGACCTGCCCGAAAACCCCGAGGCATTCAGCCCCTACCCCGACCGTCTGCCCGTCTCGGCCCCGGGCAGTGCGCGCCCATTGGTTGACCCCGTCTCGGAGATTCTCCAGGCTCCACCCGTGCCGCCAATCGTGCAGGTTAACTCGCAAGGCTCTCTCCGCTTTATGATGACAGGCGGCCCACCGGTGTTGGATCTTAAGGACCATCCGAGACCTTTGGAGACGGTCAAGAGGATGCTCGAGTTGCAGAACATCGCATTTGGACGCGCCCACTTGCTGCGCGAAGCAGGCAGACAGGTGCGTCAGCTGAAGCGGTTGAACCAGGTGAACCAGTGGCTTGCGGAGGGTCGTCTGGATTTCAACGGTGGAGCGGGGCGCGTTTCCGGGCGACTGGACGAAGTCAAGAAAGTGAAGGGCTGCTATCAGGCCTCAGGCTGGGCCCGGAAAGGGGACCGGAGTCAGCCGGCCGACGAGGTTGTTCTGATTGTCGAGAGGGGAAAGTCCAGGTGGGCCGTCGGCTCGACGATTCCGGATGCGCAGAGGCTTGACGTGGCTGATCATTTCTCGGATTCGCGATTGTTGTACACCGGTTGGGTGGCATCCCTCCATCTGGATGAAGAACTGGCGCGGGACCTGCCCGCGCGAATCCGACTGGCCGCATATGCGGTTGACATGGACGAACGGGTGGCTCGTAAGCTCGACGGGGAGTGCAATGTGGTGTTGGACTGAAGAGGCCGGCTGGACTCGCGGCGTTACTCGTTCGCTACATGCGCTGGCAATTCTCGCCCTGCTGGCCGGCTTTGCTCTTGGCTCAGCCGCCGGTCCTCTGCCTCCCAAGGACCTGCTCGGCTTTGAGATCGGCGAGGACAGGAAGCTGGCGGACTGGCGCCAGATCACGGCCTACTTTCATCATCTCAACCGATCGAGCAGGAAGCTGCGGCTCGTCGAACTCGGTCCGAGCACACTCGGGCGGCCGATGCTCATGGCGATCATCACGTCGCAGGCGAATCTCGCCAGGCTGGACGATCACCGCAACACCCAGCGGCTGCTGGCTGATCCGCGTCTGGCCGGCAGATCAGCGGAAGAGCTCGTCGGGAAGGGAAGGGCAGTCGTCCTGGTCACGTGTGGGATTCATTCGACGGAAGTCGGCTCGCCTCTTTTGTCCATGGATCTTGCCTACCAGCTGGTCACTGCCGAAGATCCGACCACCTTGGCGATCCTGGATAAAGTGATAGTGCTGCTGGTCCCCTCGCTGAACCCGGACGGGCTCGACCTGGTCACTGACTGGTATCGAAAAACGGTGGGCACTTCAGCCGAAGGCACCTCTCCGCCTGAGCTCTATCATCCCTATGCCGGACACGACAACAATCGCGACTGGTTCATGTTCACACAGAAGGAAACCCGACTGGTCGTCGAGAAGGTGCACAACGTCTGGCATCCCCAGATCGTGATGGATCTTCATCAGATGGGGGTTGATGGACCGAGGATCTTTGTGCCCCCGTATACGGATCCTATCGACCCGAATGTCGATCCAATTTTGCGGGCGAAAATCGTCGAACTTGGATCCTTCATCTTCTCCCAGCTGGTGACGTCTGGAAAACCCGGGATTCTAACCAAGGCTCTTTTTGACGCCTATACTCCGTCGCGCGCCTACCAGCATTACCACGCCGGGGTCAGGATCCTTGTTGAGGTTGCGAGCGCCCGGCTGGCCACGCCGTACGATTCGGTGAAGACCGAAAAGGGTTCCGGCTTCACTCCATCGGCACCTTCGTGGAATTACCCGTTACCTTGGACGGGAGGTCGCTGGAGGCTCGCTGACATCGTCGATTACGAGAGGCAGGCGGTACTTTCATGCCTCAAACACGCGGCAAGTTTTCGGGAGGACTGGTTGCGGGCCTTCCACCAGGTTGGACGAAATGCAGTGGCCTCAACGTCTCCTCACGCGTTTGTTGTCCCCCCTGATCAGGCGGATCAACAGGCTCTCGGCGATCTGCTGTCGGTCCTCCGGCTGGGACAGGTGGAGGTCCAGCGAGCGAGGACCGGCTTCACGGTAGAACGGAGCACTCTCGTGTCGCCTCCTTACGGCGAAGGCCCTCGCAAGGAGTTCCCCGCTGGCTCGTACGTCATCTTGCTCGGGCAGCCCTACAGGGCGTTCGCCAAGACAATGCTGGAACTCGCTCGGTACCCGGACGTAAGAGACTGCGAGTCGGGCGGGCTCGCGCGGCCGTACGACGTGACGGCTCACTCCCTGGGCATTTTGTTGGGTGTCGAAGTCCACCAGGTGGACCAGCCTTTCAGTGCCCGGCTGGAGCCCGTCGACCATTTCCGGCCGAGCGGGTCGCTGACCGGATCGGGCGCCTACTGGTTGTTCCCGCATGCCAGCAACGCCTTTGCCCGCCTGGCTAACCGACTGCTGGCGCAGGGCGCTTCGCTTTCATGGGCGCCCAATGGGTTTCAGGCGGACGGAGTCGGGTATGAGACCGGGACGATGATGGCGCGCCTGCGGGGACAAGCGCCTCCTGCCATCCTGGATGGAATACCGGTCGACGTTCGCCGGGTTGAGCGTGCGCCGCAGCTTGCCTGGCAGGAAGTCCGACCGCCCAAGATCGGCATTTATGCAAGTCGGGCACCGGTCGTCGACGAAGGTTGGCTGCGCTGGGTCCTCGAACAAAATGAGTTTCCCTACACGGTGCTGCGTGATGAGGACATCCGCCAAAAGGACCTCTCCTTCTACCATGTGATTGTCATCCCCTCTCAATCGACTAATGCGATTCGACAGGGCCTGCCTGCAGCCTACCCCGAGGCCCTGCGGGGAGGTTTGGGAGATAAAGGAATCGAGAAGCTGAAAGACTACGTCGGGGCGGGGAATGTGCTGCTTCTACTCGGAACCGCAAGCGAACTGGCGGCATCGCTGGGTCTCGAGGCTGTCAACCGGGTTGCGGAATTGCCGCCGAGCGACTTCTACGTGCCGGGTTCGCTGCTTGCCGTTGAGGTCAACAACCTGCACCCCATAGCGTACGGAATGCCCGGGCGGGCGGCGGTTATGTTCGACGACCAGCCGGTCCTCTCGCTCAAACGGGCCCTCGCGATCGCCCGATTCCCGGGCCAGGAGATCCTGCTCGGCGGCTGGTTGACCGGGGAACGCCATCTGCGCTCAGGAGCCGCACTCACCGAAGTCAAGCTCGGACGAGGATATGTTGTGGCAGCCGGATTCCGGCCGCACTTTCGCGCGCAAATGCGCTCAACCTATAAGTTTTTGTTCAACACCCTTTTCTACGCGACAACGATCGGTCGCTGAGATCATCAGGATACCTAGAGGCTGGAAATGAACCGCAAGGACTTCATCAAACTGGTTGCTGTTACGAGCATTATTTCCGCGGGCATCGTTCTTTTCTTCCTCCGTTGGCCTTCGCCACCGGCCAGCCGGGCCGAGTTTCTGCAAAAAGGCGCACAGACATTCGACACTGCCTTGAGCGAACAGGAAAAGGTGAACATCAGGATTTACGAGACGTTGGGCCCCGGAGTCGTGAATGTCACCAGCATTACTGTCGACTACAACTTCTGGTTGGAGCCGATTCCACGGGAGGGCGTGGGAAGCGGATTTTTCATCGACAACTCCGGGCACATCGTCACTAATTTCCACGTCATTCAGAACGCCGAGAAGCTTGAGGTCACCCTGTTCGGCAAGACCCAGGGCTACAAAGCTACGGTCGTCGGAGCGGATCCGATGAATGACATCGCGATCTTGAAAATCGATTGTCCGGCGGAAGAGTGCCACCCGCTGAAGCTGGGGAACAGCGAGACACTGAAGGTCGGCCAGCGTGTCCTGGCCATAGGCAACCCGTTCGGACTCGAACGGACGCTAACCGATGGCATCATCTCCTCGCTTGGTCGCACCATCGAGTCGCGCGGAGGCGTTATCGACAAGGTTATCCAGACGGACGCTGCCATCAACCCGGGCAACAGCGGCGGTCCTTTGTTGAATACACGCGGCGAAGTGATAGGAATCAATACCGCCATATACTCGAGGACAGGCGAGAGCGCGGGAATTGGATTTGCAGTTCCGGTCAATACGCTTTCCCGAATCGTTCCCGACCTGCTTGAGCACGGCAAGGTGTTGCGCCCCTGGTTCGGAGTCCAGGGACGATCGATGACGCCGCAGCTCGCCGAAGCACTTCGGGACTACGGCATCAAGGTACCGTCCGATGAGGGCTTCCTGGTCGAGGTTGTCCGACCTGGAGGAACCGCTGAACGGGCGGGAATCCAGGGCGGCGAGGAACGCGTGTTCTTCGGCAACCGCCCTCTGATTATCGGAGGCGACCTGATCGTTGCCCTGGATGGGAAGCAGGTCCGGAACGCATCCGATGTGGACGAGATCCTCAAGGACAAACGGCCAGGCGACCGGGTCGATATCGAGTTGTACCGGAAGGGCAAAAAAGTCAGCAGGGAGATCGAACTGATTGAGCGCGAACGAGGCGGAAGCGTATTCCGGTTCTGACGATTGCGGATTGCCGATTGCGGATTTCGGAATTAAGACAGAGAACAGGCGGCGGGTGGGCGGCATTGGTCCTTTTCAGTCCGCAATCTGAAATCCGCAATCCGCAATCCGCAATCTTTTTTCAAAAAAGTGCCTCCGAACTTCGTATTTTTTCGGACTCGAACGTTATAGTAAGTGAACGTTTCATCGGAGGTGAAACCCATGGTCAACCGAGTTATCCTGATCGGCCGTTTGGGCCGGGATCCCGAAATGCGTTATACCTCGTCCGGAACACCGGTCGCCAATTTCTCGATGGCAACTGACGAAGTGTGGAAGGATCAGAACGGCGAACGCCAAACGAAAACCGAGTGGCACAACATCGTCGTCTGGAACAAGCTGGCCGAAACCTGTAATACCTATCTCAAGAAGGGCAAACTCGTTTTCATCGAGGGACGCCTTCAGACCCGGGAATGGGACGACAAGGACGGGAACAAGCGCAGGACTACCGAGATCGTCGCGTCCAACATGCAGATGCTGGACCGCCGCGATGCCGGCGAAGAAGGCAGGGCTGATTACCGGGCATCCGCTCCAGTTTCTGCGGCCGCGCCTTCCGCGCCCAAAGTAATGGAAGCCGGCATTACGGACGACGACATCCCGTTCTGAAAAGAC
>CAYQYP010000363.1:0-5776 GCA_964421755.1 uncultured Acidobacteriota bacterium
GCCCCGGTGAACAGATCCCAGTAAAGCGGTCTGCGCACGTCCGCCGCGATCGAATGGCCGTGCTCGTTTGCCTTGAAGGAGATTGGGTGGTCCTCGTATATCGGCTCGCCGTCGATCACCGGCTTAACCGGCGTCCGGTCATAGTCAACTTTGGTGTCAGCATACCGGGGATTGAAGTTGGACTCGTGCCCGTTCTGTCGCATATTGAAATCGAGCCAATCTTCGTTGTGGAACCACTGCGAGGACCCCTGCCCACCGGTCGGGTGTAGGGTCATCAGGTGGTTGCCTGCGTCTCCCTTGCGGATGCCGCGAGCCATCGCCACGACGATCGCCCGATGCGCGTCGTTCTCAATGGGCCTGTCACCGCCCAGGATCCAGATGATCGCCCGGTCCTTGTAGCGCCGGCCCAGCCACTCGCCGTATGCCTCGGCATTTTGCGGATTGAAGATCTCGGGTCCGACCCCCCACTTCTTGTTCCACTTGTCACCCCAGGTTGGCAGCATCCCGATGAATAGACCCAGCTCTTCGGCTTTGCCGACAATCCAGTCCACGTGCTTGAAGTACTCTTCGTTCGGCTTCGTGGGATCGTTGCCTTCCAGCGGCTTGTGTCCGTATGGATTCGCCGCGTTCAGACCATCGAGCTCGGCAAGTACGACCGCCTGGATGACCGTGAACTTCTTGTCGGCCCGATTCTTGAGATAGCGCTCCGCATCCTCGCGGTTCAGCCGGTGAAACAGCTCCCAGGCGGTGTCGCCCAGGTAGAAGAACGGCTGACCGTCCTCGAAAACCAGGAAATGCCGGTTCTCCGAAACCTTCAGTCGTTTGGCCGGAGCCGCGAAAAGCGCCTGCCCGGAAAAAAGTGCAAGACCGATGATGAGAACGGTCCGGAATGACTTCTGTCGTCTAAACATTGATTCTTTATCCCCTTTTGCCTCTTTGTCCCTCTGTCCCTATGCCCCTTTGCCCCTTCTTATGCGTCCCGTTCCTTGAACTCGCCGAGGGTCTTGGTGAACACGTACAACACAACTATGCCAAGGATCAGGTGGGCGGCAAGCGTGTACCAGACGTACTCCGGATGCCCCGTCTGCTGGAAATAGCCGGAGAGCTTGGTGTAGGTAACGCCGCTGGTCCCGCCACCGATCCCGACCGCCAGGAAATTCGATCCCATGTAGAGTCCAGCCTTCTCCTTCGGCGCGATCCAGGTGATGTACTCCTGGATTCGGGGAGAAGACACCATCTCCCCAATGGCAAAAAGGAAGATGCCCAGGAACACGAGAGCCGGTGTGGAGATGGCGGCGTAGCCCAGGACCAGAAACCCCAGCGCGGCGACAAAAAGCCCGAACAGAAATGCGGGGATGGCCCGAAATTTCTCTATGAAACCGGAAATCAGCACCTGGAAGATCATGATGATGTAACCGGTGTGGGAGATCGTTTCGCCCAAGACCCGACGCGTCCCTGACTCATCGGCATGAGAGAAGAAGTTGGCGAAGCCAGCGCCGAAGACCGCGGCGATCGCCTGGTAGAGCCGAGCGGTGTCGATGTTCGTGTCAACGTAAAGAGCGCACAAATTGAAGAAGGCCCAGAATGGGAGCCAGAAGACAAGCCCAAGCAACACCAGAAACAGAGCAAACTTCCCGTCCGAAAGAGCCACCCATATGTCGCTGAACTTCTGCCCGAGGGTTGCTCCTTCGATCTCGCGCTTCGGCTCCTTGTAAAAGAAGATCGTGATCAGCAGCATCACGACAATCGAGATCGCCGCTGCCAGGAAGGCATAGTTCCATGAGATGGCGCGCAGTTTGCCGGCGACAATCGGGCCAAACGATCCGCCGACGTTTACCATCGCGTAGAAGATCCCGAAACCCAGCGTCTTATTCGTCCGGTCGGTGACGGCACGAATAGTGCCTGAGATCAACGGTTTGAAGATTCCTGCGGCCAGGCCAATGCTGAGCATCGTCAGCGCTATGCCGGAGAACGATTTGGTCAGCATCAGCAGGAGAATCGACGGCAGGTACGCCAGGTAGGAGATGATTAGAACTTTCTTGAAGCCGTATTTGTCGGCAAAAGTCCCCGAGATAACCGGAATCGTATACGACAGCAGCAGAAAAATGCTTTGAACGACTCCGAGCTGAGCTCGCGAGTACCCCAGGTGCTGCATGTAGATGCCGAATCCGAAATAGATTCCGTAGTAAGCAAAGCGCTCCAGAACCTCGATCGTGTTCGCAATCCAGAAAACAGGCGGAAAAGCCGATCGTTTTTCCATGGGACTCCCTTTAGACTGATAAACCTATCTTTTTGAGCATAATCGCGGAGTTCGGGCGATACAACCGGAAAAGGCAGACAAGAAGACAAGGAGACTGGGAGACAAGGAGACAAGGAGAGGGGAGAAGGAGACAAAGACAAAGCCGATTACGATTACGACTACGATCACGATCACGAACGCGAGCGCGAGGAGACTGCCGGGAAAGGCTCCCATACAGGACTCCGGCCCGGAGTGGAAGCTGTCCTTTGTTCATATAAATCCTGAGTGGGCCATAAACTTTATGAGTCCCGCATCTCCTCCGAGAACCCCTCATGGATGACCAGACAAGCGCTAAGTCTCGGTATGGCAATCGATAAGGTGACAAACGACGGATTGTTCAAAATTGGGCACGGCGATTGCTTTATATAAGACCAGAACGAGGGCAGCGGGTGATCCGAAGCGATCAAGACCTCCCCTCCGAACGGTTTAATAAACGGTCAGGTGAAGATAAACCGGGACCAACTTCACCGGACCGAAAGACCATTCGGATCTCCCGCCCACCTCTTCTTTTTTTTTGCCCTTTTTTCAGACATATCTCGGCACCGACCCCAACCCGATAACCAGAACGACCAACTTAGCGAAGCGCTTGTCATGACTTGGATTCGCACTGTTTCTCGTCCTGAGGCGGACGACCGGCTCAGAGTCGCACTCGAAGCGCTGCATAAGCTGTATCCACCCGAATATGGCGTGCCCGGCGACACGAGCGGCGAGTCGGAGAGTGTCGTCGCCTCGCATTCGCTGATTCCCGATGCCCTTTACCACGCGTTTGCGACATTCGGCGTGCTGATGTCTTCCGACCTGCCGCTCCAGCGTCGCCACCACGAGATGATCGCGACGGTGGTTTCGGCGGTCAACCGCTGCAAGTATTGACTGGAATCGCACGCAGAGTTTCTGCGTCAGGTGACACTGGACACTGAGCTTGTGAGGCAGCTCGAGGCCGACTATCGGAGTGCCCCGATTACGGCACCCGAGCGGATCATGCTCGACTACGCAGTCAAACTTACGAAGGACGCTACCGACGTGAGCCCCGATGACCACAGGGCGCTGCGAGCCGCGGGATTCGACGACCGGGCAATCCTGCAGATTACGTTGATCGCCGCCTGGTTCAATTACATCAACAAGGTCGCGGATGCGCTGGGCGTGGGGCGGGGGTAGGGGTAGACAACGCTCGCAATGATTCAGTCAACCGGGCCGAAAAGCGGCGGATTCTGAACAGCGAATCCGCCCTACGACTGAGTGCTTACGCATGGCGAGGGGTCGTAGGGCGGATTCGCTGTTCAGAATCCGCCGCTTTTCGGCCCGGTTGGCGAACTCTTGTTACTGCGCCGCCTTGCGAATTCGCGCCACCCAGCCGCCGCCGGGGGCCAGCTTGATCTCGGTCTTGCCGCTCACAGCCCGGCTGACTTTCTTGTAGTCGCCCGCCCAACGCTCGGCGTTAACACCGTCTTCCCAGATGTCGGCGGTGAACGAGCCGGCGCCCAGAAATCCGAGATCAACCACGAGGGTGCGCGGGTTCCAATCGGTCATCGCGCCGACATACCAGTCCTGTCCTTTGCGCCTGGCAATGACGACAAAATCTGCGATTTTGCCATCCAGGACCCTGGTCTCGTCCCAGACGGTCGGGACCTTCGACAGCAGGTCCATCACCTGCGGCTCCCGACGGTAGTTCGACGGCGTGTCGGACAGCATTTGTACGGGGCTTTCGTAGACGACGTACATGGCCAACTGGTGACAGCGCGTCCCCTGGCTCATCGGCCTCTCGAAGATCGAGCGAAAATCGCGTTTTTGTGCGTTGACCATCGCGCCCGGCGTGAAATCCATTCCCCCGGCGAGCATCCGTGTGAACGGGATCGTAACGTCGTGCTCCGGGGTGACCTGGTTGCTCCACTTGCTGTATTCGAGACCGACGACGCCCTCGCGGGTGATCACGTTCGGGTAGGTCCTCTGCAGCCCGGCCGGCTTGTAGGCACCATGAAAATCAACCAGCAGTTTGCGCCTGGCCGCTTCCTCGGCGATCTTCCAGTAGTAATTCACAATTTTCTGGTCGTCGCGGTCCATGAAGTCAACCTTGATTCCGGCGATCCCCCACTTCTGGAACATGTCCAAGGCCGGCTGCAATTGCTTATCAAGCGTCACCCAAACAACCCAGAGGATCACGCGGACGTTCTTCTGGCGCGCATGGGCCAGTATCTGGTCCATATCGACCGCAGGTCTCATCTTCAAGAGGTCGGCTGGCTCAGACCAGCCCTCGTCGAGGATGACGTACTCCAAGCCGTACTCGGCCGCGAAATCAATGTAATGCTTGTAGGTCTCGGTGTTGACGCCAGAAACAAAGTCCACGCCGTAGATATTGTTAGCGTTCCACCAGTCCCAGGCGACCTTTCCCGGCTTAATCCAGCTCGTGTCCGATATCCGTGGAGGATCGGCCAGCCGGTAGACGAGGTCGCTTTGAATGAGCCCGCCGTCGGTATCCGACAGGATCATCAGGCGCCAGGGAAAAGCGCGCGTTCCCCTGGTGACGGCCAGGTAGTTGGTTCTCTCCGCTACGGTGACATGGCGGTCGGTCGTCTGGTTCTCTTTAGCCGGAAACGCGGCGAAGGCACCTTCCAGGGAGTTGGGTCGGCTGGCCGATTTTTTCAGGAACATCCCCGGGTAATCCTCGAGCGCCGATTCGGAGATGCCGATTCGAATGCCCTGCTCGGCTTCCAGAACCAGGGGGAGGTAAACCATTTCAGGATCCTTCATCTGGCTGATCGGCTTGTACAGGTAGGGCTTCTCGAATGACATGATCATGTTATCGGTGATCGGGAGGTATCCCGGGAGGTCGCCGGCGAAGGCGAACGTCGCCTCCTCCTTCAGGACCTTGATCTGGCCGGGCAGGGCGGTGACAAACCGATACGCCATTCCGTCGTTGTACGCCCTGAAGGCCATTGACCAGTTACCTTCGAATTCCAGAGTCAGCTCGTTTCCCTGATCGACGATAACCGTCCGTTTCTCGAAAACCGGCGGGGTGATCTTCTGGTCGATTCGCGCCGTCTTGGCGCCTTTGAGTTTCGGGGCCTGGCCCAGCACACCGGTTTCAAGGGTTAAAGAGATCGTTGAAGGAGCGACGATCACCACGCCGTTTCGCGTGACGCTGTAGGCGATCTTGTCTCCCACATCGACCTTGACCACCGTTTTGCCGTCAGGCGAAGTAACGGTGTGTGTTTGAGCAAGACCGATCCCCATGGCTGCCACAACCACAAACACAGCTACGATGTACTTGTTCTTCACGGTCCCTCCTGCCTTTCCGTGGTTTCCGTCTTTGTCCGTGTAATCCGTGGCTACTGGTTCAGCACCTGGTCGGCAGCGAGCACCAGGAACATGAAGTTGGTCGCGCCTCCGCCCAGTACGTATTCTGTCTGCTGCCAAAGGTACGGGAAATCCTTCATTTCCGGGAAATCAGGCCGGATAAGAGCAGTGCCGGAAACCACTCCG
>CAYQYP010000364.1:0-33070 GCA_964421755.1 uncultured Acidobacteriota bacterium
AGCGTTTAGCTTGGCCGGTCAAGGTACCTGCCGCTCTTTAGCCCGTAGGCGAGCACTCTTGTGGAGTGCGGGGGCAACGAGAAGCCGACGCTGTATCAGGCTTCGAGGCGACACCGCTTTCCCCGTGCGCGATTCTGCGTAATCGAGCGGCCAGACGGGCGAAATGGTAGAATCCCGGCCTCCCGGTGACGCGAGATCTCGCAGGGGGAAAGCGGCGTCGCCAGGACTCCTGGTAAAGCCTCGGAGTCCCTCTGCCGCCGCGCTCCAAAGCTTCGCCCGCCTTAGGGGTCCGGCTCGAAACCCAAGCTAAACGCTTTCGAAAATCCCGGCGCAAGGCGTCTCCAAAACCCCCTGATTCGACTTAAGCACTGTCGCTGCAACATTATTTCGGGGCGACCCAAACGGGGCCGCTGCCCTTCCGCAAGGTCGACGGCTGAAATGAGCTGACCAGCTGACCGGCTGACCAGCTGACCGAGATCCGACCGGGTAGCCAACCGGCCCGGTTGGTGAGTTGCCGCCGCGGTCTCATTCAGCCGGTCAGTTAGTCAGCTCATTAGTTAGCAGAGTTAATCTTTGAGGCGAAGGGTTGCGCCTCCGGCGGGATGCGCAACCCTTCAAGATGGGGCCTGACGGGACGATTGGTTGAGCTCGGCTAGAACATCAGCCGCATTTCGAGCACGACGTTTCGCGGACCGCCATTTTCCAGACCGCCCCTGGTGCCGCTGATTTTGCCTACGTTCAAGGGTTGGGACAGATTCAACGCCCCGGCCGGCATCGACAGGTTGGTGTGATTGAACACGTTGTTGGCGTTGATTTGGAATTTAAGGTTCACCCCTTCCTTGAGCAGGAACTGTTTGCTCAGCGCGGCGTGCTGCACGTTAAGCCCCGGCCCTTCGATGACGTTGCGTCCGCAGTTTCCGAACCGGCCGATGTTGGCGGCGGGGATCACGAACGCCGAGGCGTCGAACCACCGCTCCTGCGTGCGCTGATCGGCTGGCAGGTTCCCGTCTGCTATTCGGTCCGGTCGGAGTCCACCGAGCGCGCCTTCACTATGCTGGGGCCTGGTTAAACCGGTCCCGGAAATGTCCCTGCCCGTGAAGTAGGGCGTAAAGAACTGGCCTGTTTCGAAGAAGAAAAAGCTTGACAGGCTCCACTGCCCCAGAATTCCATCGAGGAAACCGGGCATGTTGCCGCCAAGCCATCTGCCTCTGCCTACCGGAAGGTTCCATATCGCGGCTCCGGAAACCCGGTGGCGGGGTGAATACGCCTCGACCGCTCGTTCTCGCCCCACATCAAACGGATTCTCGATATGCGGCCCGAACTCGCTCCGCGCGTCTTCGACGTCGCTCATCAGCTTTGACCACGTCCAGGCGCCCTGGAAGTACAGCCCGCTCCCAAACCGCTTTTCAACGTCGAACTGCATCGAGTGGTAATCGGATCCCGCCTTTCCAGTCCCAAGGCCGTCATTCGACGCAAAGTAAACAACGGCGTATTGCTGCCAGGGCTTTCGAGAGGCGGAGTACTTAGTCGTGCTCGGCTCCGGCACGTTCAGGCTTTGTCGGTAGAGCAGGTCCCTGCTGGCCGACCCGATGTATGAGAGCCGGACGCCAATCTCACCGAGCTGCCGCTCCAGGGTCAGATTCCATTGATGTAACCTCGGGTTTCGGATGTTGACGTCAAAGGCCGGATAGCTATCCGTTCCCACATTGAGTGCCCCGTAGGAGGAGCCTGCACCGACGAACGGGTTCGGGAAGACATAGGTTGGATTGTTCTTGTTTGAGTTCTTAAACTCCTCGACATAGCCGAACAGCGGGGTTTGTTGCGGGGCGGTGACGTAAGTCCCGAAGCCGTCGATAAAGATCCCGTAGCCGCCGCGAATAACGGTGTTGTCAAAGGGCCGGAAAGCGACACCCAGACGCGGAACGAAATTTCCCTTTTGCGGATTCCGGAGAGACTGGGGAAAGCCGGCCTCACTCGCGCTGACCACCTTGATGTTGGATGGCAACAGCGGATTGATCTGACCCGAAGTAAGAGCCTTGTCAGGGACAACCAGGTTACCCGTGGCAGGGTCAAAGTTGTACATCAGCTCGGCGTCATCGACGGAGGCGAACTGTCGCTCGTACCGCACTCCCCATTCGAGCGTGAGCTTCTGGGCCAGGCGCCACGAATCCTGGAAGTAGAGCGCCATATCCGTGCCGTGTTTGTCTCTGTCTCCCCGATATCCAGCCCTGCGGGCGGACTGGGGGTAGCCGAGCAGAAAATCGGCGTAGCTGGATCCGGTGAAGAAGCCGTCGAAATTAAATAGGCCGAAGATCTCATCGGGAACACTCGGGCCGAAAGCCTCGTTATACTGGAAATCCACTCCAGTCTTGAACGAATGACTCCCTCGCACCCATGTCAGCGTGTCCGTTGCCTGGTGGATCTGGTTCATGTCATCCAGGTGTTTCTGAGAAGTGATGCCGGTGAAGCCCGAGATCCGAAAATCGGGCATGCCGTTGTAATCCGCAGGGCTAATGCCCTCAATGCCGGAGTACGCGAGGACCTCGTTTCCCACCTGCCTGGCAATTTGGCGGTTGGGGCTCTTCTGGAAACCGAAGCGAAATTCGTTGATGAGGTTCGGTGTGAAGAGATGAGTATCCGAGGCGATGAACCCTCGACCTCCACGGTAACCGTCGGTCAGACCAATCGAGGGAAGGCTGGGAAGCGGTGCCTGAACCTGTCCTCTCCAGTTGTAACGCACGTAAAGGAAGTTTTTGTCGCTGATCTTGTGATCTACTCGAACGTCGATACGGTTCTCATAGGTCGGGGCGGATATCGACCCCCGAAGATTGTCGGCCAGTAGATCCGGGTTTGGATCGTTTGGGAGATCGAAAAATCTATCCTGCATCTTCAACGCTACCGGGCTGAAGCGGTCCGCAGGAATGATTCTGCCCGGAAACGGTTGACCGGTCAGTGGATCCGTGATGATCACACCGGTCTTGGAGAAATCGCCTCCGCGCATCGCTACTGTAGGCACCGTCCTGGTATAGGGCAGGTCTCCCGGTATCCGGTTCCCATAATACGAAACCATAAAGAACGTTCGGTCTTTACCGTTGTACAATTTCGGCAGAATCAGGGGTCCGCCCAACGTTGCGCCAAAATCATGCTGCTTGACCCGCGGCTTCGTAGGCTGAAACGGGTTTTTCGAGTTCAGCTTGTCATCGGCATGGTAGTAATAGAGGTTGCCGTGCAGCGCGTTCCCACCAGACTTGCTGACCATGTTGACAACGCCCGACGAGGCGAACTCCGCATTGTTGTTTGACGCGTAGATCTGCATTTCGTCGGTGGCTTCATTGCTGTTCGGAATGCCGGCGAGGGCAGTGTTGAGTCGTGGGGTGTTTATGCCATCGAACATGATTTCACTTTGGGCGCCCCGCGCTCCATTGAACGAGAAGATGGTGCGACCCTGAACCGTCTGAACGCCCGGCATCGTCACAACCACGTTCCAGTTGTTGACGGTCGACATCGTAGGAAGCTCTTCCAGATGCTTGGCCGTTCTGATGTCGGCCAGGCTGGCGGTCTCGCTCTGGATAACCGGCGAAGTGGCGGCCACTTCTATCGAGTTGGACTGCTCACCGATCTCCATCCGGAGATCCACGCGTACGGTCGCCCGGCTCTCGAGAACGATGCCCTCGCGTGCCATCGTCTTGAAGCCCGGGAACTCCGCCTGCACTCGGTAGGTCCCGGCAAGAAGCGCCGTCGCCTCGTAGTAACCGGAATCGTCCGTAAGGACAACGCGGCTCGAGTTCATGTCTTTGTTGGTCACGGTCACCGACACTCCCGGCAAGACGGCATTCGTCGCATCCGTAAGTGTGCCGACGATGGCGCCGTGCGTCGACTGAGCGGTCGCCGCAGTCGACATCCCAACAAGCAGGACCAAACAAAGAAGACCAACGGTCGCAGACAGACGCCTCAGCTCCCGTCTGGTTCGCCGTAAGGGCCTGTTCTTAGAAGCTTTCTCGCTCATAGTGATCCTCCTGATCCGAGGGCAGTCAAATTTTTCATCGTCAACGCTCTGACCCGGTTTGACCGGTCTGGTCAGGCGTGTCTTCGGTCGTTTTCGCCGCACGGGACCCGCTTGACTGAAAATCGTGGAACAACTCCTGAAGCTTGTAGAACGCCATCTTGGGGGAGCGGTAGCCGTCGACGACTCCTTTGGCGTTCCATCCGCGGAGGCGGCCGGCCAGGAACCGTGAAGGCGCGCTCCTGGTGTCCGCAAATTGCCAGACGCACCCGCCGCTGATCCAATCCCGGTCAATCGAGTATCGAGCGGAATCGGACACGTTTCGCGCCTGGTATTCTTCACTCCATTTGACGTTGCCCCAGTTGTGCCAGCCGGCCTGCGATTCGGCCGCGCCCAACTCGGTAATAACAACCGGCTTGTCCGGGAGACGCTCGTGAATGCGGTTAAGTTTTGCGATGGCCTTCTCGGCCTCCTCGGGCGCCGGGCAGGTAAACGGGTCGTACCAGTAGTACTGCGCCCAGTTGGTCGAGATAACGTCGAGCAGCGCCGAGGTGGCGCCGGTTCGCGCCCCACCCGTCACCAGCGTGATGAAGTGCGTGCTGTCGATGGTTCTGGCGTACTCGATCAGCGATTTGGTGACGTTGTATGACTTGTCGAACTCGGGCCATTCATTCCCAAGGCTCCAGAGCAAAACACAGGGATGGTTCATGTCCCGATAAACCATGTCGCGGAATTGGGTCTTTATCTTGTCCTGCACCACTTCTTTTGCCAGCTGCTCCGGCAAGTTCTGCCAGGCTGGAACTTCATCGAGAAAAACCAGCCCGTTTTCGTCGCAGTAATCCATGAACATCTCGTCGGTCGGGTAGTGACTGCGAACAGCGTTGGCGCCCATCCGCTTCAGAATCTCGACATCCTGGCGGATGATGTGAGGAGGGAGGGCTGGCCCCCAATCCGGATGATCATCATGGCGGTTGGCGCCTTGTACTTTGAACGGCTTTCCGTTGAGCAGGATTCTCGCTCCATCGGTAACAAACGACCGAACGCCGAAGCGGGTGAACTGATCGTCACCTGCCTGAGGCAGATACAGGCGTGCCGTGTACAAGAAAGGCGATCCCGGAGACCACAGTTCGGGATCTGCCAGGGGTACACTGAACGAAACTTCCGGCTGGCTTCCCTTCAGTTCGAACTGCCCCGAGTACAGAAGCCGGCCGTTAACCTCGAACTTGACCTGTTCCTTCCTGTCGGCCGCTAAGGAGTTTCGCAGGAACGCTTTCACTCGGAGGTTCGCGTTTTCGCCCGAAGCAACCGAGGCTATCACGTGGAAATCCTCGACGAAAACATCGGGGACCAGTTCTGCGTAGACGGGGCGATAAATACCCCCGTACGGGAACCAATCGACCCCTCCCTTTGGAACGCTCTCGTCGTCAAGGGCGTTGTCCGCCATGACCACGAGCTCATGCTCTCCCTTTCCGGGATTAGCGACTACAAAGGAGAACGGTGTGTAGCCGCCTTCGTGCGAGCCCAGAAACTCGCCGTCAAGCCAGACCCTGGCCTTGTAGAACACGGCGGCGAAGCGGAGTCGGAGCCCGCCATCGGCCGGGACGTGAAACGTGCGCCTGAACCAGGCGGGACCTTCGTAATGCCAGTAACGGGCGTACGTGTTCCAAGTTCCGGGGACCCACATCCGAGTCTCCGGCTTCGGGAAACGTTCGAAATACCTGTCCGCCTCGCCTCGGTGTTGAGGGTCGGGGAGGAAATCCCAGAAGCCTGCCAGTTGGATTTGCGTCCTCAGGGAAGTGGTCCGGAACAGTCTGGCCGCCATAGGATCGTCCGATGCGCTGATTTCCTGCTTCGCAACTGGAAGCACCGTGGGAGGAATTTGCGGGAACCGATCAGGGAGGACGGCTTGAAAAGGCTGGGGCCCGGTTTGCGCGAGCAGCCCAGACAGTGCCAGGAACAGAACAGGCACCGTCACAGCGAACCGTGAAAGACCGGTCATGAGCGTCCTTTCTGCGTCGAACAGGGCGGTGGGGCGGGGGACCGCTTGCCTGGGTTATTGGCTCGGCCTCGAGGACAGGATCATCAGTCACTCGCCGCCCCCGCCTGGGATGCCGGGCTGGACTGCTGCCAGCCAATGCCGATGATGCGCCGGCACGCGGTGGACCTGGGAGTTTGTTGCGGAGACGTGACGGTCACGTCACCGTTAAGCGAGGTTACAAAGTGAGTAACGAATTACTCGGAAGGCGGTGTGGATGCAGCCATGTGGTGTGTTACGTACTCGGTCCTCACCGGGATCCCGCGATCGACATAGACCCGGAGGAGCAATTGGAAGTAATTCCTCTTTCCGGAATCCCGCAGCTTCAGGCGATCGAGGAGCGGGCGCAGGGTCTCGGTCCGGGTCAGATAGTCCACCGCTTCACTGACCCCGGGTCCGCCATGCGCGGATATCACCAGGATTTCCCGATCAGGGCGCAAACCCGGGAACAAGCCAACCACGACATAATCGTGCAGATGTGTCCGCGGGTCCCGTGCCACCGATGAGAAGCCTTGCGGTGCGATCCCCGTGTAGACCTCCTGCTCACCAGGCTGCGGGTTTAGATTGCGGAGGTTGGTATCGGACTCCCACTCGAACTCCATGTCCCGTGGGAAATGACTGAGGAGATGATTCAGGCGGGGAGCGCCGAGCAAGATGATGTTTCCACTCTGAACCGCGTCCCAGCTTGTCGTATGAGAGGGCATCGGTTTGACGGAAGCGCCCGATCGGACAAGGAAATCAGTGAGTCTTTGCACCGCCAGCGAATCACCCTCGAGGACGTAGTCGTATCGGGGGATGGAGATGATCGGGCCTAAGCGTTCCTGCAAGTTTCGGAAAACCGGGTCGGTCTCGGCGCTTTGGGGGTCCCTAATGTCATAAGGACGAACGAAAATCCGGTTGGCAGGCGAGAAAAAGAAAAAGGGGCTTCCGAAAACCAGGGACGTCTGTCCACCGGGGGAGAGAAAGGGGCCCCAAAAGCTGGTCAACTCTTCGCTAACGGCCAGCCGCTGCCGAGCTCCCAGCTCTTTGCGCATCGCGACGTTCTGGTAGTACAGATAGGCCGTCAGTATGGCGAACAGGAGGGTCGCCCCGACGCTCAGAACGAAGAGCGGCTTTGCCCTCCAAAATGCTTTCCCGCTCTGACTTGTCCCTTGCTGCAGCGGATCCCGAACGGAGATAGAGGGGATATAGCTCCCCTTCGGAAGATCGATGATCACCCGGTCGCATCGACCATCTGTATCGTAGTACTCCCGCAGCTTGGTTCTGACACGCCCGGCCTCGACTCTGACAATCGAATCAGTGCGCGGGTCATAGTCCGGATGGCGGTCAAAGACGGTTACGCCCAGACTGTATTCCTTGAGAGCGTCCGGCCCGTTCTTCAGCACTTCCTCGACGACAAATCGCAAGAAACGGCTGATGCGCTGGGATTGGGCAAAGGCAGGGCTGCTGAGTATACGGTCCAGCTCTTCTATTACAGATTCCGGATCAACCCCGGCGATGGCCGGCGAGCCTTTCAGAGGGACAGCGTCGGCCGGTGGCGAAACCCTTCCCCTCGACATGGATCCAAGAGCCTCCGCGACTTACCGGATGTTAACTGACAGAACCGGACTTTGCAATGAGCATCGCGACCGCGTTTCAGGAAGTTTCTCGCCTATTAGACAGGAGACACCGGGCCGAGTTCCACGCAGTTCACCGTCCGCCGTGATGCGAGTTCCGGTTCCCCCGCGCGGCTTCCCAGTCGGCCACTCGAGATTTTACATTCTTCGGCCGAAAGGCCGAGACGTGGAGTTTTTACATCCAGTTCTTCGGCCTGAAAGGGCCGAAGGCTTGAGTTTTTACATTTCTTCGGCCGGAAAGGCCGAGACATATTAGCCCAGGGCGGAGCGCTTTTTGCGGAGCCCTGGGTTTGAGGCGGTCTTGAAGCAGAGCCCTGAAAGGGCGAAAGACTCGCACCGGAGGAGAAACAACCATGTCACAGTCCTTGTCGCAACTGTACGTTCATCTCGTCTTCAGCCCGAAAGACCGGGCGCCGGTGCTTCACCCGACATTTCCGCGCGGCTCCATGATTATCTTGCCGGAATATTCGACGAGATTGACTCCCAGGCGTTGAAGATCGGCAGTTGCCACTGACCACGTCCATTCATGGGAGGAGAACTTCCAAGACGAATACCGAGATTCCTGCAGAAGTACCAGGTCGCGTACCGATGAACGCTACGTGTGGGGTTGAGACCCCTGAAGCGGAGTGCTTTCTCTCCCGCCCTTTCAGGGCTTGAAGCTCGTTGCTGACCTGGCCCGGGGCTACGCAAAAAGCGCTCCGCCCCGGGCTATTATGTCTCGGCCTTTCAGGCCGAAGGCGGCCGCAGCCGGCTGAAAATGTAAAAACGCCGGTCAGCCCGTGAGCCGGTCAGCCGGTCGGCTGGTCAACCGGTCAGCTGGTCAACCGGTCAGCCGGTCGGGGGTTGAGCGCCGGTGAGTCCCTGGTCCGCTTTGGCCGGGTCGTATCCTGGATTGGATTTCGGCATGGTCGCATTCACCGACTGGCGCCACCGTTCCAGCGACTGCCGCAGCTCTCTGGTCTTGCCGGGGTTTGCCGCGGTCAGATTCCGCGTTTCGCCCAGGTCCTCCCTCAGGTTAAACAGTTCGAGCCGGCCGTCTTCGTAGAACTCAATGAGCTTGAAGTCACCTTGGCGTACGGCTCCGCTCGGCACTCCGCCCTGATTGCTGTAGTGAGGGTAATGCCAGTAAAGCGCCTCGCGCTCGAGCCGCCGATCCCCCTTCAGGACGCGGACCAGGCTCTGCCCATCAAGTCCTCCACCGTCCGCCGGGCGGCCAATCATCTCGAGGACCGATGGAAAAAGATCCATGCTGCAGACAGGCGCAGTACAGGATGCCCCGTTGGTCACACCCGGCCACTTGATGATTAGAGGCACTCGAATGCCTCCTTCGTACAGATGTCCTTTCCCGGCCCGCAGCGGCAGGTTGCTGGTTACAGCGCGTTTGGACCGCCCCTCGTAGATCAAGCCCCCATTATCTGACGTCAGGATGACCACTGTCCGATCAGCGATCTTCAGTTCTTCGACCTTCCTGACCACGCGTCCCACGGCGACGTCCACCGACTCCACCATGGCGGCATACGCCGCGTTCTGTTGCGGGTCGTCGGGTCGCAGCCTCGCCCGGTACTTCTCGATCACAGGCTCCCGCGCCTGGATCGGCTGATGGACAGCGAACTCGGTTAGATAAAGGAAAAACGGCCGGTCGCGGTTAGCCTCAATGAATTTTTCGGCCTCTTCCGTGAGTTTCTCGGTGAGGTAGTCGTCGGGAGTGCCGCCTTTTAATCCAGGAAGATCGAACGGCCCGAAGTACGAACTTGGGGAGCCGCGATGTGTGCCCGCCACATTCAGCGCGAAGCCTTGGGATTCAGGATAATGCTGGGGCCCCCCGAGGTGCCATTTCCCGATGCTGGCCGAAATATGGCCGGACTCGTGCAAAGCCTCCGCCAGGGTCTTCCGTTCGAGAGCCAACTGTTGCTCCATCTGAGCGGGGAGCAGCCGAGCGGTTGGCCAGGGCGCTCTGCCGGGAATCCAGTCGGTCAGATGAAGGCGAGCCGGGTGTTGTCCGGTCAGGAGGCTGGCGCGAGTCGGCGAGCAGACCGGCGCGCCTGCGTAGGCGTCAGTAAAGCGAGCTCCTTCCCGGGCGAGCCTGTCAATGTTCGGCGTCTGGTAGAACTGGCTGCCGTAGCAAGTCAGGTCGCGCCAGCCCATGTCATCGACGAGGATGAGGACGACGTTCAAGGTCCGATCGTCGGCAGGCAACGTCGCCTTTGGAAAAGCAGCCGAAACCTGGCTCCGGTGAGAGAATCCGCCTGCCAGGGCACCCGCGCCGATAACTCCCAGGAAATCACGTCGGCGCTGCTTTCTGAGACTCATCTCCCTCCCCTGTGCGGCGACTATAACAACCGAGTGGCCGCCGCATCAAGCAGTATCGGAGCTTCGATTCGGGCAACACGCTAGCTTCTGGGAGTTATCTTCAGGGCGTGCGCGGGCTGATCGGCTTTCTGTGCCGGCAGCGTGACGACCAGCCCCTCCGTGTCCCGGGTAAAGGCGAGTGAGCCCTGGTTCCCAAGCAGCTCGACCCGGGCGATCTCCTTGGGAAATTTCTCGCTTCCCTGGGCGAGGGTCTTGATGGTGGCCCTGCCGCTCTCGGGCCAGGCCATCACGAAGGCGTAGAGCACGTCGCCCTTGGCAGTGAAGCGGATATCCTCTGCAGTGTAAGGGCGGACGTCCCGCGCGCCGCCGAACTGCCCGCGCGGCGCAGGATTCGTAACCGACGGCCCTTCGCCGTAGACCTTCCACGGACGGGTGGCGAAGATGCCTTCGCCGTTGGGCGCCATCCAATTTGCGATGCCCTCGACACAGGCGACTTCGTCCGAGTCAATGGTTCCGTCGCCGCGAACGGGGACGCTGAGCATGAGGTTGCCGTTCTTGCTGACGATGTCAATGAGCATCTGAACAACTTGCTTGGAAGTCTTGTAGCGGTGCTCTTCGAATATCCGGCGCTCGTAGTGCCAGGCGCCGATGCACGTGTCTGTCTGCCAGGGCAGTGGCCGCCCTTCGCCGGCGACGCCGCGTTCGATGTCATCGACCAGGCCGGCGCGGTGCTCGGGCGGGACGTGTTTGGCGTTGATCACCACGTCCAACTTGCCGGTGCGTTCAATGGAGGAGTTGTAGTAGTGCGCCGCGATGTCGAGCCCGGCCTGCCCGAGTGGCAACCCGCTGTTGTCGAAATAGAGCACGTCGGGATGGTATTGGTCGATAAGATTCTGGCAACGTAGAAACCACTTTTCGGTGAAGGCGGGATTCTGCGTTGGCGGGTTTTCGTTCCAGCGGCGATCATTGGCCTCGTGCCACTTGTTCGCCTCGGCGATGGTGGTTATTCCGTCGGGAATGACTATGTTTCGGCCCGTGTAAAGCTCCTGGGGATCGAGTCCTTCCCACCACTTGCCCTTCCCGTCCTCTTTGGTCAGCTTGTGGGCATCGTAACGGACCCCCGCCATAGGACCTTCGGCATCGTAGCCGTAAGCGGTCTGGAACCAGTGCCAGGCGTGCGCCGAATGGTTGCTGACCCCGAGGCGAAGCCCAGCTTGACGCGCCGCCTTGGCCCATCCGCCAACGATGTCCTTCTTCGGGCCGACGTTTACGGAATTCCAGGCGTGGTGCTTGGAATCGTAGGCGTCAAAGTTGTCGTGGTGGTTGGCCAGGGCGAAGAAATACTTTGCGCCGGCGCGTTTGTAGAGCGCGATGAGCTGCTCGGGCTCCCACTTCTCGGCTTTCCACAGGTTGTCCAACTCCATGAAGCCGAACTTGGAGGGATGGCCGTAGGTCTTGACATGGAAATCGTAGTTGGCGTGCCCCTGGATGTACATGTGCCGGGCGTACCAGTCGCCTTGTTCCGGCACACACTGGGCAGTCCAATGCGCCCATATACCGAACTTCGCATCGCGGAACCATTCCGGGCATTTGTATTGGGGGACCAGCGAATCCCACGTGGGTTCGAAGGGACCGCGGGCGATCCGTCGTCCGGATTGGAGACCGAGCGAAGAGGCGGCGAACGCGGTGCAGGACGGGAGCAGACCGGCGACCATCACGCTCCCACCAAGAAACTCCCGACGCGAAACGGATTTTTTCATGGGATTCCTTTCTCGAATCTTGCCCCTCGGGCCTGCACTTTATAACACTTTATACGCATGTTAGACACCTAGGGTATGCAGTCTGCTTTCGGTTCGAACCGAAAGCAGGTCGCATGCCCCACCGGAATCCCAAGATCCAAATAAAGTGCGGTGCGGGGGCGCAACGCTGATTGCGTCGTGGGGAAAGGGGGGAGGGCCGCCGGACGGCGTTTCACCTCGGTCTTGCCTGCAGATCCGTTTCCTTGCCCAGGCGAAGGACGAGGCCGGGAAGCGCTTCGATATCCTCGCGGGACGTTCGGAAATTCACGATGCAGAGGCGCAGGTAGAAGCGTCCGTCAATCACAGCGTTCGATAGGAAGACCTCACCGCTCGCTTCCAACCCGTCCAGGATCTGGCGGTTCAGGTCGTCGAGATACTCGTCCGCGTCCGGCGCACCGAGCTTTGAATGCAGGTCCGGCGGGATGTAACGGAATGTCACGATGCTGAGCCCGTGCGTCTTTCTCTCGAGGTCCGGAATTCTGTCAAGGATCGCGTACAACTCTTCGGCCAGCGCGATGTCGTCGGAAATCATCCGCACGTAGCCCTCACGCCCCACCTGCTGGAGCGTCAGCCAGACCTTCAGCGCCCGGAAGCCGCGAGAATTCTGCGGGCCGAGGTCGAAGTAATTGGTCCGCTCGGGATCGAAGTGGTAGTAAGGCGGATGGTAGGAAAACGCCTCCCGCAGCTGTTCAGGTTTGCGGACGAGCACACACCCGGCTTCGAGCGGTGCGTAGAGCCACTTGTGCGGGTCCATCGCGACCGAATCAGCCAGAGCCAGAGCACGCAGGTCCTCGGGCGCCTGAGGCACGGCTGCGGCAAACGCCCCGTAAGCACCGTCCACGTGGAACCAGAGATCATGCTCTTTGCAGATGGCGCTGAGCTCAGGGAGAGGATCGACCGCGCCCGTGCTCACGGATCCGGCGGTGCCGACGACCATGAATGGATGGCTCCCGTTCCGCCGGTCCGCCTCGATAGTCGCCCTCAGCCTGGCCGTGTCGATCCGCTGGCGCGCGTCGCAGGGAATCCAGGCGATCGAGTCGGTCCCGAAACCGAAGAGGTCGGCAGCCTTCTGAATCCAGGTGTGGGTTTCGGCCGACGTATAGATTCTGAGACGGCGAGAAGCCGGGAACATCCCTGATTTCCGCACGTCCCAGTCGGCCTTGGCCTTACGACCCGCCAGGACTCCAACGAAATTGGCCATGTTGCCCCCGCTGACAAGCAGGCCGCCGCAGTCGGTTGGGTAGCCTATCAGCTCGGCCAGCCAGCGGATAGTCTGGACCTCGATTTCGGACGCCACGGGCGAAAGCTTCCAGCCGCCGGCGTTCGGATTTACTGCCGCGGCGAGCAGATCGGCGAGCGCGCCAAGCGGCGCGGCCGACGACGTGACGTAGCCCCAAAACCGCGGGTGACCATTGTGCAGGGAGTGATCGAAAAGGAGCCCGGCAACCTTGGCGAGGAGCGCCTCGGCGTCCGTCCCATGCTCGGGGAGAGCACGGTTGAAGTCCACGAGCTGTCGGATCGTCTCGACGGGGTGACCTCGCGTGACCGGCCGGGAAGGAAGAGACTCGTAAAAGTCAGCGATCTGGTCGATGAGAGCGTGCCCGAGCGCACGGAACTCGTCCTTGGACAGGTTGATCGGGGAGACGCGGGCGTTCTTCCGATCAGTTGTGCGTGAAGTTTTCATGAGTTGCTCCACTCGGGTAGCACGAAGTTACGACGTCACGAAGACATGACGGCACCGAGTCAAGAGGTCAAGATGTCGCCAGGACACGAATGCCTTCGAAGAGATCATCTTCGCGTTCCCGGCCTCCGTTGACCAGGCTGAAGACGCGATAGAACTCCTGGGATCCCCAAAGGCCCTTGTGATGCTCCTCGCTCAAACGCTGGAGCCCGGTGAAAAGGGCCATTTGCGTCTTGTGGCAAGAAACCGCCCGCCAGACCTTTGGCCAATATTTGCTGGTGTCGACCACGGTGGTGATCGACCAGTCAGGCCAGGGGGTAGCGCGGCGGTCCATGCCGTCCACGTTCACCTTCAAGTCGCGGAACACCTCCTGGTAGGCTCTCCATTTCGGAGGGGTCCAGGCCATATAGTACAGCTTTGTAACCCGGTGGGCTTCGCCAGGCGTGGCGACCGGACCGTAATAGTCCGGGTCAGCGGCTGCTACCACGGCGGCCATCGTAAACTGGGAGATGGCGATGTGGTCCGGATGTCCGTAAGCACCTTCCGGCCCGAAGGTCACGACGATCTGCGGGCGGATGCGGCGCAGATGAGCAACGATCTTGCCTATCACCTCGGCGGGCTCAGCCTGATCGAGGTCTTTGTCGACGTAGTCGAGGAAATGAAGTTCCTTGACCTGAAGCTCGCGAACCGCCGCACGCAGCTCCGCTTCCCGGGTGCGACCGACCAGTTCGGGAGCCGGGCGAGGGTCGGCATCAAAGTAGCGGCCGCGCTCCCCTCGCGTGGCGGTGATCAGGTAAGTTTCGATTCCTTCAGCGGCGTATTTCGCAAGTGTGCCGCCCAGACCAAGTGACTCATCGTCCGGGTGGGCGAGCACGGCCAGCAATTTCAGTTGAGACAAGGTAAACTCCTGTGCGGGCGGGTTTCTAAACAGTATAGATGTTGGGCAGGATTCAGGGAAATGTGCTGATCGGACGTGCGCGGCCGGACTGCCAGTTTCGGGGACACAAAACTTAATTCCTCCGCAAACGGGTCCGTCGTGGAAGCGGTTCGGGAATTAAGTACTATGTCCCCGAAACTTTACTCCCACTCCAAAATGGCGCCCCGACTCGCCGAGGTCGCCATAGCCCGGTACTTGCGCAGGTAAGGTGGGAGCGGACCCTTGTCGATCGGTCGCCACGACTGGCGCCTGGTGGCAAGCACCTCCTCGGAGACTTCGACATCAAGCCGATGAGCGGGGATGTCGATCGAGATGATGTCGCCGGGCTCAAGCAAACCGATCACTCCACCCTGGGCTGCCTCCGGACTCACATGGCCGATCGAGCAACCACGAGAACCGCCCGAGAAACGCCCGTCCGTGACGAGTGCGACTTTTTCATTGAGTCCCATACCGGCGATCTGGGACGTCGGGCCGAGCATTTCCTGCATGCCCGGGCCGCCCTTGGGGCCCTCGTACCGGATGATCACTACGTCACCCGCCTTGGCTTTTCCCGACAGAATGCCCTTCGAGGCGTCCTCCTCGCTTTCGAAGATCACCGCCGGACCGCGGTGTTTCATCATCGCCGCAGGCACTCCTGCCGTCTTCACCACCGCCCCCTCAGGAGCGAGGTTTCCGAATAGGACCGCAAGTCCGCCGTCAGGCGAGTAGGCGTTTTCAACCGTGCGCACACAGGCCGAGTCCTTCGTTTCGCATCCTGCGATGTTCTCTCCGATTGTCTTTCCGGTAACTGTCATGCAATCGAGATTGAGAGCCCCCGGCTTTTTGGCCAGCTCGTGGAGAATCGCGGAGATCCCGCCAGCCTTGTCCACATCCTCGACGTGGTAATGGGAGGACGGGCTGACTTTGCAGAGGCAGGGGGTGCGTGCACTCACCTCGTTCAAACGTTCCAACGGATACCCGATGCCTGCCTCGTGGGCAATCGCGATTGTATGCAGCACCGTGTTCGTCGATCCGCCCATCGCCATGTCAAGCGCAAAGGCGTTGTCGATCGCCGCCGGCGTGACGATATCGAGCATCTTCAGATCCATCTCGAGGAGCTTCATGACCTGATGAGCCGCCTGGCAGGCGAGTTGCTCCCGGCGCGGATCAACGGCAAGGATAGTCCCATTGCCGGGAAGCGCGACACCGAGGGCCTCGCACAAGCAGTTCATCGAGTTGGCCGTAAACATGCCCGAGCAGGACCCGCAGGTCGGACATCCGAAATCTTCCAGAGTCTTCAGGTCTTTGTCGGTGATCTTGCCCGCTTGGTGCGCCCCGACTCCCTCGAATACCGAAATCAGGTCCACGACCCGGCCGTCGGGCGTTACCCCGGCTTTCATGGGTCCGCCGGAGATGAAAATCGTGGGGATGTTCAGGCGCATCGCGCCCATCAGCATGCCCGGAACGATCTTGTCGCAATTCGGAATGCAGATGAGTGCGTCCAGCATGTGAGCGGCGACGACGGTCTCAACAGAATCGGCGATGATCTCACGGCTCGGGAGCGAGTACTTCATCCCGAAATGACCCATCGCGATGCCGTCATCCACGCCGATCGTATTGAACATGATCGGTACGCCGCCGGCCGCCTTGACCGCCTTGCGGACCACTTCTCCGAACACGTTCAGGTGAACGTGGCCGGGAATAATATCAATATAGGAGTTGGCTATCGCGATGAAGGGCTTGTCCATGTCCTCGTCGCGAATACCGGTGGCCTTCAGAAGCGAACGGTGCGGCGCCCGCTCAAAACCGCGCTTAATGGTGTCGGATCGCATTTTACGCATGGGGGTAGATTCTAACATTTTGGGAGAAGCGGATATACTTAGGCACGGAAAACACGGAAGAGGACACGGAAAGCACGGAAAGAAAGAAGATATGGAATGAAGCTGGGAATATTGGGTTTACCGCAGGTCGGAAAGAAGACGGTTTTTGAGATTTTGACCGGGGTGCCGGCAGCCAAGGCGCCCTCCAAGGACGGGATATCCTACGCGGTGGCGATGGTAAGAGATCCCCGCGTCGACGCGCTCTCTGCAATGTACAACCCGAAGCGGACCAAGTATGCCGAATTCGACATAGCCCTCCCGCCCGACATCGCTCCCGAAGAGACAAGAACAGCAAGCTGGCTGGAGGCGATTCGCCGGGTCGACGGCATCCTCCACGTCATCCGGGCCTTTTCTTCGCCTAACGTCTTCCATATCTCGGGGAGCGTCGACGCGAAACGGGATTCCGAGCTCGTCGAAATGGAACTGCTGCTCGCCGACCTCGATCTCGTCGAAAAGCGTCTCCTGCGGATGGCCAAGGAACACTCGAAAACAAACCTGCTGGCCGAGCGCGAGCGGGTCGTCCTCGAAAAAGCCAAGACGCATCTGGAGTCCGAACAGCCGCTGAGAACTCTCGGCCTTAGTGAAGACGACCTGAAACTGATCCGGAGCCTGAATTTTCTGACCTTGAAGCCGATGGTTGCCCTCATTAACGTGGACGACAAGTACACCGAAGCCCGGGAGAAACTCAAAGGCCTCGCCGGTGAGCTCGAGGCTAAGGACAGCCGGGTCGTGTTTCTGAGCGCGGAGATCGAGAGGGAGATTGCGGAGCTGCCGGCAGACGAGCAAAACGCGTTCCTGCAGGATCTCGGCCTTGATGAACCGGCGGCACACCGGCTCTCCAGGGCGGCGTTCGAGTCACTGGGGCTGATCAGTTTCTTTACCGTCGGCCCGGATGAGGTTCGCGGATGGCCGCTGCGCCGCGGCGCGCTCGCGCCCGAAGCAGCCGGACGAATCCACACAGACTTGGAGCGGGGCTTTATCCGCGCCGAGACAATCCCCTACCCGGACCTGGTAGCCGCCGGCTCGGAAAAAGCAGCGCGGGACGCCAATCTGTTCAAGCTCAAAGGCAAGGAATATGAAGTCCAGGACGGGGATGTGATCGAGATCCGGTTCAACGTGTAAAGGCGACTGCGCACTGCGCACTGCTCACTGACGACTGACGACTGACTGGCTGACCTCGCCAACCGGGCCGTAAAGCGGCGGATTCTGAACCGCAATCCGCCCTGGAACTCGGCCGGCGTCTTGATGTTGGTCCGACTTCCAAGTCGGACACGCTTTGTCGTTGGTCAGTTTTTCGGCCAGGTTGGCTCCATTGGTCGGCAGTGGGCAGTGCGCAGTCGGCAGTAGCTTTTCGCTTTTGCTTCTTGCCTTTTCGGATCACAAGAAAATATGCTGCGTGGTGGTTTTATTTGTTTGACGCAACTGTTACCTACTGCTAAATTATGCGCACAAGCCGGGTGATGTGTCCCGGCATGGGTTCAGGCGAAAGGTCGGGGGATGGGCTGGCCCATTGATTTGACTGCATTACAGACAGTCTTGTTTTTTTGGCTCGGCCTGTGTCTGGATGCCGGCCTCAAAAGCCTGCTCATCGCCCTGCTCTCGTTCGCAGGGTACCTCGCCCTCAAACGTGCATCGGCGTCCTTTCGTCACCTCGTCCTGACTCTGACTTTCATCTGTCTGGCGGTCTTGCCGTTTGGCGACGCCCTGCTCCCCGAATGGCCCGTGCCCCTGATTTCCGTGAACCGCGCCCAGGCCTACCTTGCTCCGCTCGGAGGCTGGTCGGGCGTCGCCAGCGGGTTACTGGCGATCTGGCTGGGAGGGTTCCTGCTGGTTAGCCTGCGCTTTTTGACCGCATTGGCCGCTTTGCGTGAGATACGGCGGTCGGCGCGACCGGTGTTTGACCCCGACTGGTTGGAGGAACGGGACGAACTGTCCGAGGAGTTGGGGATCCGCGGAACAGTGAGACTCTTGATTACCCGGAGACTCACGGCGGCGGTCTGCGTCGGGGTCTTCCGGTCCACGATCCTGTTACCGGTCTCAGCGTCCGATTGGTCTCCGGCGCACCGTCGCACGATCCTGCGCCATGAGCTGAACCACGTCCGGCGCCGCGACAATCTGACGAACCACCTGGCGCTGGCTGTATGCGCATTCTACTGGTTCAACCCGATCGCTTGGTGGGCGCTGAAGAGTCTCCGGGTGGCGCGCGAAGGCGCATGTGACGATGCGGTCATCAACTCCGGCGTGAAGCCGTCGGACTATGTTTCCATTCTGCTTGCGGCTGTCCCGGTCGGCAAGCAGGCCTTCCCCTGGGCGCGGATCTCGCAGGTCTCGGCGATCAAGTTGCGCCTCCTGACGATCCTGAACCCGAGGGTTAACCGGGTCAGCTTGAGTCGTTCACAATTGACGGCGGCAGGCGCTGGAGCCGCACTGTTGTTCAGTCTTGTCGTGACGGTCCGTCCGTGGATTGTTTCCGAGTTCTCGGCTGGAGTCACCGGTGCCCTTTCGATGCTAACCGGGGATACGGGCATCTTCTCCGAACGGGCAGAGTCAAATTTCGGTGTCCGAACGCCTCGGAACGGCGACCGTAATCTTCTCCGGCTCGCAAGCCAATCGCCCGCCAACGAGGCGGTCGGAGAATCCGCAGAATCAAGCTTCGGCGGGCGGGCGCCGCGGGTCTCGATGGTCACCATCGGGGCCGCCGCAAACTCGTCCAGTCGAATGGCTTCGGGTGGTTCTCTAACCGGTGCAATGGCCTCGAAGCAAGCGGCGGGATTGACCCAGGCGAGCGAACCCTGGCCGACTTCATATCGGTACCGCGGCGGCTACGTCGCGTCCAACAAGAAGAAGCCGAAGGACCCTCCAGCACCAAAACCGCCCGGTGACGATCTTGTGACTGTGGATCCGGTCCGCGTCCGCGAGGTTCAGGTCAGCCGCATCGAACTGGGACATCAGGACAGCCTGTCGAGTGTCGCCGCCGACATCAACGAGGCGGGAGAAGTTGCCGGGACAGCGATATCTCTGGCCGGCGATTCGCGCCCGTTTGTCTGGAGTGTCGAAAGCGGCCGGCAAAACTTGCCTTGTCCCGGTACCGATTGCACCGCCGTTGCGATCAACGGTAACGGAGCAGTGCTGTTGAACGGAAACGGCTTGGATGGCCGCTCGCGTTCCTGGCTATGGCTCCCCGAAAGCGGCATGGTCGACATCGGCTGTCTTGGTGGCGGGATGACCCGGGCGAGCGACATTAACGAACTTGACCAAGTCATCGGCATAAGCCAGACCAGTGCTGGGATCGAGCAGGCATTTGTATGGTCCCCGGGTAGCGGGATCATGAATCTCGGCGGAATGGGCGCCCTGGCGATCAATGACCTCGGTCAGGTGGTTGGCTGGGCAGGATCTTACTCGTTCTTCTGGGACGGCGAGATCGGCTTCTTGCGCATCGGCGAGATCGGCGTCGTCGCGAAGCCCCTGCATATCAACAGTGCGGGCGAGGTAGTCGGGTATGCCGCCTTCGAGCGCAATACTCCTCCCCGTGCGTTCCTTTGGACACCCTGGCAGGGGATGGTAGACCTCGGGTTGTTGCCCGGCGACCGGATGAGCTGCGCCTACCGCATCAGCGATGCCGGCGAGATTTTTGGTGTCAGTACCGGGGCAGAGAATTCTGGCCGGGGAGTGGTCTGGTCCAAGGACGGAACGATGAGGGAGTTGACGGAAGGCCTGCCCTTTGATTTCGAGCCGGAACCGGACGAAGAGATGCCCACGGTACCCACAATTCCGATCGGGTCCAACGCCGTTTCGACGCTTCGCTGGCTGGAAGAAGTGCAAAAGGCCAACGGATCACCCGGTGAAGAATCCTCCGAGCCCGTGAGTGTCAATGGACGGGGCCAGATCGTGGGTAATGTCCGGTCGAATGGCGGGAATACTCAGGCAGTCGTCTGGCAGCTTCGGCCCGTCGGGGCAGAAGAGGGACTTACCAGACTTCTGAGGGATCTGCGCAACGAAGGTATCGGGGAGAACGCTCTCGAGCCCCTGGTTCATGCGCAACGCTCCCTGGAGCAGATGTTGCCCGAATCGGCCCTCGTCGAGATCGACGAATTCATCCAGTCGCTGGACCGCCCTTGGCTTCCGTCCGGAACCGCCCGCGATCGCTGGAGACGTTCGGCGTTTCTGATTCGTGAAGCCCTCACCGAATTCTTCTTCTACCAGGTAGAGTAGGGCTCCTACAGAAATCTCAGTATTTCGCTGATTCGTCCAACCGCGGCCGGGGTATACGCTACACGTAAGAAATGGAAGACCGCGTCTTCCGAGCGTTAACGCGAAAAAAACGGGAGGGGCTGGCTATGCAGCCCCTCCCGTTTTTTGTTTTACGCCATGGAATGGCCCTCGACAAGGGTCTTCATCCGTTGGAGATCCTGATCCAACTGCGTTTTCGGATCAGCGGCGAACAAGCTGGCCACGACGTGTCCCACGGTCCCCGCTATTGGATTGTAGGAAAGGCGTATATCCACCTTCGAGCCATCGCGGTCCTCCCGGAACTGTACGATGCCTGAATGCTGAATCATGGATCCCGGCACGGTTTTCCAGGCGAGCTCCCGGTTCGGAATCCGCGTGGTAATAACGGCATCCCATTCGACGGTCTTGCCGGCGGGTCCTTTGACCACCCAGTGTGATCGCCCGTTGCCCAAATCCCGCACTTCCTCCACATTGCTCATAAACCGCGGGAAATTCTGGTAGTTGTCCCACATCTCCCACACGGTTTCCACGGGAGTGTCAAAGTGCATCGTCTTATGGACCGTAACCGCTTTCCGTCCAGCGCCAAGCCCCACGATCCGCTTGACCTCCTTATTGGTCAAACCCCGGAGTGCGAAGACCAGGCCGGCGAGACCGGCGGCAATTGCAAGCGGATTTGTGCGCCGCGTTGCGCTGACGGCCGCGAGCGCGGCACCCGTCGTCCCTGCGATCACCCGGTGGGTCGGGCTCCAGTTCGTGCGCCGGAAACCCCAGGCTCCGCCCGGTCTCCTGCCGGTACCCTGCAGCGCCGGTGTGTCTCCCGCCTCGGCGTGGACGGTCAGCTGGTTGTCCACATCCGACACGCCGCGAATTGTCCAGGTGGCGCGAAGCACATCGTCGACTTCGTCTTCGAGAACCGGGCCGCGAAGGGTGACCCTGCCTGCGTTTGCCGTCGCCTCAATCGAGGACGGATGCGTGACATAACGTCCCAGTTTGGACCGGACTCGCTCGACAAGCACATCGTCGGTTATCTCCTTGCCGCCTCGGACTCGTGAGCTTGCGCCCGCATATACGCCTTGGGCGCGGTTGCCGATGTCCTTTCCGAGCGCGGAGATTGCGTCCTCGGTTTTGTGCCAGGCGCGCGTTGCCTTGTCGCGTGCAAGTGAGCGTCGACGATTCCCGACTTGGGGATCGAGGATATACATGATTCCGGCGCCGATGCCGGCTCCGATAAGCAGTTTGGAAAAGTTGCTCATTTGAGCCCCTCCTTATTCGTGTTTGGGATTTACAGCGGTCCAAGCCGAAACAGACGTCCGTCAGAGGACGGATTTTAGGTGAATTATCTCACCCGAGGACCAATGTCACAAGAAGACGGCGAGTCTGCCTGGCACCATTGACGTTCCGCTAAGCGACCTGCGTCCGACCGACTTCTCGCGACACCATCGGTCTGGCGGGCCAGACGACGTGCGTCCGGATATGCAGCGCCAGGCAGTCGATCAACAGGAATACACCGACCATTTCGAACAACTCTTCTGCTCCGGTCAGCGCCCCGTATCCGAAGCCCGAGCGGCCGTACTGCTCACTCCATTTGCCTCCCACCATCTCAAGGCCGAGGCTTCCTGCAAAGTACACCGCTGCCGCCAACCCCAGCTTCCGTCGGGTTGTCTGTGGCAGAGAGCCGTAGAAACGCCGGTAAGAGACCAGGACAAAGAACACGAACACCAGGCCGGGGATTACCCAGGCAAACCTGAAAAAACCACCCACACCGAGCAGCGACCTTACCGGATCGTTCAGCTTCTCGTGCAGGCAGGCAATTTCATCCACCGAGAAGGCCAGAAGGATAACCGACAGCCCGAACCAGTGAGAGTGAAACCGAGTGTGACGGCGTCGCTCCGATAGCCAGACGACCGCCAAGAAGAGCGAACAGACAAACAGCGAGGTGGAAGCATACCAGGTAGCAATGTTCGACTCGGCATTCAGGTCAAATGCCGTCACCATCATGCGAAAGAGGGAAGAGTCGAGCGGAGTGAAATGCGCCAGATACTGAGTGGTCAGGTGGGCAAGGAACAGCGAAGCTATCGTCGCCGCCAGGACGAGTCGCACCCCACGTACTGGCAAATTGACACACACCTCAAAAGGTGCCGGCTCAGGCGCGGCAGGTTTGTGGAATTTCATGATCTAAGCTCATGCCTGGGTGCTGCCCGGGGAACAAACCCCTGGTACCAGCGTCGCATGAAGCGCGGCGCACTGCAACCTACCTCCGGACTGGGTAATCGGAGGCAGGCTGGTTAAGTGGGGGGCCTTATCGCAGGAGGGCGGAGACGGTCCAGAGCACCGGCGCCTGGCCGTGCAGATCGCCGGTCCGTCGGGGGCGTGTCAGGTAGTACTCCAGGTCATTTTTCTTGTCGGTTCCCACGCAGACATCGCTCACATTCCCGTCCTGGTCGATATGTTTGACCAGGCCCAGCCAGGCATTTCGCGCCGCCGGACCGTAGACTTCGGAGTCAAGCCATCCGTTCTTCACACCACTGACCATCGCGAATGTGAACATGCCGGTGCCGGAAGTCTCCGACCAGGCTTCAGGGTGGTCGATCAGTTGGTGCCAGAGGCCGTCCTCTCCCTGGTATTTCAGCAAGGCAGCCATCATCTTTCGATAGCCCTCAAGGACACGCGCCCGCCTCGGATGGTTGGTTGGAAGCGAGCGTAAAAGCTCCGTCATCCCAGCAGCCACCCATCCGTTGCCGCGACCCCAGTGGTAAGGGCTGTCCAGCGAGTGATGGAAAAGGCCGTTCGGCTGCTGAAGCTTGTCCAGATAGGCAGCCATGGTTAACGCGGCCCGGTCGAGATACTTGACGTCCCCGGTTGCCCTGAACGCCTGGGCCTGAACCGCCGAAATCATGTACATATCGTCGATCCAGTAGCGCGCCTCACCGGTCACTCCGTCAGCGGACGGCTTGTCCCACTGCTTGTCCGCCAGGCCGATGCCGAGATCCAGGTACCGCTTTTCCTTGTTGAGCAGGTAGATCTGCAGTGGAACCGAGCCAAAGACCCGATAATCCACGTGGGCATTGGGGGAGATGCGGGCGGAGTCGGTCGACAACAATGGGTCGAACTTCTTGATCAGGCGTGCCTGGAGGTCAGAGTCCCTGGTCAGCTCTGCGACGGTCAACGAACCGTACCATGTGCAGACTTCCGGATAGATGACGTACTGCCGTCGAGGATTGGTCTGGTAATCGAATTGCCTGACGACGAAATTCTCCGCCACCCGCTTTCCGATCTCCGCCGGCGAGGCACCGGTCGGCCAGCTGGTGAACAGCTTGTTTGGCTGTCGGGCGGAAGTGCAAGCACCAGGCAGCGCTGCGGCAGTCGCAAGTAGGAACGCAAGCAGTCGGGTTCGCCGTCTCATGATCTTGGTCTCCGTAACTCGCCAGATCATGCCTCATAACGCGCGCCTCGACAACCGGAAATGCGGGACGTGTGGAACAACAATCCGCGCACTCCGCAAAAGACGCTGCGTTTGCGGTTCTGTCTTGCTCGGCGACCCGCTCGGCTGGCTTCCCGGGCGCCGCGTAACCGAGCTGAACGGAACCGCAAACGCAGCGCTTTTTGCGGAGTGCGCGGATTGCCACCGAAAGCGATGTCAACCGACTGCGGCGGTCGTCGCGATTCTCGGGCGGTGGCAAGCTTGCCCCAATACTAAAACCGCACTACTGCCCCGAAGGCCAGGCGGTTTTCTCTGCGCGACTCGTTATCGGCCTGTTTCGTTTGCAGAACGTCCCACTGAATGGCCCGGACCGCAAATCGCGATGAAAGAATTACGTCTGCCCCACCGCCAAACCCGTACGCGAGGCGCCAACTGGCCGGGAGGGACGGCGTCGGACCTCCGGAGTGCTGACTCCCGACCAGAGCGCGCGCAAACCCGTCGATCCTGCCTGTCCGCGCCGTAAACTGGGGGCCAAACAACAAGAAGAAGACATCCCCTTGGCCCAGGTCGAATCCCAGGAAGTTGTTACGTTGGAACGACGGTCGGGAGCTCAAATCGGCGACGACTCCGAACCAGCGGTTGAAGTTGCCGCTCACCGCCCCGTTCCATCCCATCTGTTTTGAGCCCGACTCGGGCCAGCTGTAAGCCACCCCACCGAAGATCTCGGCTTGCGGAGCCGACTCGTCTTCCGACTCCGAATAGTAAACGCGAGGCGCCGGGGGCGTTGACGAGGCAGGGGCAGGACTGGAGCTGGCGACCCGAGGCGTTGACGGAGAGGCACCCGCCATTTCCCGCGGCGCCGGACTTGCCGCCTTGGGACCTTGGGTCGAGGACGCGACGGGCGGGGTCGAGGACGCGATGGGCGGGGGAGACGACGCTCTGGGAGGCGCGCTCGCCGGTGCCGAAACGACAACCGGGGGCCGACTGATGGCTTGCGGGCGGGTTGTTTCGGGCCGAGCAGTCGGTGGCGTGGAAGTCGTCGGCGCAGGCTTCGCTGTCGCGTTCGAGAGTCCGTTCGGCTTGTTGGCGGCAGTGGCGGGAGTCGGAGCCGTGCGGTTGGCCACTTGTGCCTTGGGACGCGAGGGGTTAAGAATCGCATCCATCACTCGCTTGGAAACGCCTCCCTGAAGCAACTGCTCCCGACCCTTAGCCGATGTGTCGAAGTGGGTCGGGTTCGTTTCAATCAGGGTCACTATTGTTTCATCGGGAATCTTTTCACGCACCATCTTCAGCACCGCTTCATTGTTCAATTCGTCGAAAGAAACCAATCCCTCCGGCGCTTGAGCATGAAGACTGAGGATGGACAGACAGACTGCGAGAACCAAAAAGATTCGGTACATAGAAGCACCTTCCAATATCGGTGACGACGTTAGCCCCCGGTTCTCGGTTCAGTGCGGCCGTTAGTGCGCCAGAGGTGAGCAATCCGCTCGGGAGCTATGGCATGGACCCTGTAATTCATGTTAGCAGCAGCCGGCGGCATCTTGCCAGAGCCCGCCCGAGAGTTCGCTTACCAAAGGCCGGACGAGTGGGCCGCCGGCTTACGACCACTGGAGCAGCACTTGGGTTATCATGGAAGTCTTATGCGGACATTGTTGACCGCGATGACATTGATTCTGCTCGGGATACTGAGTGTGCCGCTGAACGGGCAGCCTTCCACCCAGGAGGCCCGCGATATCATCGACCGCGTGGACCGCATGCTGCGGGGTGATTCGTCCGTCGGCAGAGTGGAAATGACAGTCGCGACCCGCCAATGGAAGCGAACCACTGAACTGCGTATCTGGTCGGAAGGCACCGAGAAGGTCCTGGTCCGCGTGGAGTCACCCAAGAAAGACCAAGGGACGGCCACCTTGCGCGTGGGTGACAACATCTGGAACTATCTCCCCAAGATCGACCGGGTCATCCGGATTCCCACATCCATGATGATGGCCTCCTGGATGGGATCCCACTTCACGAACGACGACCTGGTTAAAGACAGCCGGTTGATCAGGGACTACGACATTGCGATTGACTACGAAGGTCCCAGGGAGGGCGTGGCCGTGTACGAATTCTTGCTGACACCTCGACCCGAGGCACCCGTTGTCTGGGGGAAAATCGTGTACCAGATTCGCAAGTCCGACCTGCAGCCGATCTGGGGAAAATTCTACGGGGAAGACGGTCAACTCAAACGCCTTGCTACCTTTTCGGACTGGGAGACGATGGATGGGCGACTTGTTCCCACCCGGATGCGCATGTCTCCCTCCGACAAGCCGGGCGAGTTCACCGAGATGAAGTACAAAGAGCTGGATTTTGATCTGAAGATCGCCGAATCGATCTTTTCGCTGAAGGCACTGCGAGGCTCATGATTGTCGTCCGCATGGGATGGAGGAATCTCTGGCGGAACCCTCGGCGAAGCGTGATAACCATCGCAGGAATCGCCTTCGCCTTTGCGTTCCTGATCGCCATGATCGGCTTGGCTAACGGCCTGGTCCTTCAATTACTCCGTAACGGTACCGAGTTGATGGTCGGACACGTTCAGATCCACGACCCGCAGTACCTTCCGGACCGGGACTTTTACGAGACCCTCGGTAACGCGGAGGGATTTGACTGGCGGCCGCTGTTGTCGCGGCTGGAACAGGACGAGCAGGTGCTGGCTGCCTCGCCTCGGGTTTTCGGTTTTGGACTCCTCTCGACCGGAGAACGGTCTGCGGGTGCGCAGATCGTCGGCGTGGACCCCGAGCTCGAGAAGAGCGTCAGCCGGATCGTCGATGCCGGCTCGCTAGCGGAACTGAGGCCGGGATCCCTGCTGCTCGGTGAACTGCTGGCGCAGGAGCTCGGAGCGCACCGGGGGGGTGAGATTGCGGCCGTGACTCAAGCCGCCGACGGGACTCTTGGAAACGAGCTTTTCACCGTCAGTCGAACCGTGCGAACCGGCCTGCCCTACATGGATCGCACCATCGCCTTCGCCCGAATCGAGGACCTGCAGCGTCTCATGGCGCTGGACCCGGCGCGAATCCACGAAATAGCCATAAGAATCAAGGATCCGCTGGCTGCGCCGGATTTGAGCCGGCAGATCGGCCGCATCCCGGGGCTTCCGCGTGATGTCTCGGTCCAGAGCTGGCGGGAACTGTTGCCCCAACTGAGCGACTACCTGAACGTCGCCGGTGGGGCAAATGCCTTTATCATCGGTTTGGTCGTGATTTTCGCAGCCTTTGGCGTTCTAAACACCATGATGATGGTGACGTTCGAGCGGATCCGCGAGATTGGGATGCTCAATGCCTTCGGTATGCGGCCCTCCAAGATCGTCGGCACTATTCTCTTCGAGGCGTTTTTTCTGGGGCTCCTCGGCTTGCTCGCAGGGTTCCTGTTCGGACTTGCGATGATGCAGTACCTGTCGGTCCACGGCCTGGATCTCAGCCGCTGGACCGGGGAACTGTCGATGCTGCAGGCACGCGTTGATCCCGTGTTGAAGGCCGCATGGAACTGGAACGCGGTCGCCGGAGCGGCCGTGAGCTTGTCCCTTGCGACCGTGATCGCCGCTTATTTGCCCGCCCGGAAGGCGGTGCGCGTGGACCCGGTGGAGGCGCTTCACGCGCCGGTCCTGCAGTAGCACGGAACTCACGGACCAAAACGGACTGGCACGGACCAAGACGGGCAGCGGGCAGTAGGCAGCGGGCAGTAGGCAGTGCGCAGTGCGCAGTCGGTTAGCTGGTCAGGCAGTGAGTCGGTCACCTTATGAGAATCCTCGTCATAATTGCCTGGAGAAACCTGTGGAGAAATCCGCGGAGGACTCTCCTAACGGCAGGCACGGTGGCTCTCGGGCTGGGTCTCTTGCTGCTCTTCCTGGGAATCGGCGACGGAAGTCACATGGCGATGATCCAAAACGCCGTTCGCCTGGGCGGCGCACACGTGGGCGTGCAGGCGCGCGGGTACCAGGAGCGCGGCGGACTGGAACGCGTGCTGTCCCAGCATGAAATCGAGCAGGTATCCTCCTGGCTGGCGGCGGAGGCCCCGGCGCTCGGCGTGGAGAGTGTGCTCCCCCGGGTTTTCGCGTCCGGCCTGGCATCCTCAGCAGACGGGGCCACCGGGGTTCGCGTCATCGGGCTCGACCCCGGGCGGGAAGCGAGCGGGTCCTTTTTTGACGATAAGGTGACCAGGGGACAGTTCCTGACCCCGAAGGACCACAATACTTCGGTGATCGGCGACGGGGTGGCTCGCAAGCTCCGACTGGAGCCGGGCGAGAAATTTGTCCTGATGGCCCAGGCAGCGAATTCGGCCGAGATCGAGTCGCTGCTCCTGCGGGTATCCGGCGTGATGCGGACCGGCCTGGAGGACTTTGATCAGGCTACGGTTCTGGTCCCTCTTGCGACCGCACAGCAACTGCTCAATCTGGAGGGCCAGGTTCACCAGGTGGCCATCATGCTCAACGGCTTGGACCGGGCGACCCACGTAGCCGAGCGTGGACGCCTGAGGCTTCCTCCCGCCGTCGAGGTTTTGGATTGGTCCGCCCTGATGCCTGAGCTTCGCGATTTCATCAGGATCGATGACGGGGGCAGCTATGTTTTCAACGGTCTCTTTTTCCTGATTATCGCATTCATGGTCGCCAACACGCTGTTGATGTCCGTGCTTGAGCGTCGCCGGGAATTTGCCCTGCTCGACGCCCTCGGGTTCTCCCCTCGGCGTCGCTTCCTGCTGGTGATCCTGGAAGCCTCCTGGATCGCCGCCCTCTCCGTTGTGATTGGAACCTTCCTCGGCTACGCTGGCCATCTCTACTTTCACCACAAAGGCCTGCCGCTCGACTGGTTCTACTCGTCGGAGGTTTCCGCCGCGGGGGCGGTGATCGATCCGATCATCTACTCGCAATTGAGCTGGACACGAATCTTTGGCGCGGCTGGCCTGGTCTTCGGGCTGACCTTCCTCCTGTCTCTGCTCCCCGCCTGGCGCGGAGCAAAAGCCGAGGACGTGCACTTGCTGGGACAATTATGACTGCCGACAATGCCGACAAACTGCTCAGGCTCGAAAATGTAACGCGAGCCTACGTCCAAGGCGAACAGACGGTTCAAGCTCTGAGGAACGTCAGCTTCACCGCCGGCCGAGGCGAGTTCATCGCCGTAGCCGGTCCCTCCGGTTCAGGAAAGACCACGTTGCTCAACGTCTGCGCCGGCCTTGACCGGCCGACCGAAGGAAAGGTCTGGTTGGGAAGCCGCGATCTCTCTGAGCTGAGCCGCCAGCAACTTGCCAGACTGCGTCTCGAGGAAATCGGGTTCATTTTTCAGGCGTTCAACCTGATTCCGGTGCTTTCCGCCGAAGAGAACGCCGAATTCATCCTGCTCCTGCGCGGCGTTCCGGACCAAGAGAGACGCTCCAAGGTTCGGGATCTGCTGAAGGAAGTGGGGCTGGAAGGCTTGGAGCGACGCCGTCCCGGCCAGCTGTCCGGGGGGCAGCAGCAACGCGTCGCGGTGGCGCGGGCCATCGCCGCCGAGCCGAAACTGGTTCTGGCGGACGAGCCGACGGCCAATCTGGACACCGAAACAGCCCTCTCCCTGCTTAACCTGATGGAGCGGTTGAACCAGGAGCACGGGACGACTTTCCTGTTCTCGACCCACGATCCCCGTGTCATGGAACGCGCGCATCGCATCATCCGTCTTGTCGATGGACGGATCGAGAGCGATCTGCCGGTCACTCAAAACAACCGGAAGGATCCCCGGCATGCGGGCTAGGTGGGCGGTGCCCGCTATTACTTTTGCCCTGCTCTTCGGCAGCCTTTACGGGCAGGACTTCAAGCTTGGCGCCTCGCTTCGAGGCTTTGGGTTCTACGCACTCGAGGACAATCCGTTCCAGTCCCGTCGCGACACGGAGTTCCTGATCTTCCGCCTCGTCCCTGAAGTGACGATCGGCCAGCACGTCAAAGCCGAAGCTCACCTGGTCGCCTATCTGACCTCGCCCCCGGTCTCTCTCGCCACCGCCATAGCGACCGGGTCCAGCCGCACCTACCTGGATCTTCAGAAGCGAATCGTCAACGAGGAAGACGTCAGCGTGAACGCCGCGCTTGACCGCCTGAATGTCCAGATCGAGACAAGTGCCTTCCGGTTGGTGGTGGGCCGCCAGGCAATAACCTGGGGAGTCAACTACTTCTGGCCGGCGCTGGACTTGTTCGCTCCCTTCGCTCCGAACCGCATCGACCGCGACTACAAGCCGGGCGTCGACGCCGCACGCTTGATCGTCCCCCTCGGGTCCTACTCCGAAGTTCAAGCGGTGGCTGGAATTCTTGGACCATCGACCTCCCGGGACCTGGCCGCGGGCGCTCTCATCCGGTGGAATGCCGGGACTGTTGATTTCGGCCTGATGGCAGGGAGCTTTCACGAGGACAAGGTGGTCGGAAGTTTCGTGACGGCTAACCTGGCAGGGACCGGCTTGCGCGGGGAGCTTTCCTGGACACAGTCGGGGGACCCGCGCGACACCAGTATCGGCCGTGGCGTCTTCTGGCGCGGATCGGCCGGAATCGACCGGCAACTGACGCCGACCACTACACTGATCCTCGAGACGGCATTCAACCAGTACGGCGCTGCGAATCCCGATGAATACCTCTTGCTGCTCAGTTCCGACCGCCTGCTTCGAGGGGAGATTACCTCGCTTGGCCGATACCACTCCGGGGTGTCGCTGGCCTGGCGCTTTCACCCGCTGTGGACTTTCAACAACACCGCCCTGGTCGGCTGGGATGATTCGTCGGCCCTCTGGGTGCCTTCGCTCGTCTGGTCAACCGGGAATAACTCGGAAGTGCTCTTCGGCGGGCAACTGGGTTTTGGGAAGGACGTGACTACCGCCGGTGTGCCGGGGAGCGAATTCGGCTCATCGCCCCACACCTTATTTGCGGCCTTCAAACTTTACCTGTAAGAAATCTTCGTATTTCTGGTCACTTCGACGTTAGTAGCTGGCATGAAGGCATATGAGCCAATTCCAAGGCACGTCGAGGCGTACGCGACGCACGTTGTCGATTCCATAGTGGCCGTCCATAACGAGTTGGGGCCCGGGCTCTTGGAACAGGTCTATGAAACCTGTCTCGCCGTCGAGTTGCATAACCGCGGGATTCCTTTCAGACGCCAGATCGGAGTGCCGGTGACCTATCGGGGCACAAGAGTCGGAAAAGGGCTGCGGGTGGACATATGGGTGGACCATTGCCTGATCGTTGAAGTCAAGGCGGTGGAGATCCTCCTGCCGGTGCATCGTGCCCAGGTGCTGACTTACTTGAAACTGACAGGAAACCGGCTGGGTTTTCTCGTCAATTTCAACGTTGAGTCGATCAGGCAGGGGATCAAGAGACTGATTCTGTGAGTGAAGACAATTCACCACCAAGTCACTAAAAAGCGTCGCACCAAAAAACCTTTTCCACCAAAAAGCCCTGTCAGATTTGTTTTTTGGTGGAAACGCCTTTTAGTGCGATGCTTTTTGGTGACTTGGTGGTGGACTGTCTTCTTCTACACGTACTCCACGGTTGCCGGCGGCTTTGGCGTCAGGTCGTACAAACACCGGTTGACGCCGGGGATCGCTGTGATCCGCTCCGTGATTCTGTGGAGCACCGGCCACGGCAGTTCGCGCACGGTCGCTTCTCGCGCATCCGTGCTGTCAATGCATCGAACTACTATGATTTTGCCGAACTCGCGCTTCCCGCCCCTGATGCCGGTCGCATAATCGTTCAAAAGAACCGCCAGATATTGGAACGCGCCGGTGCTCTTCAGTTCCTCTTCGACGATCGCGGTCGCGGCTCGCACGATCGCGAGTCGATCCTCGGTCACTTCGCCAACAATCCGGCAGGCCAGCGCTGGCCCCGGGAAGGGGATGCGGTTTGCGATTTCCTCCGGCAAACCGAGCTCGCGCGCAACCGCCCTGACGCCGTCTTTCCTCAGTGTCTTGAGCGGCTCCACTACCGTGTATCCGTACACTTCTTCGGTGTTGATGCCGAGCTGGGTGAGGATGTTGTGCTGGCGCTTGATTCCGGCAACCGTCTCTTCGATGTCGGTCAAGATCGTTCCATGGAGGAGGAACTTCGCGCCGGAGCGCTTCACCTCGTTGACGAAGACATCGCGGTAGAACGTGCGTGTGATCGCTTCCCGCTTCTGCTCCGGATCGGTGAGTCCCTTCAAAGCGGCCAGAAACTCACGGCGGGCGTCGACGAGATCAACCGGGATTCCGATATTCCCGAACATCGCGACCACCCGCTGTGGTTCGCCTTCCCGCATCAGGGAGTTGTCGACGAAGATGGTTTTCAGCTGCGATCCGAGCGCCTTGTGAGCGAGCGCTGTGACCACCGAGCTGTCCACTCCGCCGCTGACCGCGCTGATCGCAATCCCGTTGCCAACCTGTTGTTTGATCTCCGCAACCTGCTCCGCTATGAATTGTCCGTTGTCCATACGCTTGCCTCCTCCACCAAAGTTATCGGGTGAGGATAGCAAATATCGGACTCCGTGAACACGCAGGCAGCGATCTCCAGGCCGAGCCCGGGGTACTGCTCTCTTGACGAGGCTTTGTCGAACCGTTACTCCAACACCCGGGGAGCCAGCGGGAGCGTGGTCAGCCGGTATGCAGGCGCGGCAACACCGGGCAGGGTGACTTTATGCTGTCTCAGGATTGTGGCAAAGACGAACTGGTTCGTACTAATCGAGATTAGACCTCTCTTGATGCCTTTCTCTCCTATTTCGGGAAAGAGCTCGGTCGCGAACTGTGCCTGTTTCTGGAGCGGGACCCACTGGGTCTGCCTGGTAGCCGCAAGATGCCCCGATTCATCAAACAAGTTAAGCGTCACGTCGGTCATGTTTCCGGGTGGCGCAACGACCGTAAAACCAGTATCGAGAGCGGGGTCCGTCGTATCGAAAGCGAAAGAGAAGTTCCGAAGCTGCGAAGGTTGGATAGCCGCCTCCGTGCTCGAAACGGCATTCGACTGCGTCACGAGCGCCACCGCATGAATGTCTCCCCACGGGTTCAACTGGAGCCATCCGGTCTTGAATACGCCACGACCGCTCGTCTTGAGCACGGCAGCCTGCCCGCGTGCCAGGTTGAAGGCGAATTCCGTAACTGGGCCATATCCTTCCAGCTCCACTTCCATGCGGAGTCCATGGATGTTTCGGAAGACTCCGGTCACGGTTCCT
>CAYQYP010000365.1:0-9467 GCA_964421755.1 uncultured Acidobacteriota bacterium
GGGCAGCGGTCAGTGGTCAGCGGGCAGCGGGCAGTGGGCAGTGGGCAGTGGGCAGAGGGCAGTGGGCAGTCGTCAGTCGTCAGTGGTCAGTTGTTCTCGATAGGAGATCACGTGAGTAACAATCGCGGCCTAGTCGTCGTCGTCCTCTTTGTATCGATTCTCCAGGCTGGTTCCCTCGGCGCCGAAACCAACCAGCCCATACCGCTTCCGGAGCACCCGAGGCCGGATTTCCAGCGGGCTGACTGGGTCAATTTGAACGGGCCGTGGTCGTTCGCTTTTCAGGGGGACAAGCCAGGCGCGGAGCAGGGCTGGGAGACCGGACAGAGAAAATTTGACCAGACCATCACGGTGCCGTTCCCCTGGGGCTCAAAATTGTCGGGAATCGCAAACCGGGCGGGAGCGGACATCGGGTGGTACTCACGCAAGATCACGGTTCCCGCCGCCTGGAAAGGCAAGCGCGTTTTCCTCGTCGTCGGAGCATCCGACTGGACGTCGACCGGCTGGCTGGACGGCGAAGAAATCGGGAAGTACCGCGGCGGCTATACGCCGTTCGAATTCGAAATGACCGCGCACGTGCGCTTCGGCGAAGAACAGAACCTGGTGCTGCGGGTGGATGACACTCCCGGCTCCTTCAAGCTGGAAGGTAAACAGGGTTATGGACCGGCGCGCGGAATCTGGCAGACCGTCTACCTGGAGGCCCGGCCCAACACCTACTTACGATCCGTGAGGTTCACACCGGACATTGAGAAGCAGCTCGTAAGCGTCCACGCCGAGCTGAGTGAGGAAGCGCGCTCGGACATGGAATTGCGGTTGAACTTCAAGACCGGGCAGGTTGCAGCGTCTGCAACATCGGTGAAAAAGGGTGCGAAGGAAGCACGATTCGAAATCCCGCTACCGAATCCCCGTCTTTGGTCGCTCGAGGACCCCTTCCTTTACGAAGTGCAAGCCTCTCTTTCGGGATCTGGCGCCGAAGCCGATCAGCTGGACACGTACTTCGGGATGCGCAAAATCGGTGTTGTGAAACTGCCCGGCTCCGGGTTTACCTACATCGCCCTCAACAACAAACCAATTTATCTGCAGCTTGCCTTGGATCAGTCCTACCACCCGGACGGGTTCTACACATTTCCAAGCGACGAGTTCATGCGGGACGAGATCCTGCGGTCCAGGCGGATCGGCTTGAACGGGCAGCGGTTGCACGTCAAGATCGACGTCCCACGGAAGCTCTACTGGGCCGACCGGCTTGGCCTGCTGATCATGGCCGACGTTCCGAACAGCTGGGGCGAACCGAGCGCGGAAGCGAAGGCAGAGACCGAAACAGCACTGCGCGGAATGATCGCCAGGGATTTCAATCACCCCTCGATATTCTCCTGGGTGATCTTCAATGAGACATGGGGCCTGCAGCAAAAAGACCAAAAGAGGACCTACCTGCCCGAGACCCAGCAATGGGTGGCCTCGATGTTCAAACTCGCGAAATCACTGGACTCGACGCGTTTGGTGGAAGACAACTCGCCATGCAACCACGATCACGTCCTCACGGACATCAACAGCTGGCACGTCTACCTGCCCGGCTACGCCTGGCGGGAGCACCTGGACAAGGTCACTGCCGATACTTTCCCGGGGTCGAAATGGAACTTCATCGGCGGTAGGACCCAGGGCGACCAGCCGCTTCTCAACAGCGAGTGCGGGAACGTTTGGGGCTACGAGGGCAGCACCGGAGACGTCGACTGGAGCTGGGACTACCACATCATGATGAACGAGTTCCGCAGGCATCCGAAGATCGCCGGCTGGCTCTATACCGAGCATCACGACGTGATTAACGAGTGGAACGGGTACTACCGATTCGACCGGTCTGACAAGTACGATGGGATGTCGGCACTGGCTCCCGACATGACGCTGAAGGACCTGCATTCCCGGTACTACATTGTGCCTGAGGTGCCGCTCTGCAGCTCAGTCGCCCCGGGGTCTGAGATCTCGGTTCCGCTCCTGGCCTCTTTCATGACGGAAGGCCCGGGACCGGGCCAACTGCGGCTCCACGCGGAGCTTTGGGGACACGACGACCTTGGTCGCCGCCATAGCTATTCGATTCAGGCTATTCAGGTGCCGTTCGAGCCCTGGTCGACGAAGGAAATTGCACCGCTCAAGGTGCGGATGCCGGACGGTCATTCGTTGGCGGTCCTGTCTCTTTCTCTGGAGGACGGCAGCGGCGCCGTTTTGCACCGGAATTTTGTCACGTTCGTCGTCGGGAACCCCGGCAGTGCGGACGAGGAGCGAGCGGTTGACGGCGTGCGGACGAGGGTGGTGCGCCTGTCGCCTGCGAACGTGACGGGCTCGAATTGGTCCGAGAAGAAATGGGAGATCTTTGACGGCCTAAAGCTGAACGGATCCGGGCACGGGTACTTCGAGTACTCGATACCCTGGCCAAAAGGTCTGAGGGCGAGCGAAATCCAGCAGGCAAGCTTCCGGGCAGAGCTCTCGGCCAAGCGGCTGAACGGCAAGGATCGGCAGGATCGCGGCAAGCAAGCTGGAGATTTCATGCGTGGTCAGGGCACCCACGATCCGAGCCTCAACCCGAACTCGTACCCGATGACCGACGCTGTGAGCTATCCGAGCGCGGTGCGGATCGTCGTTCAGAACGAGGGGGTCGGGACTTTTGATTTGCCTGACGACCCGGCCGATCACCAGGGGATTCTCTCGTGGTTTGCGCAGAAGCAGGATCGCCATCTGCATGAGGCAGGCTCGTACGGGTATCTGGTCTCGACGCTGCTGCCGCGATCGGCCCTCGAACGAGCCGAAAAGGAGGGGAGGCTCACCCTCCGCCTGGAGGTCGATCCAGCACTGCCCGGCGGTCTGGCGATTTACGGCTCACGGTTCGGACGCTACCCGCTCGACCCGACGCTGGTCTTCGTGCTGAAGTAAGAGCTCCGGAGCGCAGCTTTTTGTTCGTTAGCCTCTAAGGGCGCGGACGTCTCTCTTGGAGCGCAGACGTCTCCCCGAGTTTCGGGGACACAAAACTTAATTCCTGTGCTCCCGCGTGAATCGCGGCAACGGCTTGGGAATTAAGTATTATGTCCCCGAAACTCGGGAGACGTCCGCGCTCCAAGAGGGTTATCATTGTCTGCATGTTTGCCAGGTTGTTGCTTGCCCTGTCGTGGTCCTTGCTAACTTTCCAGCAGCTTCCAGGGCCTCCACCAGCCACGGACAGTGCGGCAAGTCTGCTGGCGGCCAGGGAGGATTTTCGAGCCCGCCGTTTCATGGGCGCCAGGGCGCAGCTGACAGCGCTGATCGCCAGGGAACCGGGGAATACCGATGCCCGCTACCTGGTTGTTCGTACCTTCATCGAGGAAAATATCCCGGACGAAGCCTTGCGCGAAGCCGAAGTGGCCATCCAGCAGTGTCCCCGGGACGCGACGGCACATACAGCTCTGGGGGATGCGCTTTACCGGCTGGGTGACTTTGACAAAGCCGCCGTCGCTTACGAGGAGGCGCTGAGACTCAACTCACAGGATGCCCGCGCCCACTTGGGGCTGGGCCGGGTCCTTTTGACAGATTTCCGCTTCAAGAGCGGCCGGGAACATCTCGAGAGCGCCCAACGCCTTTCACCTCACGATCCGGACGTCGCAAGCGCCCTGGCCTCGGTGCTCCCACGCTCTCCCGCTCAGCTCGACCTGGAAGAGCAATATGCAATCGGGGCAACATATCGCAACCCCGAAGAGGTCGAGGCCAACAAAGCTCTGATCTCGCTGTTCCGCGTGAAGGGGGGCAGGCAGCCGTTTGTTCTTCAGGACCCACCCGATCAGCTCTCATTGAGGTTGCGAGGCGTGCGCATGGGCGTTAACGGCCCACCTTCGGCCTTCGTCCTCGCGGTTGCAGTCAACGCCGGCGAACCCCACAACCTCTTGGTCGACACCGCGGCCCACGGTCTTCTGATTTCCTCCCGGATGGCAGCTCGTTCCGGGGTCACGCCGCTGCTCGCCTACCGCCTGGGCGGACTCGGAAATCAAGGCCGCATGCCGGCCTCGTTAGGATGGGCGGAAAGCGCGACGATCGGCGATCTGCGGCTGAGCGACTGCCCGGTGATCATAACGGACAAGAAGGTCGGGCCGCGGTGGGACGGGATCATAGGGACCGACGTGTTTCGTGAGTTCCTGATCACGCTTGACTTTCCCGGCCGCAGCCTGCGACTCGAAAAACTGCCTCCCCGAAAAGACGATGAGTTCGCCTACGATCGGTCCGCCGTTGACCGCTCTGGGTTCGCGCGTGTACGTTTCCTCGGATGGAAGCTCTTGGCACGGACAGGGTTGAATGGCGGAGTGAGCGCAAATTTCGTGATCGACACCGGCGCCTCCGAGCGACTGATCGCGCAGAGGACTGCTCAGAAAATCACAACGCTGATACCCAGCCGAAGGGGCATCAGAGGAATCTCGGGTGACGTCGGCCAGACACTGCAAGCCGAAAACGTGGTCCTGCAGTTTCCGGGGCTTCAGCGGACGCCCGAGACCATGCTGGCTGTCGACATGACCGGGTTGAGCTACGCCCTGGGCACAGAGTTGGGTGGGCTCATCGGTTGTCCGCAGCTGGCAGACGCGTCACTAACGATCGATTACCGTGAAGGCCTGGTGAAAATCACGAAGTGACCTGACCGATTCACTCCGCTGATCCGGTCGCCTGACCATCCAGAGCCGTTTTCAGTTGCTTCGCCTTTTCTGCGTACTCCCCTCCTGGCGCGGCAGCCAGATACCGGTCCACGCTTTCGGCCGCGCCCTGGTAGTCCTTCAGCCGGAACTGGGCGAGTGCCAACTGGTATACAGCGTCGCTAAAGTGGGGGTTGACGTCCAGCGCCTTGAGGAGCCACGCCTCAGAATCGGCATAGCGACCTTCACGGTACAGCGCAACAGCCAGGTATGTCTGCGCCCGATAGTCGGCTGCGTCATTTTCCAGGGATGCCTTCAGCGGTTCGATTGCCTCCCTGTTTTTATTATTTGCGAAGTAAAGCAGGCCCAGATTCCGCATGGCCTGAATACAGCGTGGATCCTTGGAAAGGGCATTTTTGAACGCGCCCTCGGCTTCGGAGTCGCGGCCCATCTTGAGATATGCGACGCCAAGATTATTCCAGGCGCCGGGATGCGCCGGATAGATATCCAACGCCTTCTTCAGGTGGCCGATGGCGGACGCATAGTCCTGTTGCCTGGACTTGTCTTGGGCCTTGGCCAGCGCCTTCATTGCTTTTGGCGGCACTTTCAACTCTTCAACAGTGGCTGTTGAATTGCTCCCCAATGGAGGCTCATCCTGCCCGATCGCCGGCCCAAGCTGGACGACGATCGCGCGCAGGTCTCCTGTAGACCAATTCGAGAGTTCGAGTCGGCCAGATTCGTGGCCCCGGCAGTTTACTTCAATCACGTAGTCACCTGGAGGAACGTCTTCAAACTGGAAGCTGCCATCCATCCGGGCCGACGTGGTTCTGCTATAGGCATGGCCCTGAATCGTGACGCTAACACCTTGCCTTAAGAGATGACGTCCGGGGACGGCCACCTCTCCTGTCAGTGAAGTTGAGCTTGAAAAAGCAAGCACTGTGAACAACTGAAGAACTGGGAGCAGCAGAAGACGCTGCAGTCGGAAGGACCTGAAGACAGTCATACACATCCCCCTGTCTCGAGCCTGCTGTTGGATTCTCGATGCATGCCTTGCCGGTTGGCTAGGCCTGACGTGTTGCTCCGGTTCTATGAGTCGAGAATGAGCTGCTACTTTGAAAGACGCAGGCGAAAAACACCCGGTTTCACACTTGGAGTAATATGTGTCCCGATGAAATCTCCTGCTAACGATGAAGACTTCGAGCGGGCATTTGGGGTGCTCGAACTCCCACCCAACGCGTCCCGCGAAGCTGTGGAGCAAGCGTACAGGGAACTGAGCGAGGTCTGGGATCCCTCCAGGTTCCCGACAGATGAAAGACTCAGGCGGCGGGCTGCGGAACAACTGACCCGCATTCAAGAGGCGTATGAGTTGCTGAAGGATTACCACGCAGGGGAGGATTCTCTGCTTCAGGAACTTTATGGAAAGACAAAGAAAGGGCGAGCGGCGCCTTCCCACCCTCAGTCCAAAGCTGGTTCACAGAGTCCGTCAACACCGCCGTCCCTTGCTGATACGGTATTTGCCGAACCTTCATCAGGACCGTCAAAACGTTTGCTCTTAGCATTGGTTGTCGGCGGAGTGGTGATCGTCGTGGTGCTCGCACTGTTGTTCCTCGGTCGCCCTGCGGAAGCGCCGGCTCCAGCAGATCAAGGTGCGGCTCCGGCAGCCGCCACCAGCGCGCCGGTAAACGAGCCGGCTCCTCCCCCGCCGGCGCAGGAACAGCCCGGCAACGCGGCCGGAGCGGAAGCTCCAGTCACTCCGAAGAGCGAACCGCAGACCCCCCAGGCTACTTCGACGCCCCTCCGCAGTCGTGAGGAGCCACCGGTTCCCCAACAGCGCTCTGATTCTGCGCGGCCGAGCCGGGAACCGGGATTTGTCCCGCCTGGGCCGCCAGAGGCGAACGCCACGAGCCCGGCTCCGGCGCCACGCCGTCAGCCGGATAACAAACCGGAGTTGGTTCGGGGTCCTGAAGAAGGAGGAGTGGCCCCGGAAGAAGAGCGCCGAGTCCTGAACGTCCTGGGTCAAAAATCACCGGCGGCTCAGACCATCCTGGATGGGAATACCGATCAGTTCCGAGTGATGAGTTGGCGCGTAACAAAGAAAGACGGGGGCGAATTCTGGGCACACATCGTGGCCGAATCAGCCGTCGGCGGGACTACGCATCTGATCTGGGCTGTCGACCCGTCAAGAGAGACGATCCGACCCCTGAGCCAGGCCGCTCGTGACCTGGACAAGTCAGCTTCTACCAAGCCGCCGACCGGTTCCTGATCGGCATCATTTCACTCCGTCGACGCTCACACCTTCCGCCGCCGCAAGCCCACCCCCGATGGGCGTCCCGCTTCTCTTGCTTCTCCCCGGATGCTAAATTGGGTGAAATCCCCCCTTTGTCGGATCCTTTTGACAATGGAGGTTACATGTTTAAGAGAAGTCTAGCTATATCCGTAATTGCCTTGCTTGTGCTCCTCACCCCGGCGTTCGGGCAGGAGTACGGACAGCGCACGCCGGACCAGCCGAGCGATCAGAATCAGAATCAGAATCCGGTTCAGAACCCGAATGACGGCAATCAGACGCAGACACCGGGTCAGCAACCGTCACAAGACCCTTCGGCCCCCGGCAGAACCGACACGCAGGACACGCAGTCAACTCAACCGGGACAAGGCGAGTCAGATCGGCGGGACAAGTCCGGCGATCGGCAGACCACTGAGGGCAAGATGGCCGGGGCTACCGGTTCGGAGTCGGCGCTGAGCCAACAGAAGGGACAGGACTGGAAGTTCCTGAACAACGCCGCCATGAGCGGGATGCTCGAGGTGAAACTGGGACAGCTTGCAGTCGAGCGCGGGTCCTCGCAGGCAGTCAAGGATTTCGGGCAGAAGATGGTTGATCAGCATACAAAAGCCAACCAAGACCTGATGTCGATAGCTCAGAACAAGGGTGTCAGCCTCTCCCAGACCGATGAAGCGAAGCACCAGAAGGCCTATGACAAACTCTCGCAGCTCAGCGGCGCGGAATTCGACCAGGCTTACATGAAGCAGATGGAGAAGGAGCACAAGAAGGACGTCAAGGAATTCGAGAAACAGGTCGAAAAGGGCGAAGACAGCGAGCTGCGCGACTTCGCGTCGAAGCACCTGCCCCACCTCCGGGAACACCTCGAGATCGCGATGACGACTCGCGATCAGGTTGAAGGAACCCAAAGGGCGGAATAGCGTCCCCAACCTCCCAGAGGACCTCTGGGGTTCTTGGTGTGCTTTTTTTGCGACGAAGCCCCCTTGCCCGGTCCGGGGGCTTCGGTGATGATAATCAGGTGGCAGCATCGGATCCGGCGACTGCCGTCGGGCGGGAACGCCTGAGCATATCGGTAACCTTCCTTGTCCACGGACTCGTAGTAGCCACTTGGGTGTCCCGAATTCCAGCCGTCCAATCCTCGCTTGAACTTTCGCCCGCGGTTCTCGGCGCGATCCTGCTTGCGCTCGCCGCCGGCTCGATCTTGGCTATGCCGCTGACAGGCGCCTTGATCCACCGCGTGGGCAGCCGTCGATTGGTTACGGCCACCTCATTGTTCTTCTGCTTTGCCCTGCCGCTGTTGACTTTGCCGTCGTCGCCTCTGCGGCTCGCACTCTCGCTGTTTGTTTTCGGGGCTGCAGCCGGAGCGATGGATGTCGCGATGAACGTTGAAGCCGCAGCGTTCGAAACCCGGCGGGGAAGACCGGTCATGTCCTCCTTCCACGGCTTGTTCAGCATCGGAGGGATGCTGGGAGCGGCACTCGGCGGGGGCCTGGCCCAGCTTGGCCTGTCCGTTGCTGCTCACTTCATGCTCGCTTGCCTGTCCCTTGCGACGGTTGTGATCGTGATCTCCCGCTGGCTGCCGGAGGGCAGTTGTCGAAGCGATACGACCCTTGCGTTTCGATTTACCAGAGAGCTGTGGTTGCTGGGAGGGATAGCTTTTTGCGTCGCCGTGGGCGAAGGCGCCATGGCGGACTGGACGGCATTGTACCTCCGAAACTCGCTCGCCACCAGCGTGGGTGTCGCGGCGCTGGGATACGCGGTGTTCTCAGCCTTCATGGCGGCGGGCCGTTTCCTCGGGGATCACCTCACGATGCGTCTGGGCCGCAAAAGGCTGGTCCAGAGAGGTGTCCTCCTGGCTGGCCTCGGCGTTTGCACCGCATTGCTAACGCCGAGCATCGCGCTGGCTCTGCTCGGATTCGGCCTGGTAGGAGCGGGATTTTCGGCGATCATCCCGATCGTTTTCGGCGCCGGAGCGAGAGTCAAGGCCGTTGCCCCGGGAGTCGGGGTCGCTTCAGTAACGACGACCGGATACTTCGGCTTCCTCATTGGCCCGCCTTTGATCGGATTCAGTGCACAACTCACGAGTCTGCGAATCGCGCTTGCGTTGGTCGCCGTGCTCTGCTGCGTGGCCTTTTTGCTGGCCCGCAGCGCCGAGTTGAGCGACTGAGATCCAAAGAAAAACCAAGGACTACAGGGACCACAAGGACAAGAATCTCTTTGTCCTCTTTATAGGCATGTTGGACACCTTAGGGTATGCAAACTGCTTTCGGTTCGAACCCGCTTGCTTCCGCCGGCACTACTGCCGCGGAAGCAAGCGGGTTTCCAACCGAAAGCAGATTGCATACCCTAAGGTGTCTAACATGCGTATAAAGAGCAGAGCCTTCTGGAGCGCGGACGTCCCGTCCGCACTGGGTTCGCGGGCATCTTGCCCGGCGTTCTCGGAGATTGCAGCAGATCGAACAACGTCAACGGCGGGCAAGATGGGCGGACGGGACGTCCGCGATCCCAGTGCGGACAAGATGTCCGCGCTCCAGAAGGCATACCTTGACATCCTAGGT
>CAYQYP010000366.1:0-4733 GCA_964421755.1 uncultured Acidobacteriota bacterium
GCAGGAAACGGAGCGCGCCCGTGATCGTGAGCCAGAACCGCTCGCTCCCCGCGACCGGCAGGCCTCGGGCCTGAAGTCTCTCGGCACTTGCGACGCAACGTCTCTGAACGGCGGCTTCTACTCGCCGACATGCCCACCAGATTAGGAAAAGGGAGGCCAGGAAAATCGCCAAAGTCGTGCCGGCACGCCAAACCCCGCCGAGAATCGCCTCCCTGGTGCGTGCCTTTCGGTAGGCCGCTATCGCCTCGTCGATCCGTGACACGAGAACGCGCACCAGGTCCTGGCGACTGATCCCTTCAGCGGCGGCATCCGCCTCCGTAACGGCCAGCAGTATCCGGCCGCGGGCTTCGATCTTTGTGAATCCCCCGTCCTCGACCGTCTTGAGCGATCCAGGGGTATACTTTCTGTCTTTCGCGGCCGCAAGTACACGCTCCGAGATCGCGGCCGCCCGCTTCTCTGCGGGAAATGCGCTAACGCCCCGCACCCGGAACAGCGGCTCCCCGTCGAGGACCACAGCCACCTTCTGAACCCCAGCCGCCTCTTCCGGTAAGCCCTCCACGGTCTGGGCAAAGCACGGGACCATTGCCAGCAGGATCGTCACGACCCAGCTGCTAAGCCACGCCATGCCTGCTTCCGGCTTGATTCTCGAAACCCCTGGATCTCGTCGGTGCGTCAAAGTACCACCAGTAAGCCCGACTTTGAACTAAAGGCATCGGCATCCAAAACTGTCATTTCTGACAGACAAACGGCAACCACCTTCCTTTGTTTTGTCGCTAGCTCGAGGTTCGATGCGCTGGAGAACCTCAGGGATCTGGGGACATAATACTTAATTCCCACCCCGTCACCGCGGTCACGCGTCGGCAAAGGAATTAAGTTTTGTGTCCCCGGAAATCATATCTAAGTGTTCAGGTCTGCGAGCCAGCGCAGGGCACGAAGCCCGGGTATAAAGCAGTACTCGCCCCCTCGGGTGACAACAAAGCGCGATAGGCCTTGCAGGCGCTTCCGAAGTGGCCGCTTGGGTATATCGAGAATCCCGGTCCCGTCGTTTGCCCCGGCGACGGGGTCTTTCGCCGAATCCCCTCCGAAGAAGCTGCTATCGTTCATCCACTCGGACTGTACGAATTCGAACTGCCGGCCGAGATGAGCCCCAACGAAAGCGAACATCAATCCCCGGTCGACGCCGTCGTCTTCCAGGATACCTTCTGGAAGCGAAGGGCCGTAGGAGGTCCCGCGCCGGACCATGCGATGAATGCGAGCGACGCCCGCGATGCCCGCGTCGCGCGGGTTCGTGCGACGAATGTGCGCCCCACAAGGCGTCTTGTAGCCGATTGGATCGTCTTCCTTGAAAAGAAAATCGTTGTTCCGATGCGAATCTGCTCCAAGTTCGGGATCGTCGTGCAACGGGCACAGAGCCAGGGGGGCGCCGCTGCGCCAGCGACCCATCATCTTGGCCGCCAGCAGCTCCTCCGCTTCGGGGCCGGAGGAGTTCTCTTTCAGATACCGGCGAAACGCCGCCACACGCTGATGGAGTTTACGAAAGGCGACGTAGCTGCCGTTGCGCCCCAGAATCTCCGGCTGCGGCACTGGAGGTACACCTCCCATCTCGTCTTGATACCCCAGTACGAATTCACCCGCTTTGAACGGCCGCTCTTTGTGATTGGTGCCGGGAACGGCGCTACCTTCGACCGCAGGATGGCCGATGCCGTCCCGGAACCCGAAAGCCTCTTTCTCATCAGGCCGAACGTGACAGTCCTGGCGCCAAATTGCCGTGACCCCCTCCAACTCCCGATATGTCTTCCGGGCGCGATCGAGCGCGGTTTCAAGGTGCTCTGTATCCGGCGATATCGCGGTGAGCACAACGTGGACGTCTGTTGACCCGAGCGGCTTTTCCCAGTGTTCTGGACTGCTTTCACCGACGTCTCCCAGAATTCTCGCCCGCGTGGCCATACCCTGCTGAAACTGCAGGGGAAAGCTATCGAGTGAGGATTGCGGAACGCCGAGAGCCTTGAGCCCCTCGAAACTGAGTGCGATGCTTACCCAGGTGTCCCGCGCAGGGCCGGCATCAGCGGCCGACGCGACGACGGTGCTCAAACGGCCCATCAGCTCCCGACCCGCGTTGCGGTCCTCAATCCGAAAGATGATATAGACCGCTGCAAACGGTGTGGGGCGGGGACGCAGAACTCCGCTTTGAATGTCATCGAGCTCTAAGACCGGCACGCTCAAGATGCCCCCTTTCTTCGCAAAGCATGAAACCCTAGAAACTGATCAAACCAGAGACCTGCACCGAGTATCCTTGGAACGTAGACCGGTTCGAAAACTCCTTGAAGTACTTCACGCCCAGACTTGCCTTGTGCTTTGGAAAAGCCAGGCTCGCCGCGAACCCTAGTGAGTTGACGGCATAGCGTTCCTTCGCCTCCGCTTCGGTAATCGTTAGCCCGGTCTTGGCAGACGTCTGGCGTTGTCCATATCCAACCAGGCCGGCCTGCAGCTGAACGTCCTTCGACACAGGAAGCGACCCCATGAGTGAATAATCGAGATCAAATGTCTCGCCCGGATTGATGCCGGTGTCCTTCTGCGCTGTATGGAGCTCATACATCTGAAACGCGGACAGGACGAGGCGCTTATTGCTAGTCAGATAGAAGGTCTGTCCTGAAGACAGGGCGTGTGTCCAGTAGCCGGAACCAACGTTATCGCTTGCATCAGCCACGAATCGACCTGTGGGGGCAAGGAATCCATACATGGCGCGAACGGCAATCCGATCGCGATTCCAACCCAGAATGAAAGGCAGATAGTAGGAGTCGGCGAATCCGCCGCCGCCACTGATCGGTCCTGTGATGTCCGAAGTGAGGTTGTTTTTCGCAAAGGGGAGAGTTGCGGCGGCGGAAAATACGGCTCCGCCCAGAATCCTCTTCGTGCTTACCCACGCCAACGTATTCATGTCCATCAAAACGTAGTTTTCACCTGTGACCGGCAGCCTGTTGCCGGCATCGTCCCTGGCATGATCGCGCGAGTAAAAAAGGAGCTGATTGACGTACGTAAACCCCGCCCCAGGCGTGATCCCGGAGTTCGTCGCGCTCATGCCGAGCGGGTAGACACCTCGATTCTGCGCTGGTGCTTCCATCGCGCCCAACAACACGTGGGCTGCCGCCAGGACTCCAAGCGACGCTTTCTTGCCCATCCACCCGATCATTTGTTCGCGAGGTTCTTCCAGAAGCGCTGCAAGCTCTCGTCCCCGCCGAACAGCGTCGTGAAGATCGTCGAATCCGCCAGGAGAATGTCCCCCGGTCGTTTGTCAACCGGCGGCATCCACAGGAACATGTTGAACTCGCGGTTGCCGGCCTCAACGAAGGGGTGCGGCCTGGACATATCGACCGGTTGCCGTGCCAGGACATGGATGGCTTTTGGATCGTTTGTCGTAACCGCGTAATGCGGGAGGTGCATGTGAAAGACGAACGTCTTGACCCCCCCTAGCCAACCACGAGTGTCCAGGTCACCGGTGATCGAAAGCGGGACCGTCCGAATGGTGCCGTCGAGTGTCGCCGGTCGCAGACCATACTGGTTTTCGACCGGCACGCCCAGCCCTTTCATCACCGAACGGGTGTACTTGCCAAAACGCTGCTGCCGCGGAACCAGCGGATCACCGTGGTGGGCATACTCCATGGCGCGCTGTTTCGGATCCCCGGAGACCCCTACGTCGTGGTGCGGCCCGAGGATCAGACACGTCCCCTCGCGCGCCAAGAAGTTGCGTAGCGCTTCGATCTCTTCGGGAAACGCTTCCTGCTCGGTGACCATGTGGTCCAGACCGAAGACCATCAGCGTATCGGTGTCAGCGAGTATGCGTTCGTCTATCGGCAATCTTTGTCCGGCCTGGTCGATGCGCTGATAGACAGCGACGGGGTGTCCCGTCTCTTCGCCGATGACCGTCTGGAACCTCACAAGCGACAGGTGAAAGAGCTCCAAAGTCCCGGCTATTCCCTGGAGGAACATCTTCTCTGAATACTCGATCGACTCGAAGCGGGGCCATTCCACGCGGCGAACCTCGGTCATAGTCGAGAAACGGTTATCCAGTTCGGTGATGTCCCGGTTCGCTTCCCAGGGATAGCTCCACGTCCAATAGACGCTGAAACGGCGTTTCCCGGGCATATATTTGCGTGGAACGTGAAACTGGTTATAGATTCGGCCTGAACTGTTTGTCATTTATCATCTCCCTTGAGACTCTGCCAAAACGCTTCTCTGGCCGGACACCAGACGGCGCAGCCCATCGAACGCCGCGTACTTGTAAGCGTAGCTGTAAGTCGGCGTGTTGATCGACATGTTCGCGATGGTGTTCATCGTCCCACCGCACCGAATAACCATCTGCCCGATTCCGACGATCTCCGAGGCAATATCGCCGATACAGTGGACCCCGACTAGTTTTCGGTCTGCTTTCAGGAAGATGAGCTTCAGGAGACCACCGCGGCCGGCAATTGCGCCCCGCGGAGTGAGACTGAGGTCCGCGCGGCCGACCTCGTAGTCGAGGCCTTTCTCACGACACTGTTCCTCGGTCAGGCCGGCGCCGGAGACTTCAGGCATGCCGTAGATTGCCGAGACCGGGCTGGGATCGACGGTACCTTCGAACGGGATGGCGAAGGCGTGACAGATCGCCGCTCGCCCTTGTTCCATAGCGATCGACGCCAGCGTTGGTCCGAGAACGTCTCCAGCAGCGTAGATGCCCTTCACGGAGGTACGGAAGT
>CAYQYP010000367.1:0-2976 GCA_964421755.1 uncultured Acidobacteriota bacterium
TTCTTAGAGTTGATGAATCTGGAATACGGAATCAGGTGACCGTCGGCAACCAAACACGAGTGACCATGAACCTACTTCCAAAACTTAAGTCGCTGGAGGAGCTCAAAGGCATCGTTGGCGATTTGCACGGCACGGGCGCGACCGTGGTTTTTGCCAATGGCTGCTTCGATCTGCTGCACGTGGGGCACATCAGGTACCTGGAAGCCGCGCGCTCTCTGGGCGACTGCCTGATTCTCGGTTTGAATTCGGACTGCTCGGTGCGTCACCTGAAGGGCCCGGACCGCCCACTGATGCCGGAAGCGGAGCGGGCGGAGATTCTCTCGGCGCTTTCGTGCGTCGATTACTTATTACTCTTCGACGACTCGACGGTGGACCGAATCCTGCTTGAGCTGAAACCTGACGTTCACGCAAAAGGGACCGACTACGCTGCGGAGACCGTCCCGGAGCGAGCTACGGTCCTTTCGTACGGTGGCCGGGTAGCCATTGTCGGAGATCCGAAGGACCACTCGACCCGAGAGTACCTCAAGAGGATTGCGGAGCAAAGATGACCGTAACCGGCCCCATCCGCAAAGTCCTGTTTGTGCGTCTCAGCTCGCTGGGTGACATTCTGCACGTCATCCCGGCGCAGCAGGCCTTGCGCCGACTGGAACCGAAAATCGAGATTCACTGGTTGGCTGAGCGGGCCTTCGTCCCGCTTCTGGAGCGGGTTCCGGGAATCGATAAGATCTGGGGGCTCGCGCTCCGCAATGGGGGCGCTGTACCATCGTCCAGACGGCTGATGGCAACTCTGCGCGCCGTTCGGCGCGAGCGGTTCGACGTCACCATAGATTTTCAGGGACTACTGAAATCTGCACTGCTTGCCCGCCTTTCGCGTCCTGGGCGACTCGTTGGCTTTGATTCGCAGTTGACGCGAGAGAAGGGCGCCGCCTGGTTTTACTCCGACAGGGTGTCACCGAACGGCCAAAAACTTCATGCCATTCAACTGAATTGCAGCCTGCTCGCGAGTGTTGCCTCACTTCCCACCGGGATCGACCCTCGCATTCCGCTCGACATTCCTGAGGAATCCGTAAACCGCGTAGACGAGGAGCTTGCCGCACGCACTCTCTCGGACTTCGTTGTCCTGAACATTGGCGGCGGCTGGGTCACGAAACTCTGGCCGCCCCAGAGTTTTGCCCGGTTGGCGGACCTGATTCGGGAGCGCTTGAAATTAGAAGTCTTGCTCACGTTCGGACCAGGCGAGGAAACGTTGGTTGAACAGGTGCGGTCTTGCGCCCGGCTACCGGTCGAGGGCTTCGCGACCGACGTGTTTGAACTGGCTGTCCTGTGTCGACGCGCCCGTCTCATGGTGTCGGGCGATACTGGCCCGCTGCACCTGGCTGTAGCCATGGGCACCCCGACAGTTGCCGTGCTCGGACCGACCTCTCCCTGGCGAAACGGCCCCTTCAATCCAGCCGATATCACCGTGCGACGCCAACTTCCCTGCTCCGACTGCTACAAAAGAACGTGCAACAAGTTCATCTGCATGGAGATAACGGCCGAAGAAGTGTTCGAGGCGGTGAGGCAGAGGACCAGCCAGTGATGAACCTGCAGAGAGTCAGGGTGCCTCTCGGGTTCGTCTATGCGGCGGCGTTCCTTTATTGGGCCGTTCCTCGGCCTCGCCTACTGCTCGTGGGCGTGGTTGTCGCGGCAGCGGGTCTGGCGGTGCGGGTCTGGGCTTCAGGATACCTGAACAAGGGCCGCGTACTGGCCACCGAAGGTCCCTACAGTCGGACTCGAAACCCGTTGTATTTTGGATCCTTTATCATGGGACTCGGCTTCACGCTTTCGGGTTCCAACGCCTGGCTGCTGGGCGCGTTCCTGGTTCTCTTTTTCCTCATTTACTTGCCTGTAATGAATCGCGAGGAAGCCGAGCTCGAGTCGGCCTTCGGGGAACGGTTTCGGGACTACCGTGAGCATGTACCGCTGTTTATGCCGGCATTCGGAAATCGCGCGCGTCCCGTCGGACTCATGGGTAAAGGCAACTTTCAGTGGGCCAAAGTCATCTCTAACCGTGAGTACAAGGCGGTTATCGGCTTCCTGCTGATTGCTGCCCTGATGTGGGGCAAGATGATATGGAAGTGAGCACTCGGGCGATTATTCGGCTTGGCCCGGTTCTAGGGCTGGCCGCGGTTTGTGCCGCCCTCAGTTACTCCAGCGGGAGCTTCAAGCCCTTCCTGAGCCCTGGGACCGCCTATTCGGCGCCCTTCAAGGCCGATGAGCGGCTTCGTTACGAGGTCAACTGGAAACCCTTGTTCCTGCTTCCCGCATTCAAAGCCGGGGAGCTGGAATTCCGGCTGGAGGAAACCACCTTCGACCGGAAGCCGGTGTACCGCGTGAAGGTCGACGCCATTTCGAACGGCCGGCTGGCTGCGATCGCCCGAATTGACGTACGGGACTACTTCGAGACGACTTTCGATCGGGACACTTTCCGTTCCTACCGACTGGTCAAGAAGACCCGAGAAGGCAAACGGCAGAGGGACTTCGAGCTGTTGTTCGATTACGAGAAAGACAAGCTGGTCGCCCGGGAGTCCGACGTTTCCCAAAATCCCCCGCGGCAGCTGAAAAACCAGACGACAGCCGGGATAAAGGAGCCGCTTACCGATATCATATCCGTCTTCTACATCACTCGTCTGCGCGACCTCCAACCGGGAGAAAGACTGTATACCCACCTGATCGACGAGGGCGAGGCGAGACGGGTGGAGGTCATTGTCGGAAAGCAGGAATCGGTCACCACGGGAGTTGGCCGGTTCCGGGCCATGAAGATCAACACCAACGGCAGGATCTTCAGCAAGGGCGGCAACCTCAGGATCTGGTACAGTGCTGATGATCTGCGGGTGCCGGTGAAGTTCGAGGCGGACGTCTCATTCGGAAAGATCTACGGCCACCTCATCGGAATGGACGCGGTCGGCATCAGCCGCGGCACCATCAAGAGCCAGT
>CAYQYP010000368.1:0-121323 GCA_964421755.1 uncultured Acidobacteriota bacterium
GTACAAACACGGAGAGCCCCCAAAGGGCTCCCAAAACGCTCAAAAATGAAAAATGGATGATAGCAAACAGGATCGCGAATATCAACACCAGCCGGGCCAGATACTTGGCTACGACTGGCCCGACGCGGCGCTTGTCGCCGGACCTGAGGAGCAGGTCCACGCCCGCACTCAGCCAGTGCATGTTCAAGAAGGCCAAAAGGCCACCGAGCATCACGGAAAGGCCAATCTGCCAGCCAAACATGATCAGACCTGCCAGGATTGAGCAGAGCAGCAGGATCACCGCGTTCCGGTAGATTCTGGTCATCATTTGCGCATCAGGAGCCGAAAAACCTCGACGAATCCGGCGACCGTGCCCATCAGGACCAGAACGAGCGTCAACCACGGATACGTCTCGAGCTTTCCGTCGAGCCAACGACCGAGAAAGTATCCTCCAACCACCGTCGAGGGGAGCAGGAAAATGATCGAGGTGTATCGCGCCAGCAACGCATAAGTGCGGCGACGCTCGGTGTTCGGCTCCATCGGGGTCTGCGCCATACCTGCCCACATTCTATGTTTACGCTGTGCAGGTGCGATAGCCCTTGGGGGTCGCTGAGCGGTACAGAACCGCAAACGCAGCGTTTTCTGCGGAGTGCGCGGATTGTAACCGTAAGCAACCAAGCCCGGAGCCAGGCAGGGTGCTTACGGTTACAATCCGCGCACTCCGCAGAAAACGCTGCGTTTGCGGTTCTGTACCGCTCGACGACCTGATCACCAACCAGCCGTGCACGGCTTCCATCTGAAAGAACGTCTCGTGCTAGATGAGCCCCATGCTGGCAACACGGGCAAGGCGGATAAAGGGCTCTGGGTAAACGCCAATCAGGACCGTGAAGATCGCGGTGATGGCGAGCGCGACCGTCACTCCGGTCGAAAAACTTAGCGGGGCCGGAATGAAGTCCTTCTGCATGAACATCGCCATGACGATCCGGAAGTAGTAGTAGAGCGACACCACCGCGTTCAGGACGCCGACCACTGCCACTACGGCCATCAGGAGCGCGAACGGCTGACCCGGGGTCAGCGCAACTTGAATTATCGCTGAAAAGACGAAGTACTTGGCAAGGAAGCCAGACAACGGAGGTATTCCTGCCAGCGAAAGCAGAAAAATCAGCATGACCACTGCGACCCACGGTCGCTTGAAGAACAGCCCGCTGAAATCGTCGACCTGTTCACCGGCAATATCTTCCCTGCGCAGCAGGATCACGACCGTCCAGATCCCCAGGTTCATGAACGTATAGGCGAGCAGGTAGACGGCCGCCGAAGTGACGCCGTACTCGGTCCCGGCTACGAGTCCCATCAGCACAAAGCCCGCGTGGGATATGCTCGAGTAGGCAAGCATCCGCTTGACGTTTTGCTGGGTAAGGGCCGAAATGTTCCCCCAGGTCATTGTCACCATGGCGATTACGGCAAGAATCGGGATGTAGATGTCTCTCACCTGCGCGAAGATGACGCCGAAGATGCGGAAGAAGACTGCAAACGCCGCCGCCTTGACTGCGACCGACATGAAAGCGGTCACCGCAGTCGGCGCGCCTTCGTAAGCGTCCGGCGCCCACATGTGGAACGGAGCGGCCGCGATCTTAAAACAGAGCCCGGCCAGGATCATGATCATGGCAATCGTGACCAGGGCGTTATTTCCGGTGGTCGCGATTTCGGCCCCGATCCGGTTGAAGTTCGTGGTCCCGGACAGGCCGTAAAGCAGCGACATGCCGTAGAGCATGACCGCCGTTGAAAAGGAGCCGAGCAGGAAATACTTCATGGACGCCTCGTTGGACCTGCGCTGAAAACGCAGGAAGCCAACCAGGACATAAATCGAAATGGACATCAGCTCCAAGGCGACGAACACGGTAATCAGGTCCGTCGCACCCGCCATGAACATCATGCCGGAGATCGCAAAAAGAATCAGAGCGTAGTATTCCGCGTGCTGCTCTTTCTCGACATCCAGATAGTTGTACGAAATGAAAACCGCGATGAAGCCAGCCACGAGGAAAAGCACGTCGAAATACAGGGCGAATGGATCGAGCGTGATCATGTCGAAGAACGCCGGCCGTTCGCCGCTGCGCAGCAGGTAGAGGTGAATCGACGACATCGTCAACCCGAGAAGCGCGAACCACGCAGCCATCTGCTTCCCGTGGAAGGCGAGGGTAATCCCTCCGAGCTTTCCCTTAATCCGGTAGTCCGGGAAAAGAAAATCGGCGAACAAAATGCCGAGGCCCCAGCAAATGAGCTGAAGCTGCGGGCCGATCGCCGTGAGATTGTCCCGGAAGAAGCCCATCAGATCGCCAACCTGAGCCGTCTCAACCATACGCTACTCCTTCAGGTCCGCGCGCAAAGGTATCGGTGCGAACTCGCCCGGACGAACCTTTTCGACCAGCTGGTTGACCGGCTCATCGAGGTATTGAAGGAACGTCTTCGGATAAATACCGATCCAGAAGGCCAGGATGATCAGCGGAACAAACGTGGCGATCTCGCGCCAGTTCAGGTCGAGCAGCTTCTGGTTCTCAGGGTTCTCGATTTTGCCGAACATGACGCGCTGGTATAGCCACAGCATGTAAGCGGCGCCGAGGACAATACCGGTGGCACCGAAGATCGCCCAGAGGCGATATGTGGGGTCGGCAAAGACTCCCTGAAGGATCATGAACTCGCCGATGAATCCATTCAGGACAGGCATCCCGATCGAGGAGAGCGTCATGATCAGGAAGACCGTCGCGTAGACCGGCATGACGTGCGAAAGGCCGCCGAAATCGGCGATCAGCCGGGTATGCCGCCGCTCGTAGATGATGCCGACGATCAAGAACAGTGCGCCGGTTGAGATGCCGTGATTGATCATCTGCAGGATGCCGCCCTGCAGGGCAATCGGAGTAACGATGAAGACTCCAAGCATGCAGAAGCCGAGGTGACTCACCGAGGAGTAAGCGATCAGCTTCTTCATGTCCTTTTGCATCATGGCAACAAGGGCGCCGTAAATGATTCCGACGACCGACAGGCCCAGCAGCCAAGGCAAAAAGTCCATGGTGGCCTTGGGCAGGATGGGGAGACTAAAGCGGACGAAACCGTACGTTCCCATCTTCAGCAGAACGCCGGCCAGAATGACCGACCCGGCGGTGGGCGCCTCGACGTGTGCGTCAGGCAACCAGGTATGGAACGGGAACATCGGCACTTTGATCGCGAAGCCGATGAAGAAGGCGCCGAAGATCCAGTGTTGCAGGCCTGAAGGAACATTCAGCTGCTGGAAGGCCAGGACGTCAAAGGACCAGATCCCGGTGACCTGGTGATGATAGAAGTAGAGGGCCAGGATGCCGAGCAGCAGGAGCACCGAGCCGACCAGCGTGTACAGGAAGAATTTGATGGCCGCGTACAGTTTCCTCGGGCCGCCCCAGACGCCGATGATGAAATACATCGGGACCAGCATCACTTCCCAGAAAACGTAAAACAGGAAGAAATCCAGGGCCATGAAAACGCCCATCATTCCGACCTGCAAGAGCAGGAAGTAGATGTAGTATTCGCGAATCCGCTCCTTGATCGCAGACCACGACGATAGAATCGAGATGGTTCCCAGGAGCGTCGTCAATAGAATCAGCAAGAGGCTGATGCCGTCGATCCCCATGTAGAACTGAGCCCCGATCGAATCGATCCAGCTGGCGCGGACGACATAGCGCATGCCCGTCTCAGCGATGTACCGGGAGTCGTTGAAATAGAGGATCAGTGGAATGGAGATCACGAAATCGATGAAGGCGACGATGTTGGCGATCCACCTGATCGAGTTGTCGCTCCGTTCCCCTTTGGGCCAAAACAGGATCAGCAGGACCCCAGCCAGGGGGAAGAAGCAGACGAGAAGAAGAATGTTCTTCAGGAAAAAGTCCATGGCTTAAGCTCCCATGTACAGGTAAAAGCCGATGACAAGGATGACTCCGAGCACGAAGAAAAGCGCATAGCGCTGGACCAGGCCGGTCTGCAGCCTCCGGATCGTTCCACTCGCAAACCTCATGAACTCGGCAACTATATTGACCAGTCGATCGACGATATGAATGTCGGCCTGTCCCGAAAGCCAGGCGGTGATTTTGGTGGCGACCGCGCTTCCATTGACAAGGCCGTCGACTACCCTCTGATCAAACGCATTCAACCCGTTTCCCAGGTCTTTAGCGCGATTCACGAAAAGAGCGTCGTACAGCTCGTCGATGTAGTATTTGCTGTAGACCACCTTGTGAATTCCACCGAAGCGCGCCAGGAGCCGCGCCGGCAAGTCCTGGCGGCGGATGAAGAAGAAATAGGCCATGTAGATACCAATGCCGGCGATGAAAATCGATACGGCCGTGATCATCAGCTCCACCGCATGACCCCCGTGTTCGGCGGCAGCGTGCGCGGCCGCCGGAACGGCAGCCGTCTCCAGCGCAGGTTCGAGGAAATGCTCGAAAACATTCGTCCCCAGCCAGGCGGGAAGGCCCAGGTACCCAGCCAGACCCGCCCCGATCGCGAGCACGATCAGGGGGATCGTCATGACACGAGGCGATTCGTGGACATGGTGAGCGGTGTGCGAGTCCATGCGTTCGGAGCCATGGAACGTCAGGAACATCAACCTGAACATGTAAAACGCCGTCATTCCAGCCACGGTGACTCCAACCAGCCATATCAGAGTACGTCCCTGCGGATTGCTGAACGCCCGCCAGAGGATTTCATCCTTGGAAAAGAATCCCGCCAGGCCCGGAACGCCGGCAATGGCGAGTGTTCCGACCCACATGGTCGCGGCGGTCACGGGCAGGTACTTCTTCAGGCCGCCCATCTTCCGCATGTCCTGCTCGTGGTGCATTGCGTGGATGACACTGCCGGAGCCAAGGAACAGGAGAGCTTTGAAAAACGCGTGGGTCGCCAGGTGGAAGATTCCTGCTGCCACGGCGCCGACGCCCAGCGCCGTGAACATGTATCCGAGCTGGCTGACCGTCGAGTATGCCAGGACCTTCTTGATATCGGTTTGAAATAGAGCAATCGTGGCCGCGACCAGGGCCGTAAAAATTCCGATGCCCGCCACAATGAGCATGACATCCGGGGTGCGGCTGTAGACTGCGCTCGAGCGGCCAACCATGTATACGCCGGCCGTCACCATGGTCGCAGCATGGATCAGGGCGCTCACGGGTGTCGGGCCTTCCATCGCGTCGGGAAGCCAGACGTACAGTGGGACCTGAGCGCTCTTACCCGTCGCTCCAACAAACAGCAGGATGGCGATCCAGCTGAGAATCCCCCAGGTGGCCTCGGGTCCGGGCGAGAAAGCGACGATTCTCTCGAAGACCTCGGTAAAGTCCAGTGTCCCGAACCAGGTGAAGAGGAACATCATCCCGACCAGGAAGCCGAAATCGCCGATCCGGTTGACGACGAACGCTTTTTTGGCCGCGTCGCCCGCGCTCTTCTTCTCCGTGTAATAGCCGATCAGCAGATACGAGCACAGACCCACACCCTCCCAGCCTACGAACATCAGCAGATAATTGTTCGCGAGGACCAGGGTGAGCATCATGAACATGAACAGGTTCATGAACGCAAAGAACCGGTAGAATCCCGACTCCTCGTACATGTAACCGATCGAATAGACGTGAATCAGGAAACCGACCCCTGTGACCACAAGAATCATCACTGCGGACAGGGGATCAAGCTGCATACCCCAACTGACCGTCAGCTTCACCAGGCCTGCGGTAACCGTCTGGAACGCCAGGCCCGGGATCCACTCGAAGAGCGTTACCTCCACGATTCGGTGGTGAAGATCGCGCTGGAGCAGTTCGACGAAACACCCGACCGAAAGCACGAGGGCCAGGAACACGCTCCCGCACCCCACCCAATAGACAAAGGGTTTTGAGAGCCTCGTTCCGGTCAGGTGAAGCTTCAGCAACCCGCCGAGTCCGTTGACCACGAACCCGAGGAATGGGAGCAGAGGAATTAGCCAGATGTACGTCAGCATTGAATTTGTCCGATTTTCCTATAACAACTGATCAGCAGCTGACCAACTGATTAGCTGACCAGCTGACCAGTTGAGCGACTCGCCGGCTGAACGACAGATCCCCTCGGTCAGTGGTCAGTTGTCAGTCGTCAGTTGCTTTTCCCTACCATTTCATCAAGTCGATCTCGTCGGCGTTGACCGTTTCCTTGTTCCGGAACAATGAAATGACTATGCCCAGCCCTACGGCTGCCTCGGCCGCGGCAACAGTTATGACGAAGACGGCGAAAACCTGCCCGCCAACTTTTTGGAGCTGATCGGAGAATGCGATCAAGTTGATGTTGACGGAATTCAACATCAGCTCGATCGACATCATCATGATGATGACGTTCCTGCGCATCAGGAATCCGATCAGTCCGATCGTGAAAACCAGGCTGCTCAACACGAGGTAATGGGTTGGTCCGATCATCGCTATGTCCACTCAGATATTCTTCTTTGCCAGGACCACCGCGCCAACGATCGCGACCAACAACAGCACCGATGCGATCTCAAATGGCAGGAGATAAGTTGTATACAGGACAGTGCCAACCGATTCGGTGTTCATGGTCGGCGCCTGTGCAATCAGCGAGGGATCGGCCTGGACCTCAAAGATCCGGCCGCCGGTTACGAGCAGAAAGAGCAGTTGCGCAGCCAACACGATCCCCACGACGAGCGCGGTCTTCCATTGCCGGTTGAGGAAGGCCTGGCGAACCGTTTCACGAACGCTGACCAGCATGATCACGAACAGAAACAGGACCATGATGCCGCCCACGTAAACCAGGACCTGGACCGCGGCCACGAACTCGGCTTCCATCAGGAGAAACAGGCCGGCAATCCCAAGCAGGGCTGAGATCAGGTACACGGCACTGCGAACCGGGTTATGTGCGGCAACGGTCATGACCGCGAAAACCACCACGAGTGCCGCCTGCGCATAGAACAGAAAGGTTTCCATGGTCACTTGTAGTCCTTGTGGTCCGGGATACGGCGCCACCCTTTTTCCAGCCGCGTCCTGTCCCAGAGCATGCTCGCGCGATCGTAGGTCGCCAGCTCAAAGTCCTGGGTCAGCTCGATCGCATTGGTGGGGCACACCTCCTGGCAGAGTCCGCAGAACAGGCATCGGGAAGTGTCGTAGGTATAGTGCGTCAACACCTTCTTCTTGCTCTCGGGGTCACGAACAGACCCGACAACGATCAGGTCCTCGGGACACACTTCGGCGCAGAGATCGCAGGCTATGCAGAGCGTTTCCCCGGTCTCCGGGTCGTTGTTAAGTCGCGGAGCGCCCCGATAGCGTTCGGCGAGCTTGACTTTGACCGTCGGGTACTGCTCGGTATAGGCCTTCGTATACGTATATCGGAAGGTCAGCGCGAGACCCTTCAGGATGTCGATCAGCAAAGCCTTACGCAAAAAGTTGATCATTCGAATCAACCACCTCTTCTAAACCAGAAGCAATATGGCAGCGGTCACCATCAAGTTCGCCAAGGCGAGCGGAAGGAAAACCTTCCAGCCATATTGCATCAATTGGTCAAACCGGAGGCGGGGCAGCGTACCCCGAATCCAGATGAAAATGTAAAGAAACACGAAGACCTTGGCCATGAACCAGATGAACCCGGGGACAAGGTCCAGAAACCCCAGCCAGGCGACGTTGGGGAACGGGCGAAGCCACCCGCCCCAGAACAGAATCGTCGCCATGGCGGAGATGGTGATCATGTTGGTGTACTCGGCCAGGAAATAAATCGCGAACCGGAAGCCGCTGTATTCGGTGTGAAAGCCTCCCACCAGCTCGCTTTCAGCCTCGGGCAGATCGAATGGATTGCGATTCGTTTCGGCAAGCCCGCAGACGAAGAAAAGAACGAAGGCCACCGGCTGCAGAAAGACGTACCACACCCCTGACTCTTGCTGCTTTTGGACGATTTCCACCAGGCTCAACGTCTGCGGAATCAAGAGGACGCTCAGAACGGTGAACCCCAGTGCCACTTCATAGCTGACCATCTGGGCCGATGACCTTAAGGCGCCCAGCAGAGGGTACTTGCTGTTTGAAGCCCAGCCGCCCAGGATGATGCCCAGAATCCCGACCGACGAGACGGACAGGACGAGCAGAACGCCGATGTTGATGTCCGCTACGAACCCCCCGGTGGCCACAGTGGATTTCACCACGTTTTCAACGGCGGCTTGCGACAGGAAGAAAGGCAGCACCCAACGGAGCAGGTTCTCGAACGCCTGCGGCGGACCGAACGGTATAACCGAAAAAACCAAAAGCGCCGGAATGAATGAGATCAGAGGCGCGATTGAGTAAATGAGCGCGTCCGCGCGCAGGGGAATGATGTCTTCCTTGATCACAAACTTGAGTCCGTCGGCGATCGGCTGCAGCAGACCATGCCAGCCGACGCGCATGGGCCCCAGGCGGACCTGGATGTGGCCCAGCACTTTTCTTTCCATGTAAGTCAGGTAGGCAACGCCGAGCAGGACTACGCCCGCAACTATGCCGATCTTGATGAACGGGATGATCACGTACGTCAGCACTGTTTCCATCACCGGTCTATTTCTCCAAGCACAACGTCCAAGGTGCCGATCACGGCGATGACATCGGCCACGAGGAGGCCTTTGACCAGTCGTCGCAACGCCTGCAGGTTAATAAACGTGGGAGGCCGTATCCTGACCCTGAAGGGAACGGCCGAGCCGTCGCTGACGATGTAATACCCAAGCTCTCCGCGCGGGCTCTCGATTCCCGAGTAGTATTCCCCGACCGGGGGTTTCAACACCCGGGGCACCTTTCCACGGATCGGTCCGTCGGGCAGACGGTCAAGGACCTGCTGAATGATGCGCCGGCTCTGGCGCATCTCCTCCACCCGGACCAGGTAGCGATCGTACGTGTCGCCGTTGTCACCGAGGGGAACGTCGAAGTCGAATCGGTCATAACCGCCGTAGGGTCGTTGCTTGCGCACGTCGTAGTTCACGCCGCTCCCGCGCAGGACGCCACCACTCAATCCGAAGTCGACCGCCTCTTCGCCGGAGATGACCCCGACACCCTTCGTGCGGTCGATCCAGATCCGGTTGTTGGTCAGCAACTGCTCGTACTCGTCGACTTTCTTAGGGAAATCATCGATGAACTTCCGTGCCTCGTCGACAAAGCCTTCCGGCAAATCCATCCACAACCCGCCCATCCGGAATGCATGGGTGGTGAGGCGAGCGCCGAAAAGCGCTTCGAAGAGCTTGAGAATCTCTTCGCGTTCCCGGAAACAGTAGAGGAACACCGTCAGGGCGCCGATGTCGAGCGCGTGCGTCGCGAGCCACAGAAGATGACTTGCGATGCGGTTGAACTCAGTCATCATGATCCGGATGTACTGAGCGCGTTCCGGAACCTCGATCTCCATCATTTTCTCGACGCCCAGGATGTACCCGTATACGTTCGAGACTGCGGCGATGTAGTCGGTGCGGTCGTAGTACGGCACGCACTTCACGTAATTCCGGTTTTCGCTGATCTTCTCGACGCCGCGGTGGAGGTAACCGATCACGCATTCGGCGTCCAGAACCCGTTCGCCATCGAGCTTCAACTTCACCTGAAGGACGCCGTGGGTAGCCGGGTGCTGCGGGCCCAGGTTGATCTCTAACTCGTGGGCATCAAGAATCGTTCGTTCGTCCATGACTAGCTTGGGGTCTTCCTTATCCGGAGATGTTTGCTGATCCACTCCTGATCCTGCAGCTTGATGTCGTAGTCCTTCCGAAGGGGATAGCCGTGCCAATCATCGGGCAGCAGGATTCGCTTGAGGTCCGGGTGACCGAGAAACTCGATTCCGAACATGTCGTACACCTCGCGCTCCATCCAGTTAGCTGTCTGCCACACGGAGGACATCGACGGGACCATGGCGTCCTCCCGGAAACGGGACTTGACGCGGATCAGGCGGCCAAGCGGATTCGAGTAGAGGTGGTACACCATGCAAAACCTCTCCGGCTCGCCAAGATAGTCAAGGGCCGTGAGATCGACGAGGTAGTCGAAACGCCACTTCGGCGTGTCTTTCAGGTAAACCATCACCTCGGTCAGGGAATCCGCGGCGATCGTGTAGATCTGTTGATCAAGGAACGCTTGCCCGGAGATAACCGCCTGTCCGAACTGATCGCGCAAATCGCGCAGCAGCGCTTCATCCCCAAGATCCTCGTAAGTCGGCACCTTCTTGACCGGCTTCTTGACTACCGGAGCTTTTGGCTTTGGGGCTGCGTCAGCCGCGCCGGCCGCGCCCGGGACCGAGCCGGGTGTCTGCTCAGGCGCCTTGGCTGCCGGTCTGGCTTTAGCGGGTTCGGCGACAACCTTGGGCTGATCAGCCGGCGGTTGATCGGGCTTCGCGGGTGCTGTCTCGGAACCCGGCTTCACGCCTGTATCTGCCGGCTCAGGTCGCTTGTCAGCGGGTTGATCCGGCCGAGGCGCATCCTGTTGTTCGCCTGCACTTCCGTCCTTTTTCTCTTCTTCGCTCATTACGGTTCAAAAACCAATGGATTTTCTGGCTCGCGCGGCTCGCGACGGTCAGGACGCCCTAAGCGGCGCCCTGGTTTGACGCGGCGTGCTTCTTGCTGATGGTCATCTGGTCAATCTTGTCCTGTAGCCGCATCAGTCCGTACAGTAGAGCCTCCGGCCGCGGAGGACACCCGGGGATGTAAACGTCGACCGGGATGATCTTGTCGACCCCCTGCAGGGTCGAGTACGTGTCAAATGGGCCTCCGACACTCGCGCAGGCGCCCATCGCGATAACCCACTTGGGTTCCGGCATCTGGTCGTAAAGCCGCTGAATCGGCTCCGCCATCTTAAGAGTCACAGTCCCGGAGACGATGATCAGGTCCGCCTGTCGCGGCGAGGGCCGAAAGATCCCGCAACCGAAGCGGTCCAGGTCGAACCGGGAAGCGCCGGTCGCCATCATTTCGATGGCGCAACATGCCAAGCCGAAGGTCATCGGCCAGAGGGAGGATTTGCGTGCCCAGTTGAAAAGGGAGTCGACCGTCGTGACGATTATGTTGCGATCTGCGTCTTTTTCACCTACACCCACTCGAGAGCTCCTTTCTTCCAGACGTAGAAATACCCTACGATCAGGATGCCGAGGAAAACCAACATCTCGATGAAGCCGAACAGCGCCAGCCGATCGTAGTTTACAGCCCAGGGGAAAAGGAAAATCGTCTCGACGTCGAAGATCACAAAGAGGATCGCGATAATGTAAAACCGGACCGAAAAGCGCTCGCGAGCATCGCCCTCAGGCTCGACTCCGCATTCATAGGGCCCGAGCTTATCCTTGCTGGGCTGGGAAGGCCGGAGCAGCCAACCCAATGCGAGAGCTGCCACGGGAATCAACGCCGCAACTACCAGGAAGATCAAGACCGGTATGTATACACCTAACACTACTGTCCGCCTCCAAGGCGACGTATTCTAACAAACCTCGGCTTGTTCTGCGAGTTGTAATGTTAGCACAGCGGGGTTTCGCGTGGGTCCGACTTCCAAGTCGGACATCGGGTGTGCTGGCGGGCGGAGCCGGCCTGTTCTAGAAGTGTCGGACTTGGAAGTCGGGCCTCCGAAAAGCAGCTGGAACTACACTTCACGCAGCAGGTTGTCGAAGTAGTCGATGGTTTGCTTCAACCCTTCCCGCAGGGGAACTTCCGGCTGCCAGCCCAAGAGTTCCCGCGCGCGGGAGATATCCGGACGGCGGCGGACCGGATCATCCTGCGGCAAGGGCTCGTAGTTTATCCTGGAGCGGCGTCCGGTCATCTCGCGAACGAGTTCGGCCAGCTCCAGGATCGTGAACTCCTCCGGGTTACCCATGTTGATCGGGCCAGTGACCCCGGGTGTTTCCATCAGCAGGATCAGTCCTCGAACCAAGTCGGAGACGTAGCAAAAGGAGCGGGTCTGATTCCCTTCCCCATAAACAGTGAGCGGCTTGCCGGAGAGCGCCTGAACGATGAAATTGCTGACCACCCGACCGTCGTGTTCCGACATGTTCGGACCGTAGGTATTGAAAATACGGCAAATGCGAATGTCCACCGCGTTCTGACGATGGTAATCCATCATTAACGTCTCGGCGACGCGCTTGCCCTCGTCGTAACAACTCCGAGGCCCAATAGGGTTCACATTGCCCCAGTAGCTTTCGGTCTGGGGGTGCTCCTGCGGATCTCCGTACACCTCGGACGTGCTCGCCTGGAGGATGCGTGCCTTCACCCGCTTCGCGATCCCGAGCATGTTGATCGTGCCCATGACATTCGTCTTGACGGTCTTCACCGGGTTGAGCTGGTAATGAACCGGGGACGCCGGGCAGGCCAAGTTGTAGATGCGGTCGGTATCAAGCAGTATCGGCTGGGTTACGTCGTGACGGATAAACTCGAACCGAGGATTCCCGAGCAACGAATAAATGTTCTTCTTGGTGCCGGAGAACAGGTTATCGAGGCACATGATCTCGTGTCCGGCCGCCAGAAGTGCCTGACTGAGATGGCTTCCAATGAACCCCGCTCCGCCGGTTATGAGAATGCGCATAGGTCAGTACCTTCGGTTTTTTTCCCAGTTCCAGGCCGTCTGCATTATCACGTCGATGTCCGAATGGCGAGGCCGCCAACCGAGCACCCGGGCCGCTTTTCCCGCATCAGCCACGAGGGCGGGCGGATCACCAGCACGGCGCGGGCAGACGCGAGTCGGAATGGTCCGACCGGTCGCCCTCTGGGCCGAGTCGATCACCTGCTTAACCGAGTACCCCTGCCCGGTTCCCAGGTTGACGAAATCACTTGCCTGACCGTCAGCCAGCCAGTTAAGCGCTGCAACATGGGCCGATGCCAAATCGAGGACGTGAATATAGTCCCGGACGCAGGTGCCGTCAGGTGTCGGGTAGTCGTCCCCGTAGATCTGTACCTCTCCACCTCCGTGCTTGGCGACCAGGAGTATGCGGGGGATCAGGTGGGTCTCGGGCTCATGCGATTCACCCAGCTGGCCGTCGAGACTCGCCCCCGCGGCGTTGAAGTATCGCAAGGCGACGAATCTGAGTCCGTAGGCCCGATCGTACTGCCTGAGGATCCGCTCGATGAAGAACTTGGTCTCGCCGTATGGGTTTACCGGGTCCTGGGGGTGTGACTCGTCGATTGGTACGCGAATCGGGTCTCCGTAAGTCGCGCAGGTTGACGAAAGGACAAACCGCTTGACGCCGTGTCGAAGCATGACACGGAACAGCGTCATCGCATTCCCGACGTTCTGCTCGTAATAAAGGCGCGGATTCTCGACCGACTCGCCGACGTAACAGCGGCTTGCGAAATGAACAACGCCGTCAAACCGATACCGCGCGAAGAGCCCGTCGAGGAAGGATTCGTCCGCCAGGTCTCCCGTTTCGAGGGCTCCTTGCACGACCGCCTCCCGATGACCCTCGCTGAGGTTGTCAAGCGTGACCGGCTGGAAGCCCTGCTGTCCGAGCTCCCGCACGGTGTGGCTGCCAATGTAACCCGCTCCACCTGTCACTAGGTATGTTCTGCTCATCACCGATTGTGCTGGAATTCAGGCCCCGAGATGCCCCGTGCACGACGCCCCGGAAACGCGGGCACACGGATCTCACGACACGTAAAGAATTAATGTTAAACGATTTCGCCGAGTGATTTACAGGGTACCGACGAAGCTCGACACGTCTGACTGGAACTTGAAGGTGTACCAATAGCCTGCGAGGTCTACCGATTTTTCGTACGCGATTTTGACCTTGACTTCAGGTATGCCGCCATACGGAGTGGCGCTGCTCACCTCGATGTCTTCCTCGCTATTGACAATGAATTCTTTGGCGTGGGCCGCCTCGATCACCTGCAGTTTCAGGAACTCGCCTCCCCAACCCGATGCGCCAGCCTTGCTAGCCAGTCTCTTGAGATCATCCTCGAACTCATACTTATCCAGGTAAACAGGGACGATCTTCACGCAGAGGAAGACGAAGACGATAGAAACAAGAACAACGAGTAAACAGCCAGCCCGTCCGGCTCCACGCTGATTCATAGGCGACCTCGTCAGTATCTCCCACAACCCTGCGGACAACAGTGACCACGCTCACCGGTCCGCGCGGGGCGCGAAATTCTCCAAGAGACTTACACCAAAAGCCGGGATTTACAAGGAAATTTGGTATTCCCAAAAAACCCGACAGGGAGAGGGGGAGACTGGGAGACGGGGAGACGGGGAGACAAGGAGACAAGGAGACGGGGAGACAAGGAGAAAGGCGAAAGGAAGAAGGCAAAAGCCGATTACGATTACGATTACGACTACGATCACGATCACGAGCACGAGCGCGAGCACGAGAAGGAAGACCAACAAAATGCTGGGGCGCTGTCTCCCCATCTCCTTGTCTCCCCATCTCCTTGTCTCCCCATCTCCTTGTCTCCCTGTCTATAATGGAACGTTGTGCCAAACGAGAATCCAATGCTCTACAAGGGAATTCAATACGGAAGCGGAGTGTCGCTTTCCTCCAGCTTCAGGCTAGCCGGGAACTTCCGGCCGAGTGTGGACCAGGCTCGTGCCATCGAGCAAATCGTCAAGGAACTCGGAGCCGGAAGCCACGATCTGGTTCTCTTGGGAGTCACCGGGTCGGGAAAGACCTTCACGATGGCGAAGGTAATTGAGCAGACCAACCGCCCGACCCTCGTGCTGAGCCACAACAAGACGCTGGCGGCCCAGCTGTACCAGGAGTTCCGCAATTTTTTCCCGGACAACGCGGTCGAGTACTTCGTCAGCTATTACGACTACTACCAGCCCGAGGCCTACATCGCCGCGACCGACACTTACATCGAAAAAGAGGCGCTCATCAACGACGAGATTGATCGGCTGCGGCACTCCGCGACCCGCTCACTGTTCGAGCGCCGCGACTGCATTATCGTGGCCAGTGTTAGCTGTATCTATGGGCTGGGCTCTCCCGAAGCGTACTACGGCATGCTGCTCATGCTGAATCAGGGGCAGCGAGTCGCGCGCCGCGATATCCTCCACAAGCTTGTCGAGATCCAATATGAGCGCAATGACTACGAGCTGTCCCGCGGCACCTTCCGCGTCCGCGGGGACGTCATAGAAGTTATCCCGTCCTATGAGGACTATGGCGTCCGCATAGAGCTGTTTGGGGATGAAGTGGAAGCCATATACCAGTTCGACCCGCTGACCGGCGAGATCCTTCGCAAGCACGAACGACTTCCCATCTATCCGAAATCGCACTATGTCATCCCCCGGTCCCGCTGGGATCTTGCGGTCAAGAGCATCAAGCAGGAGTTAGAGGAGTTCAGGACGCAGCTTTACACCGACGGAAAGCTCATCGAAGCCCAAAGAGTCCACCAGAGAACGATGTTCGACCTTGAGATGATCAAGAGCGTCGGCTACTGCCGGGGCATCGAGAACTACTCACGTCACCTGACAGGCAGAACCCCCGGCGAACCGCCGCCGACACTGCTCGACTACCTCCCCAAGGACGCCCTTGTCTTCATCGACGAAAGCCACGTGACGGTTCCTCAACTGCACGGCATGTACGAAGGAGACCGGTCGCGGAAGTTGAACCTGGTGAAGTACGGTTTTCGAATGCCGTCGGCGTTGGACAACCGTCCCTTGAGCTTCCAGGAATTCGAGTCGCGAGTGCCGCAAACCCTGTATGTCTCGGCAACCCCCGGACCGTACGAGCTGCAGCGAACCGGAGGAGAGATCGTGGAGCAGATCATCCGACCGACCGGCCTGCTCGACCCCCAGATCGAGGTCCGGCCGGTGAAAGGCCAGATCGATGACCTGCTGGAAGAGATCCGCGTGCGGGCAGCACGCAAGGAACGGGTCCTCGTCACCACGTTGACCAAACGGATGGCCGAGGAACTGACCGAGTATTACACCGAGGTCGGAGTCGCTGTTCGATACCTGCACTCAGAAGTTGAGACGCTCGACAGGGTCAAGATCCTGAAGGACCTGCGGCTGGGCAAGTTCGATGTCCTGGTGGGAATCAACCTGCTGCGTGAAGGCCTGGATCTTCCCGAAGTCTCACTTGTCGCGATCCTGGACGCGGACAAGGAAGGCTTTCTCCGAAGCGCAACGTCACTGATCCAAACCTGCGGGAGAGCCGCGCGCAACGTCAACGGCAAAGTGATCATGTACGCCGACGTGGTCACCCGCTCAATGGCGCAGGCGATCGACGAAACGCAGCGCCGGCGGGAGGTCCAGCTTCGCTACAACGAGGAAAACGGGATCACACCGGAGAGCATCCTGAAGCCGATCGACGCCCAATTGCTCGAGATCGTTAAACGCGACTACTATGAGATTCCCATCGTCGCCGAGGACCTTGAGGAGTACGGGAGCCAGGAACAGATCGACCGGGAAATTCAGAAGCTGGAGTCGAAGATGCGCAAGGCGGCTCAACGCTTCGAGTTCGAGAAGGCGGCCGAATACCGCGACCGGATCAAACAGCTGAAGGAAATCGAGCTGAAGGCCTGAAGACTGCGCACTGCCCACTGCCAACAGACCCTCTTAGCGATCAGTCGACAGAGGGCAGCGGGCAGTGCGCAGTGCGCAGTGGGCAGTGGGCAGCGCGCAGTCGCCTTTGCCCCTTTGCCCCTCTGCCCCTTAGAATATCCCGCATGAAGATCCAAGCGGCTTCGCGACTGGCGGGCACGGTTCGGGTTCCTGGTGACAAATCAATTTCGCACCGCCTTGCGATCCTCGCCGCAATGGCCGAAGGGCAAAGCGAAATCGAGAATTTCTCAGCCAGCCAGGATTGCCACTCGACGCTCGGTTGCCTGTCAGCGCTTGGCGTGCGAGTCGAGGAACGGGGCTCGCACATTACCGTCACCAGTCGCGGCTGGAAGAATCTCCAGGAGCCGACCCGGGTACTCGACGCGGGAAACAGCGGAACGACGATCCGCCTTCTATCCGGGGTTCTTGCAGGACGACCGATGAAAACCGTCATCGGAGGAGACGATTCGCTGAACAAGCGCCCGATGCGGCGCATTATCGACCCGCTCACCAAGATGGGCGCCCGGATCGATGCAACTGCCGGGCAGTTCCCTCCGCTGACGATCACTGGCTCCGATCTCCAGCCCGTTACATACGAGCTGCCGGTGGCGAGCGCGCAGGTCAAATCGTGCGTCCTGCTGGCCGGATTGACGGCAAACGGAATGACAGCCGTGATCGAGCGCCTGCCGAGCCGCGACCACACCGAGAGGGCACTACCCTGTTTCGGTGCCCGAGTAGAGCGGGAGGGAGACGAGCTGCGGGTCCTCGGCCCGTCTTGTCTGACGCCGGCCCATGTGCGGGTCCCTGGCGATTTCTCGTCAGCGGTCTTTTTCATTCTGGCCGCCGCGATGATTCCCGGGTCCGAGATCGAGATCCCCGGCGTTGGTGTCAACGCCAGCCGGACGGCGCTTCTGGGCCTGTTGAGGAGGAGTGGGGCTCACATTATCGAGGAAAATGCCCGGGAGGAAAACGGCGAGCCAGTTGCCGACCTGCTGGTCCGCTTCGAGCAGGCAGTCCTCGAAGGATTTCCGCGGCGCATTGACGGGGAATTGATTCCCAACGTGATCGATGAGATCCCGGCTCTCGCCGTATTCGCCACACGCCTGCGCAATGGGCTGGAGATCCGTGATGCGTCGGAGCTGCGCAAGAAGGAGTCGGACAGGATTCGATCCATCGTCGACAATCTGCGCAACCTGGGCATTCGCGTGGAGGAGTCCCCGGACGGCTTCTTTGTCCCGGGCGATCAACGGATTAAAGGTGGTCGGGTCCGCACTTTCGGAGATCATCGGATCGCCATGGCATTTGCCTTGGCGGGGATGATTTCCGGAGGGCCGGTGGAACTGGACGATCCTGGCTGTGCCGGCGTTTCTTTCCCTGATTTCTACAGGCAACTGGAATTGGTGACCCGGTAAATGCTAAAACATTTATATCTACTGGGTTTCATGGGCTCCGGCAAGTCGACTGTCGGACCTATCGTAGCCGCCGGAATGAAAAGGCCTTTTACGGACCTCGACGAGCTCGTCGAAAAAGAAGAACACATGACGATCCGGGAGATCTTCGCGCTCCGCGGTGAGAGTTTCTTTCGGAGAATCGAATCTGACCTTCTGCTTCTAACATCCAAGCTTCCAGCCAGTGTCATCGCCGTCGGAGGAGGCACTTTTTCTTTCCCTGCCAACCGGGAAGTGATTCTGGGCACAGGCCTCGCCGTCTGGCTGAGGATATCCTTAGTGACGGCCCGCCAGCGGTGCGAGCAGATCACGACTCGTCCTCTGGCCCGGGACCAGCAACAATTCAATGCCCTGTTCGCCGAGCGGCAGCAATATTACAGTCTCGCTCACCTGTCCGTAGAGGCGGACGGCAGATCACCCGAGGAGATCGCTGAAGAGATCATTCTCAGAGCAACGGATTTCGGCTTCCCGGATTGCCAGGGAAGCGGCTCACCCCCCGGTTAGTGCGGGCCCACTTGCCAAGTTGAGCTAACGTTCGACCTGGAAGTCGGACCTGCAACAAGACGCCGGGGCTTGCGACGCAGGAGGCTTTTGATATTATGGCGCGCATGTTGAGGAGTTTTTGGTGTCTGTCTTTCCTCTGGCCTGTCCTCATCCTGACCGTTCAGGCGCAAACCACCAGCGACGAAGATTTCCAGAGATTGTTTCCCTCCCAGGGAGTCGAACACAGAATCGACTTCTGGAAGCAGATTTTCACCCGCTACGGCGAAAACGACCTCGTGCTGCATGACAGGACAGACCTGCGGCTCGTGTACCGGGTCGTCAGTTTCCCGAGCCGGGCGAACAACCGGGCAGAAACCCGACAGCAACAGGCCGAGCTCAAGAAGGCCACCGAAGGCATCAAGAGGGTGCTCAGCGAATTGGCCGCCGTGGGCCCGGAGTCGAGCCAGCTCGACTTCAAACACCGCGAGATGCTCTCCTTGCTCAAGTTGAACAACTACCAGCCGACCGCAACCGTCCTCAACCGGCTGAAAGAGAACATCCACGTTCAGCGCGGTATCAAGGAGAAATTCCGGGCGGGACTGGTGCGATCCGGCCGGTACAAGGAAGAGCTGGAGACAGTGTTCAAGAACCGCGGGATGCCGTCGGAGCTGAGCTTGCTTCCCCATGTGGAATCGTCGTTCAACTATGCCGCATACTCAAGCGCGGGAGCCGCAGGCGCCTGGCAAATCACGCGGGGAACCGGTCGAAAGCTCCTGAAGATCGGCCGTTCCGTGGACGAGAGACTCGATCCGGTCAAGTCGGGAGTTGCCGCGGCAAGAATTCTCAAAGAGAACTTCGACGCACTCGGCAATTGGCCACTCGCCATTACCGCCTACAACCAGGGAAAGTACGGGATACTGCGGGCCAAAAGCATCCATGGTTCGGATATCAACAACATCATCAACGACTACCAATCGAAAATCTTTGGTTTCGCGGGGCAGAACTTCTATGCCGAGTTCCTCGCGGCGGTTCAGGTTGCGAACGACTACTCGAATCACTTTGGAGACCTCACCCTCGATCCCCCGATCAGTTGGAGAAATGTTTCGGTCAAAAAGGCGACCAGCGTATCCAGCTTCGCCAAGACGATGAACGTCAAGGAGAACGTGCTACGAGCCTACAACCCGCAGCTCACTCCTTATTTCTGGCGAAGATCGCGGGTTATCCCCGCGGGCATGGAAGTCCGTTTGCCGGTCGGCGATGGAACACCCGAGATCCTGAGCGATACACCCGAGCCGACAGTGCAGGCGTCAGGCAAGGAGACCTTGGCCTCACATCGGGTCGTCAAGTACCGCGTCAGACGAGGCGATACACTGACGACTATTGCCCGGAGATTCCAAGTGCCTGTCGACCACTTGAAAAAAGCCAATAAGCTGCGCAACCCGCATCGCCTCTACCTGGGACAGATGCTGTTGATCCCCTGAAGACGGCTTGCCACGGATTGAAGCCGGATGAATCCAGATCTAATCCGTGGCAATTGCTTTTGCCCTAGACAGGTTGTGCGACCTCGACCGGGGTGAACGTCAATTCCGCCCGTTTACCGTCATAGTCCACCTGAACCGTCTGCCCGTCGCGAACCGTTCCCTGGAGAATCAGGCGGCCCAAGCGGTTCTCGATCTCCTTCTGAATCGCTCGCTTGAGCGGACGAGCGCCGTAGTTCGGATCGTATCCGACCTCGACCAAGTGCCCTTTTGCGGCGTCGGCGAGCTCGAGCTTGATGTGACGCTCGGCGAGGCGTCGCCTGAGCGATTCCATCTGGATTTCCACGATCTGCTTCAGGTGCTCGCGAGTCAGCGAGTGGAAGACAATCGTCTCGTCGACCCGGTTCAAGAATTCCGGACGGAAGACCCGCCGCATTTCGTCCAGCACCGCTTCCTTCATCCGATCGTACTGCTCGGACTCGAAGTCGCCCCGGTACTCCAGAATCCGGTTGCTGCCGATGTTCGAGGTCATGATCACGATGGTGTTCTTGAAATCGACCGTACGACCCTGCCCGTCGGTTAGTCGCCCGTCATCAAGGATCTGCAGCAGGACGTTGAAGACGTCGTAGTGCGCCTTCTCGATTTCGTCGAACAAAATGACGGAATAGGGATGCCGTCGGACCGCCTCGGTTAATTGTCCTCCCTCTTCGAAGCCGACGTAGCCAGGCGGCGCACCTATCAGCCTGGCGACCGTGTGTTTTTCCTGGTACTCGGACATGTCAATCCGGATCATGTTGTGTTCGTCGTCGAACAGGGTCGTCGCCAAGGCTCGTGCGAGTTCTGTCTTCCCCACACCGGTCGGCCCGAGGAAGATGAAGCTGCCGATCGGGCGGTTGGGATCCTTCAGCCCTGACCGAGCCCGCAGCACTGCTTCCGAGACCGCCTGGACGGCCTCGTCCTGGCCGACCACGCGACGGTGCAGCTCCTCCTCGAGGTGAAGCAGCTTCTGCACCTCGCCTTCGAGGAGCTTGGAAACCGGGACGCCTGTCCAACGACTCACTACTTCGGCTATGTCCTCGTCGTCAACCTCCTCCTTGAGCAGTCGTCCAGCGCCCTGCTTCTGCTCGAGCATGGTCATCTCGGCTTTCAGGCGCCGCTCGAGCTCGGCAAGTTGCCCGTATTTCAACTCGGCCGCCTTGTTCAGGTCGTAATCCCGCTCGGCACGTTCGATCTCGAGCTTCGTTTCTTCGATCTGCTGCCGGAGGTCCCGCAGCTTCTGAACCGTGTCCTTCTCGGCCTGCCACTGCGCCCGCAGAGCGTCAGCCTGGCCTTTCAGATCGGCCAACTCCTTCTCCAGTTTCGCAAGTCGCTGCCGTGACGCTTCATCCGTCTCTTTCTTCAGAGCCTGCTTCTCAATTTCAAGCTGCATGACACGTCTGGTGATTTCGTCCAGCTCGGACGGCATCGAATCGATTTCCGTCCGAAGCTTGGCGGCGGACTCATCCACTAAGTCGATCGCCTTGTCCGGCAGAAAGCGGTCCGTGATGTACCGATTCGAAAGGACCGCCGCGGCGACAAGGGCTGAGTCCTTGATGCGGACGCCGTGATGCACTTCATATCGTTCCTTCAGACCGCGCAGGATCGAGATGGTGTCCTCAACGGTTGGCTGGTCCACCAGCACCGGCTGGAAGCGCCGCTCGAGAGCCGCGTCCTTCTCAATGTGCTTGCGGTACTCGTCCAGGGTTGTCGCCCCGATGCAGTGCAACTCGCCGCGGGCCAGCATCGGTTTTAGAAGGTTGCCGGCATCCATCGCGCCTTCCGCCCGGCCTGCTCCAACCACCGTGTGCAACTCGTCGATGAACAGGACCACCTCTCCCTGGGAGTCCTGCACCTCTTTCAGCACCGCCTTCAGTCTCTCCTCGAACTCACCGCGGTACTTCGCGCCCGCAAGCAGGGAACCCATGTCCAGGGCGACGATCCGTTTGTTCTTCAAGCCTTCAGGGACGTCTTTGCGCAGGATCCGCTGCGCGAGGCCCTCGACGATCGCGGTCTTACCGACCCCAGGGTCGCCGATGAGGACCGGGTTGTTCTTGGTCCGACGCGACAGCACCTGGATGACGCGCCGAATCTCCTCATCGCGCCCGATAACCGGGTCCAGTTTTCCCTTGCCCGCCAATTGGGTCAAATCCCGGCCGTACCTTTCCAGTGCTTCGTACGTCGCTTCTGGGTTTTGGGAGACGACCCGTTGGTTGCCCCGCACCTCGCGCAAGGCCTGCATCAACCGCTCACGGGTGATTCGATACTCCCTGAAAAGCTGGCCGGCACTCCCCTTGTCGTCGGTGATCGCGAGTAGCAGGTGCTCGACCGAGATGAACTCGTCCTTGAGCTTGCGTGCTTCGTCCTCGGCCTGGATAAGTAAGGTATTCAGACGGGGCGTGATGTAAATCTGATCCATCGCGCCGCCGCTTCCTGAGATCTTGGGAAGACGATTCAGCTCCTTCTGAAGCTGATCCGCCAGTCTGGCCGGGTCGACTTCTGCCTTGTTCAATATTGAACCGGCCAATCCCCGCTCCTGCTCCAGCAGGGCGAGCAGCAGGTGCTCGACATCGACCTGCTGGTGACCATTTCTGGCCGCTATCGTCTGGGCTGAGGCCAGACCTTCGCGAGCCTTTTCCGTAAACCGGTTTATGTCCATCCTCGAAAGCTCCTTCTCCAGCTGAACCCTGCTGACCGGCTAACCGGCTGACGAGCTGACCTGCTGACTGGCTGACCAGCTCACCCCCTCGGCGCCTTGAGCAGAGGTTTATAATGCCACGCTCAACTTATATGATCCGGTTTTTGGAAAGGCAAGTCAGCTCGACCCTTGACCGGGGACTTCCGCGGTCTTATATGAGCGATATCCCCGCAGGCTGGAAAGCGCGGTGGTAAAATAGAGAGGCTTCAGGACAAAATCGATGGGTAATTACGCGAAGACAGCATTGCTCTTGGGTCTGATGACCGGACTGATCCTGGTCATCGGTGAACTTCTTGGCGGATCCCAAGGTCTGGTTCTGGCTCTGGGTGTCGCCGCCCTGATGAATTTCGTCAGTTATTTTTTCTCCGATAAGATTGCGCTGGCGATGTACGGCGCCAAGCAAGTCACCCGGGAGCAGGCGCCGGATCTCTTCCGCAGCGTCGAATATCTCTGCTCCAGGGCCGGAATCCCGATTCCCCGGGTCTACATCATCCCGACGATGACGCCGAATGCATTCGCAACGGGACGCAATCCGAAGCACGCGGCAGTGGCAGTCACCGAAGGGATCCTAAAACTCTTGAACCGCGAGGAGCTTGAAGGCGTCATTGCGCACGAGCTGGCACACGTGAAAAACCGTGACATCCTGATCAGCTCGATCGCCGCAACGATGGCCGGCGCCATCATGATGCTGGCCCGAATGGCGATCTTCTTTCCCATGGGCGGCCGTGACGATGACAACCGCGGCGGCGCCTTGGGCGGGATTCTCATGCTTATTTTGGCTCCCATAGGCGCTATGCTGATCCAAATGGCGATCAGCCGAAGCCGAGAATACGGAGCCGATGCAACCGGGGCGCACTTTACCGGCAATCCCTACGGGCTGGCAAACGCGCTTCGAAAGCTCCACGAAGGCAACAAGCGGATCCCGATGGACGCCAACCCGGCCACTTCGCACATGTTCATCGTGAAGCCTTTCAGCGGGCAGGCGTTGATGTCGCTGTTCAGTACGCATCCGCCGATGGAGAAACGAATCGAACGGTTGCTCGGGCACCGCATGGTCTGAAAATTTCCGGGACATGATACTTATATTCTCAGCCCGTTACCCCAAGCGCTAAGAAAGCGTAAGAATTAGTTTCGTGTCCCTGAAATTCGCAAAATTCCCGTAAATAACTACTATGGATCCGAAGGAAACACAGGGTTTTCAGGTGGACGATCGACGTTTTTGGGTCAACGACGAAGGGGCGCTCGACCGTGCGCCGATTCCCGAGAAGAAGTATCCGAGCTTCATCGAGGAGCTGAAAACTCGCACCGAGTTGGCTGAGCAGCGCCTCAAGGACAAGATCAAGAAACTCGACGAGGAGAACGAGGCATTTCGGGAACGGCTCGCCCGAGACACGGAAAGGCGATTGGAACGGGAGAAGCAGAAGGTGCTCCTGAGCTTCCTGGAAGTCGTGGACAATCTGGAGCGGGCGCTGCTCGCGTCCGCCGATCTTTCATCACTCAAGGAAGGGCTCCGTTTGAGCATCGACCTCTTCCTCGGCCAGCTGAAAGCGCATGGTGTGGAGCCCATAGACCCGATCAACGAGCCGTTCGATCCTCACCAGGCCGAGGCGGTGGGTGTGATCGCCGTCGACAAGCCGGAAATGGACCATCTGGTGATCGACGTGGTGCAGAAGGGATACCGGCTGGGCGATCAACTGGTCCGCCCAGCCCGCGTCCGGGTCGGGCAGTATACCGCTGCCTAGGAGAGACGCGGATTGCGCATCCGCGTCCCCTCGTTTTGGCGTCGCCTCGATTAATCTGCAATCCGAAATCCGAAATCCGCAATCTCAAGCGTCCGCGTGGTGCAGGAAGAAGCTGTCCAGAGACGCCCTGGTCGACTCGACGGCAGTCTGGATACGCCTCTTCTCGGTCTCATCCATGGGCTTGAAACCCTTCGCTATTGCGATGTTTTCCCTCAGGTGCTCGATCTTCGGCATACCGACCACGCAGGTAGCGACCGGGAGACTCATCGAGTAACGGAGCAGGTCGGCCATGGACGCACGACCCATCCCGGTTCCGACCAGTTTCTCCTGTCCCGCGATCTTCATCGCGATAACGCCGAGGTTTTTCGTCTTGGCGGCGGGCAATGCCACCTTCTCGAAGGACGTGGCATAGCCGGAGGTTGTGGCAGCATTGAGTGCCATCTGGACGCAATCCAGGTCGTGGCGTTCGATGGCCGTCTTGAGAGCTGCGGCTTCCGCGTGACACGTCATGCCAACGAACCGTGCCATCTTCTCGTCGCGCATCCGGTAGACGGCCTTCAGCACACCCGCCTCGATTTTCTCGAGATCCGCCAGGTCCTGCAGGCTGTGGATGTGGACGAGATCCACCCGGTCGGTCTGCAGGCGCTTGAGGCTCTCCTCGATCTGGCGCATGGCATAGTCGTATGTGCGATCGTTGCTGATCTTTGTAGCCAGGAAGACTTCCTTTCGCCGGGTCTTCAACACCTTCCCATAGCGTTCTTCACTCTTCCCGTTCCCGTAGCCAAAGGCGGTGTCCAGGTAATTGATTCCGCCGTCGATTGCCTCGTTCAGCACACGGAGAGCGACCGCCTCGTCCTCGTAGGCGAGAAAACGGCTCCCCCCTCCGAAAGCGAGAATGGACACCTGCGCCCCTGTTTTTCCGAGCACGCGCCTCGGGATCGTGTCTGCGGCGTGCAGCGGCAATCCGGCGAGGCCGGCGGTAACCGCGGTCGACTTCAGGAAATGGCGGCGATTCACTTTGTTTGTCATAACAAGATCCACTTTACGAGAAGAGCGAGGGGGGTACAAGGAGAGGGGGGAGGGGGGGAGGGGGGAGACAAGGACACGAGTCTTGGAGCGCGGGCCCTCCATTCTTGGAGCGCGGACGTCTCGTCCGCACTGGGTTCGCGGACGTCCCGTCCGCGCGGCGGGCATCTTGCCCGCCGCAAAGATAACAATTTCATCAAAGCTTAACGCCGGGCGGGACGCCCGGCGCGCGGGCAGGATGCCCGCGATCCCAGTGCGGACGGGACGTCCGCGCTCCAGGAAAGGATGTCTCCCTGTCTCCCCGTCTCCCTGTCTCCCCGTCTCCCTGTCTCCCTGTCTCCCCGTCTCCCTGTCTCCCTGTCTCCCCCTCTCCCTGTCTCCCTGTCTCCCCGTCTGTCTTACCGATAATCGATGCTGGTGTCGCGGATGCGGATGTTTTCGACAGGCCAGCTTTTCAGGCGCGGCTCTTTTGAAAGCTTGGCCCGCGAGATCTTCTCCACAACGTCCAGACCCTCGACCACCTCACCAAAGACCGTGTACTGTTTGTCCCAGTGGGACATCCTCTTGAGGACGATAAAGAACTGCGAGCTGGCGGAGTCAGGATCCGATTCCTGGCGGGCCATGGCGACCACACCGCGGTCGAATTTTCGCGAGCTGAATTCCGCGGGCAGCATGTTGCCGCTGTTGCCCTGGCCGTCGTTGTACGGGTCGTTGTCCTTGGAATTCGGGTCACCTCCCTGGATCATGGTCCCCGGCATGACCCGGTGGAACTTGGTCTTCACGTAGAAGCCTGATTTGACCAGTCCGATGATCGCCTCGACGGTTTTGGGCGCGATGTCAGGCAGTAGCTTGATTACGATTTTCCCCTTGTCCGTTACGAAAACCGCGTGGGGAGTCCCCTGGGGTTTAGGTTCGGGCTGGACCTGTGGCACCTTCTCGGTCTCAGTGCGCGTCGCCGGCTTCTCAGCCGTCCCGCACGAGAGCATCATCAAGGTCGCGGACAACAGCGGGAGTAACAGTTTTGTACGCATGGTAAGATGAATTATCGGTCAGGCCACCACGATGCACAAGAACAAGGTGGGTTACCGTAATGATACGTAAACCAGCCGTTTCGGGTCTTTTCTACCCGGCGGATCCTGCCCAGCTGACAAGGTTCTTACAGACACACCTCCGCCCGACCGACGAACCCATCGAAGCCAGGGCAGTCGTGGTTCCTCACGCCGGTTATCCGTATTCGGGTGAAACCGCCGCGGCGGTGTACAGAGCCGTTCGCCTGCCGAACCGCTTCGTCATTCTTGGACCCAACCACACTGGCCTTGGGAGTGCCCTGGCCATCTCTTCGGAAGGCGGATGGGAAACTCCCCTGGGAGTCGCACGGATCGACGACGCCCTGGCTTCCGAGCTGCTCGGCGCCTGTCCAGGACTGCAGGAAAGCCCGACAGCCCACTCTCGTGAGCACTCACTCGAGGTCCAGATCCCCTTTCTGCAGCATCTTCTCGGTGACTCCTTCTCGTTTGTGCCGATCTGCATTGGGACAGGTAAACTGGAGACCCTGGTTAGCCTTGGACGAGCTATCGGGCAGGTTCTTTCGGAGCTATCGGAGCCGGTGATGATAGTGGCGAGTTCGGACATGAATCATTTCGAATCGGCCGCGGTGACCGAGGCCAAGGACCAGTTGGCAATCGATCAAATGCTCGCGATGGACAGCTCGGGTCTCTATGAGGTGGTTTGCAGGAACGATATCTCGATGTGCGGGTACGGGCCAGCCATCGTCGCGCTCGAAGCAGCCCTGGTGCTCGGTGCGAGACGGGCGACGCTTATCCGGCATTCCCACTCGGGACAGGTGACGGGGGATAACCAGAGGGTCGTCGGCTACGCTGGCTTGGCGGTCTGTTGAAAGCGTGACAGAGGGCGATTGCCAGCGCATCGGAAGCATCCAGCGGTTCCGGCTTGTCCTTCAGGTTCAACAGGCGGCGGACCATCATCTGGACCTGTAGTTTGTCCGCCTTTCCATAGCCCACCACTGCCTTCTTGATCTGCAACGCCGTGTACTCCGCAATCGGGAGGCCATGCTGGGCGGCGACCAGCAACACGACGCCGCGCGACTGCCCAAGCATGAGCGCGCTGTGGGGATTGACCGCGTGGAAGATCTCTTCGACCGCGACTGCCGAGGGAGTAAAGCGGGCAAACACGTCACTCAGGCCGGAGTAGATCTCTTTCAGGCGGTCAGCGAATTCGCCTTTAGCCGTGTGGATGGCACCGAAGTGCAGGCAGGTACAGCGGTTCCCCTCCACCGAAATGACGCCGTAGCCCGTGTTACGGCTTCCAGGGTCTATGCCCACTATGATCATGATGCCGGCTAGGCGTTCGCGATGGCTTCCATCTCGGACTCGTCGATGTCGAAGTTCGCGTAGACGTTTTGAACGTCTTCGTGGTCTTCCAACACTTCCATCAACTTCAACATCTGTTCGGCTTTCTTCCCCTCGAGGCGGACACCGTTAGTCGGGATCATGGTGATTTCGCCCGATTCCGGCTCGATCCCCGCGTTCAAGATTGCCGCTTTGACTGTTTCGAAGGACTCAAAAGAAGTATAGATTTCGAACGACTCGCCTTCGCTCTTCAGGTCATCGGCACCCGCATCGAGTGCCAGTTCCAAAAGCTTGTCTTCCGAGGCGCTCTCTTTGGAAACCGTCAGATAACCTTTTCGTTCGAACATCCACTGAACTGCGCCTGTCTCTGCGAGATTCCCGCCATGTTTTGAGAAATGGTGACGGATCTCGGCGACTGTCCGGTTCTTGTTGTCCGTCAGGCATTCGACAAGCACGGCCGCGCCTCCGGGCCCGTACCCTTCATAGGTCACGGACTCGTAGCTTTGGCCAGGCAGTTCGCCCGTCCCCTTCATGATGGCGCGTTTGATGTTGTCAAGCGGCATGTTTACGGCCTTGGCAGCCGCCACGGCAGTTCTCAGCCTCGGGTTGGAGTCGACATCGCCCCCGCCGATGCGCGCCGCTACGCTCATTTCCTTGATCAGCTTGGTGAAGATCTTCCCACGCTTCGAATCCGCCGCCGCTTTCTTATGCTTAATTGAATGCCATTTTGAATGACCGGACATAGTCGTCTCTCCTGATACAATCGGTCCTCTAAGCTGCGTATTCTAGCATGGCTCCGGAACTGCTGACTACTCGAAGGAAATGGTCAAATACAAGCTGACGATCCAGTACCTGGGGACCCGATTCTCGGGGTGGCAGATCCAGAAGGACCGTAAGACAGTCCAGCAAACGTTGAAGGAAGCGGTCACCCGCGTGACCGGGGAAACGGCCTCGGTCGTCGGCGCTGGGCGGACCGACGCCGGCGTTCATGCGCTCGAACAGGTGGCTCATCTCCGGCTCGAAAGTTCAATGCCGGCGAGGCGTCTTCAACGAGCACTGAACGGGGTGCTCCCGGCCGATATCCGGGTTAAGCGGCTTGCCCGAGTATCTCTCGTCTTCCACGCTCAGAAAGATGCGGTGAAGAAGCGGTACGTTTACCGGATCGTGAACGACCAGGTGCTGTCTCCTTTCCTGAAAGGGCTGGTCTGCCATATATTCCCGAAGCTCGATGTGGGGGCCATGGATGCCGCCGCCCGGCTGTTCGAAGGCCACCACGATTTCACGGCTTTTGCCGCGTCCACGACCACGGTGAAGGATCGCCATCGCACCGTCTTTCGCTCACAGGTCAGGAAGCGAGGCACGGAAATCCGATACGAGGTGGAGGCGGACGGGTTCTTACACCATATGGTCAGGAATATGGCCGGCACCCTGATCGAGGTGGGCACCGGAAAGCGCCAGGTTGCGGACATCGGTCGGATCCTCGAATCCGGCGACCGACGGCAGGCCGGGGTGACCGCTCCGCCCGAGGGGTTGTATCTCGCTAAAGTATGGTACGGCAAGCCGAAGACGCGCCTGTCCGCCGGTTCGACACTATGATAGAGTTACAACCACGATGAGCGGCCTGTTTTCAGATGTCGAGGGCACCTTTCCGCCCTCGAGCGCAGAGGCGCAACTGATTCATAGTCTCGACCCAACCAGACTGCCTCAGCACATCGCCATCATCATGGACGGAAACGGTCGCTGGGCGGCTCAGCGGAGGCTGCCGCGAGTCGCCGGACACCGTGCGGGGACCGAGTCGGTCAGAGCGGTAATCGAAACGAGCGCCCGGCTGCACATCCCCGTACTTACTCTCTATGCTTTTTCGGCCGAGAACTGGAAACGCCCCGCAACTGAAGTCGGAACGCTGATGCGTCTGCTGAAGGAATACATCCGAAAGGAATTGGACGCCATCAACCGGAACAACATCAGGTTTCGCGCCATCGGACGCATTCAGGATCTGTCCCCCTCGGTCAAGCGCGAGCTGGAGTACGCAGAGAACGCAACCAGCGGCAATTCCGGCATGCAGCTGCTGATTGCCCTGAACTACAGCGGTCGCTTGGAGCTGGTTGACGCGTTCAACGACCTTCTGCGCAGGGGCATCCATGGGCCTGTTACTGAAGGGGATATTGCCGAGCATCTCTACACCCGGCAGGTACCCGACCCCGATCTGATGATTCGAACCAGCGGCGAGCTCAGGGTCAGTAACTTCCTGCTGTGGCAGATCGCCTATGCCGAAATCTATGTCACGGATACCTTCTGGCCTGATTTCCGTGCGGTGCATCTGCTCGAGGCGATCGCGAATTTTCAGAAACGCGAACGACGCTATGGGGGAATCAGGCCACAGGCTGCACACGCGCGATGATTGTCCGCATCTTGATGTCGGCGGTTTTGATACCCCTGGTTCTCGCTGCCGTTTTCTTCCTGCCGTCCTACCTGTTCCTGATCCTGACGAACCTGGTTCTCATACTGGCAATGGGTGAATACCTGAAGATCGTTGCCAGCTGGGGGTCGACCGGGTACTGGCTGACGTACGCTCTGGGTGCGGGAATGTCCTGGGTGTGGGTGTACAGGCCCGAGTTGCTCGTGCCCTTCCTCGTCCTCGCTTCTTTTGGGACGCTGACATGGGCTGTGGCTGCAACCAAAGACATGAAGATTGGCTTTGCCTCGGCTTCCGGCAACCTGATGGGAATCCTGTACATCGGCATTCCCCTCGCAATCCTCGCAGCCTTTCAGAGCAGGAGCCCGCGGGAAGTGCTGCTCGTTCTGCTCGCCATCTGGGTCGCTGACGCCGCCGCATACTTTGCGGGCAAGGCTTTCGGGAAGCACAAGATCACTCCCGGAATCAGCCCGAACAAGTCGCTGGAGGGCTACATAGCCGGTCTGGCAGGTTCAACCGTTACCGTCCTGATCTTCGCCCGGTTTTATCTACCGCACTGGCCGGTCGCGACCGCCATTGCGACGGGGGTTCTCCTCGGCTTCTTCTCGACGCTCGGTGATCTGTTCGAATCGGTTCTCAAACGTGGGGCAGGGATAAAGGACAGCTCGGGACTGATTCCCGGACACGGAGGCGTGCTCGATCGGATCGACAGCCTGCTTTTTGCCTATCCGACGTACTACCTGATATCGTTATTCCTTCCGGGTAGTCTCCCATGAAACGACTCTCTATCTTGGGTTCAACGGGCTCGATCGGTAAAAGCGCATTGAACCTCGTGGATCAATTCCCCGATCGCTTTCGCGTGGTTGCGTTGGCAGCGCACAGCAATGTCGAGGCGCTGTGCGAGCAAGCGGCACGTTACCGGCCAAAACTCGTTGCGGTCTGCGACGAAGCATCGTACTCGTGTCTGGCCGGCCGCCTGAACGGAATCCGGGTCGTCGGCGGGCTTCAGGGAGTCGTTGAGGCAGCAACTCACCCGGACACGGACGCGGTCATCGCGGGGATCTCCGGCGCGGCCGGTCTGGTCCCCACCTACCAGGCGATCGAGCAGGGTAAAGCAATCGCCCTGGCCAACAAGGAAACGCTGGTTATGGCCGGGGACCTGGTGATGTCGGCGGTCCGGCGAAAGGGTGTCAGTCTTTTGCCTGTCGACAGCGAGCACGTGGCACTTCATCAATGCCTCGCCAGCGGGCAGACACGCGAGGTTGGAAGACTGGTTCTGACGGCGTCGGGCGGGCCTTTCTTTGGTTTCTCCGAGAGTCAGTTGGAGCGGGTGACCGTGGAGGACGCGCTGAACCATCCTACGTGGAGGATGGGACGGAAGATCACCGTCGATTCGGCGACTCTGATGAACAAGGGGCTGGAGGTTATCGAGGCTCATCACCTGTTCGGTGTCGCGGGCGATCGGATTTCCGTCGTGATCCACCCGCAATCCACCGTGCACTCGATGGTCGAATTCGTGGACGGCAGCGTAATGGCGCAGTTGAGCATTACCGACATGCGGTCGGCGATCCTTTACGCGCTGTCTTATCCGGCGCGGTGGGAATCGAACCTGCCACGCCTGGATTTGAGCCGCATGTCTCTCGAGTTCTACCCTCCCGACGCCTCGCGATTCCCCTGCCTGCGTCTCGCCTACCAAGCGCTCGAGTCAGGCCGGAGTTGTCCCGCCGCCATGAACGCGGCCAACGAAGTTGCGGTCGATTGCTTCCTCAAGGGGCGGATCCGCTTTACGGACATCCCCCGGATAATTGAACGCGTGCTGGAAAAACATCAAACAGTCGAGTTGACGGACCTCGAAGCAGTGCTGTCGGTTGACGCGGAAGCCCGAGCACATGCGCGGGAGTCGAGCCTGAAAGTGGTGAGAAACCGAGTATGAGCGAGCCAACCGGGCCGAAAAGCGGCGGATTCTGAACCGCGAATCCGCCCTACGACTGCTTGTCATGCGAAACCGAGCGGTCGTAGGGCGGATTCGCGGTTCAGAATCCGCCGCTTTTCGGCCCGGTTGGCCGGACGTCGTGCCGCTTTGAGTGGCCAGCGGTTCAGTCGTCAGTTGTCAGTCGTCAGTCGTCAGTTGTCAGTGCGCAGTGGCAGTGCGCAGTGCATTCGGGTCAGTTCCCCAAACTTTCTGAAACTCGGGTGTTTGACAAGCCGTCTAATGAGAACAGAGAATTGACTTTTTCGGAGGCAGAGAACATTTGGATATCCTGAATGAAATTGGACGCAGCCTGATTGCTTTCATATTCGTCCTCGGGGTGATGATCTTCGTACATGAATTGGGACATTACCTCATGGCCAAATGGCTGGGGATTCGGGTGGACGTTTTTTCCCTCGGGTTCGGTCCCCGGCTGGTCGGCTTCAAGCGGGGTGAGACAGACTACCGCATCAGCGCGCTGCCGCTGGGTGGGTACGTCAAGATGGCCGGCGAGAATTACGAAGATGAGCTGAGCGGAACGCCGGACGAATTCCTGTCCAGGCCTAAACACCATCGTTTCGCGGTAGCGGTTGCCGGACCGGTCATGAATATCGGGTTGGCAATCGTTTTGAGCTGGGGTTACTACATGACCGGCGTCGAGGTCGAAGACCAGGTCAGCCGCGCCCCGGTGGTGGGCCGCATCATACCTGACTCTGCGGCCGCCAAGGCGGGGATTCAGCTGAACGACAAGATCCTGACGGTCGACGGAGAGAAGACACCGACTTGGCGCGAACTTCAGCTGGCTATCGCGAAGAACGCGGATCACCCCGTCGACGTGACTCTTCAGAGGAACGGCCAGACAATTGAAACGGAAGTCACGCCGGACACGAGCAAGGAGTCCGAGGTAGGCACGCTTGGGGTCGCGCCCTTCATCCCTTACGTCATCAGGCAGGTGGAACCCGGTGCTCCGGCCGAAAAGGCGGGGCTGAGAGCCGGCGACACCATCGTCGAAGTGTCGGCTGCCGGCAAAACGGCACGCGACGCGATCGAAATCACCCACTTGATCACCAGTCAGAAGGGCAAGCCGCTGCAGTTCAAGGTAAGCCGGGGCAACGAAGTCTTCGAGAGGACCATCACGCCGGTCCAGATGGGACAGCAGCATCGCGTCGGGATCTCCCTGCATATAGCCACGCACACGGAACGGTACGGGCTCATTGAAGCCGGCAGGAAATCCGTCGAGCACAACTATCGGGTCACGGTACTGACTTTCGAGGTCCTTGGCCGCATCCTCACCGGCCGGACTTCGCTGCGCACCATGTCCGGGCCTATTGAAATTGCCCGCTATTCGGGGCTCGCTGCCAAAGAAGGGGCGATCGCCCTGATGAGCCTGATGGCGATCATCTCCCTGCAATTGGGGATCTTCAACCTGCTTCCCATTCCAATTCTCGATGGCGGGGTGATTGCACTGCTGGCGATCGAAGGCTTAATGCGGCGAGACCTGAGCATGCGGGTGAAGGAACGGATCTTTCAGATCGGCTTCATCTTCCTGATCCTGCTCATGGGCATCGTCATCTTCAACGACATCTCGAAGCACATCACATAATCAGCGGGCAGCGGGCAGAAGGCAGCGGGCAGCAGCACGAAGCCGGCGTTGCCCTTTGCTTGCCTTGGCTGCCTGCTGCCTTCTGCCCGCTGCCTGCTGCCTTCTGCCCGCTGCCCGCTGCTTCAGAGCACCCGCGACCGCAGGTCTTCCCCGGTGAGGTGCACTTTTTCACGGAGCGCGTTTGTGATGACGCTCAGGATCGACGAGACCGTCTGGTCGAGATTCACGTTTTCGACGATCGGGATTTCGTAGTGCTCTGCCATCTCGAGAATGTAGTTCTGGATCTCGAGAATATACGGGAAGTTCTGGCGATACCGTTCAGAGGAACGATTCTCCGCCTCCCGCTGTCGGATCGGGAACCGGGCCAGGTAAGCCTCCTTATTCAGCGTGGAGATGACCAGCGGCAGGATGTAGGCCCGATCAACGAACTCATCGAGTTCCATCAAACCGGGGACGAGGTGAACTCCTTCGATCACGATGCTGAAATTCTCGTGAATCGCCCTTTCCAGCATTGCGCGGACACCGACCAGCACTCGACCGGACTGCTCACGGAACGCCTCCACCGCCGCTTCGGCTCTATCCTCGCCTAAACCCTCGCGCTCCTTCCACGCCTCGTACGACGAGTAGTGAATCGCGGGCAGCAGATCTTTCGAGAACATGGTACGCATGATCTGGCGGATGGTGTCGGTGGCCAGGATCCGGCCGACTCCAAGCCGGTGCGCCACCTCGCCGGCAACGGTGGTTTTTCCGGTTCCCGTGGCGCCGCCGAACAGTATGACAAGGGGCCGGTCGGGTGACTTCAGGTAGCGCCACAGCAGATATCGCTCGGCAAACCGTTCGTCGTAGTTCTCAAGGATCGTCAGGTAAATCACCCGTCGCAGCTTATCGCTGCTTATTTTGGCGGTGCCTTTCTTCTGGAGCTGATCCTCGATGTGTCGGGCGACCTCGTAGGCTGACGAAGGTTCCAGGCCGGAAGCCTGGAGCGACTGCGACAGGATTCCCTTGCTGAACGGGAAGTCCTGGTGCTGACCTGTTACAAGGATAGCCGGTCGCGCGGGTAGGGGAGGCGTGGAGAAGTTGTTGAGATAGCCTTTGCCGAACCGCTTCTCCACAACCGAGCGTACGACTTTGCTCAACTCCGCCTTGGTAATCGTTTTGCGGCGCCGGATCCGGGCTCGGACCTCTCGGGCCGTCTCGTAGGCCTCCTCGAACGTCAGCCCGCGCTCGAGGAGGGAATGGGTCACCATGCCACGAAGGAACGGGACTTTGCGGTCGCCTTCGACGACGTAGAGATTGTCTCGGGCCACGTGTCAGCCCTTCTTTCGATGGTTTCGCCGACGAACGTATTCGCCGGTCAGTCGGAGACGGGAGACGCGGCACCCCTGAGAGCGCCGCGTCGGGAAGTCTGCGGAGGCGGACTAGTAACTTGCGATGGCTTTCTTTTCGTCTTCGTAGCTTTCGAAAACGGTCAGAAGCTTCGTGATGGCCAAGAGCTCCTGCACCTTGCGGGTGAGGCCAAGCAGTTTCAGGTGCCCGCCCTGGTTGGCCACCGTGGTGTAACAGCTGACCAACTCGCCAATGCCCGAGCTGTCGACGTAACTCACATCGCTGAGATTGAGCAGGATGTTCTTGCGGCCCGATTGCAGCAGATCGCGCACTCGATTGCGGATCTCCGCACTCCCTTCGCCGATCGTTATTTTCCCGTGAACATCGAGGATGGTTACACCATTGGCGGTTCGAGTATCAATTCGCATTTGCCTCTCCTTCTTGATCGCCTTTGACTTTGTGATTCACTCGCTTCTCCATCCGCACTTCCATCCCGCCCTCGGGCAGGATCGTGTACCGAACATCGTCCATGAAAGTTCGGATATAGAAAATCCCTCTGCCACTCGGCCGGAGCAGATTCTTCGGATCCAAAGGGTCGGGCAGTTTGGACTCATCAAAACCCGCGCCCTCGTCCCTGACATAGATCACCAGACTTTCAGGGGCCAAGTTGAACCGAACCCAAACACGTTTGCCCTCATCCATCTTGTTGCCGTGAAGAATGGCATTCGTGACGGATTCTCGGACTGACATCCCGACCCAATACCGCGTGTCGTCGTCCAGTTCCAGCATTCGCGTGATGCTGTCCGACACGCCCTGTATCACATCGAGATAGCGCAGCTCGCTGGCTAGGGAAATCTCAATATCGCATTTACGCACGGAACTGGTGCTCTGAATCCTATCTCCCAAGGGTCACAAATCATAACCATCATACTCAATTCTTGTCAATAATACTGCTCGCTGGTGCTTTTCTGCTAAGATTTACCTATTGCAGCCATTTAGGGGTCTTCTGGATGCGCCGTTGGTTCAAAATTGCGGCCGGCGTACTGCTCCTCGTTCTCGTCATCGCGGTACTGAGCATCCTCGTTTTCCTTGAGAGCCCGCGACTCGATAGACTCGCCCAAACAGAAATCGAGAAGTACCTCGAGAACCGCTTCTTCATGCGCGTTGAGATCGGCGAGGTCGATGTCCGCCCGCTCCGGACCGAATTCGAACTCCGAGGCTTTCGTATCTTCAGTCTCAGCGAGCCGGCACGCCCCGCGATATCGATCGATCGGATTGTGCTTGATTTTCGTATCACCCGCCTGTTTCAGCCGGCTGCGTCCATGGACAGCCTGCTCCTCGTACGGCCCCGCATAGTTATCATCGAGGAAGCCAATACCCGGCTCAACTTTTCGAACATGTTCGCAGAGCGGCGCAAACGTGCACCGGGAAAACCATTCTCGATCACCCGACTCGCGATCAAACGCCTGTACATCCGGGACGGACTAATTCTCTTCCACGACCGGCCCATTCATGTCGAAACCAAGGACGGCGGGCTTGCCGGCGAGTGGCGATTCGACGAAACCGGACAGAAAAAATACGTCGGCAACCTGCAACTCGAACACCTGACCGTCGCGGTCAACGAGTTCCGGCTGTCCGAAACCACCGGGCAGGTCGACTACGTACTGCTGGACGATCAGTTGGACCTTCCGCGAGTGGTTGTCCGCGGCCGCGAAGCCACAGCCCGCGTTTCCGGCCGGTTCTCGACCCTCCGGGGACGCACGTTTCGTTTTGACACCGATATCGACGCCAATGTTCCGCTGATTCGAAACCCCGATTTCGGACGGTTCATGAAGGAAGGCCAGTTCCGCATGCAGGGGGTCTTCCGTGGCGACCGCTCAGGCTTCTCGTGGTCCGGGACCGCCAACAGCGGCTTCATGGACTTCGCCGGCTTTCCCTTCTACCGGGTACAGTCGTCCGTCGTCCTGACGCGAGACGGCGTTACGGTCAATCGGTTGCAGGCCAACCTGCACGGAGGAACGGTCAACGCCAACGGGGTCCTCCGCTGGGACAGAGACAAGCAGAGCCGCTTCGACGTCGATGGGAGCGGCATTCGGATCTATCCTCTGCTCACCCAGCTCGATGTCCCGCAGGTCAAAGCCCGCGGCCTCGGCCATTTCAGCGGGGTCTTCAGCTGGCCGGGCCTCGACGTTCGCGACTTGGTGGGCCAGGGCCGAGGGTTCTACAGGGGTGAGTTTGCAGGCCTTTCGGACACGGAGGCGCCGGGTGCCCAAGTCGTCACCGCAACGCAATCGACTGCGGCGGAGTCGACGACTGCCGAGACGGCCGTCGCTTTCTACGGAAACTCGCGGGTTACCCTCCGAAACGAGACGTTTCACTTCTCCGATGGGGTCATTTCGCTCCCGAAGAGCGAGGTCGGCTACAGCGGCGACGTAACCTTGGCAGGGCGATATAAGCTGGATTTCGACGTGAAATCGTCGGAGGGCAACGAGCTGCTCTCCATCGCGCAGTCGATGGGTCTGGCGCCAGAGCCAACGCTTCGCGAGTACAAGGTCGACGTGCCAGGCGCGGTCGCAATACAGGCTCGGCTTTCAGGAGAAGGCAACCAGCCGGAAGTCAGCGGGCAGGTGGACGCTGCCCAGGTGCATATGTTCGACCGGCTGATGGGGAAGCTGCGCAGTGGCGTTCGTGTCAATCGTGCGGTTCTCGAACTCACCGACGCCCAGCTGACAGGACCGGATTACAGCGCCGCCGCTACGGGACAGCTCCGCCTGCAGGATACATCTGAGGTTTTGAACGCGGCCCAGATCCGGGTCGAGAATATCCCGATCGAGCGCTTCTTGCCGATTCTCCGTCCCGATCTCGACTTGTCTGGGCGTGTTTTTGGTCAGGTCGCTTTCGAGGAAAAGAGCCGCGGTCAGTATGCAGGGGGAGGCGAAGTGAGAGTCAGCAGCGCCGCCGGCTACGAAGAAAAAGTGGAGGATGTCACCGCGGAGGTCAGTTTTGAGGGCCGCAACGTGGCGCTGCGGAACATCCGTGGTTCCTTTGCGGGCGGCCAGATTGCAGGCGAGCTCGCTCTGAACCTGCAAACCAAGGTCCTGGCAGGCGATCTGAGCGGCCGGAACCTTCAGATCCGACAAATCAGCGCCGTGCAGAAAAGGAAAGAGGTCTCCGGCCTGCTGAATTTCTCCATCAAAGGGTCCGGAACGCGCGAGAACCCGAGTTTTGATGTGAACGTCTCATCCCCGGCGGTCGCTATCACGAATCAGTACTCACTGGAGCGGGTAGAGCTGACCGCCCAGGTGCGGGGCGATCGAGCCGACTTCAAGCTGCAAAACTGGTTCAGGGGCAAGCCCTTCCATTTCCAGGGCGAGATGAGCTTGAAAAAGCCTTACCTGGTGGACGCAACCGTGCAGCTCGAACAGGTACCCGTCGAGCCGTATCTGGCCCTTCTCGGGCAGGATCTGCCCAAGCTGATCGGCACTATCGACGGGCATGCCCGCATCCAGGGGCCGCTGGAAGATCCCGGAAGCATGGTTGGTCAGGCGACGTTGGCAAGAGTCAGCGTGACCGTCGAAAAGTACTCGGTTGAAAACGCGCAACCGGTGAACCTTTCTTACACCGCCGGGCTGTTGCGGATTCCGCGCGTGACGTTCCGCGGACCTCAGACCGAGCTTCAAGTGGAAGGCTCGGTGAACGTACGGGAACCGAGGAATCTAAACTTGAAGATTGACGGCAACGTGAATCTGCTGCTGCTCAGCGGATTCATGTCGGAGGGCTCTTCTTCGGGTCAAGTCCAGCTGAATACGATCGTGGCCGGGACACTGTCACATCCCCGGGTTGTCGGGACCGCCAGTCTGAGGGACGGCCTCCTGACCCACCCGAGCCTGCCAACGGGGATTTTCGACGCCGAAGGCTCCTTCAAGTTCACGGCCAACCAGGTGTCCATCGACGAATTCGCCGCTCGAACGGCCTATGGAAGAGTTCAGGCCGAGGGAGGGGTGTTTCTTGAGGGTTTTCGCCCCACCCGTTGGCAGGTGAACATTTCGGGTGAGGGTTTGCGCCTCGAGTACCCGACGGACGTCGACTCGGTCGTCGATCTCGACCTGGACGCGGTCAAGAGCCAGACGTCCCAGCTTTTGTCCGGCGTCGTCTTCATCCGTTCGGCCGAGTATACCCGTACAATTTCGATAGCCGAGCTGATCCTCGCATTCACCGGATCCGGACCGGAGGACGTCCAAGGCAACCGGGGCGGAGGCCAGACACTCCTCAACATCGACGTCGAGGCGTACCAGAGCATCCGGATCACGAACAATCTGGCCGACGTAACGGCCAGCGGGGACTTCACCCTGCGCGGCACGCTCGATGACCCTGTAATCCTGGGGACGATCACCGTCGACGAGGGAGTGCTTCACTTGGAAAATAATGATTATGAAGTCACTCGGGGCACGGTCACGTTCAACAACCCGCGTCGGACTCGGCCGGTGTTTGCCTTCGAAGCGGAGACCGACATCCAGGACTACACGATCTCCGTTGGGCTCCGTGGCCCCCTTGAACAGCTGAAAATGTCCTTCCGCTCCGACCCGCCTCTTCCAACGGCTTCGATTGTCACCTTGATCGCGGTGGGCCAGACTCAACAGGAGCTCGGGATAGCCCCAACCAGCCAGAGCCAGGTCGGGGACCTGGCGGTCCAGGGAGCGGTGACGTTGCTGAGCAAGAGCCTCGGGGAACAGGTGGAGGCTCGGGCGAGCAGGTTGTTCGGGTTCGACCGGCTGTCAATCGACCCCTTTCTTTCACAGACTGGACGTGACCCGTCCGCTCGTATTACCCTCGGCAAACAGCTGCACAAGGGATTGACGGTCACATACAGCACCGACTTGGGAAACCCCCAACTGGGACAAATCGTGACCCTTGAATACAAGTTGACCGACTGGTTAACCGCGATTGGCACTCGTGAACAGGATGGATCACTAGCTGTTGACTTCAAATTCAGAAAGCGATTTTGATTAACAGCGGACGTTGTTCAAGGCAGGCGATTTGGAAAACCAGAGAACCAAGCGCCCGCTCGCACCTCTGGCTCTGTTCGGTTGTGTGCCTGGTCCTTTGTCTGGCGCCAGCCTCGACCCACGCCCAAGACCCGCCGGAGGGCAAGATCGTCACCCAGGTCGAGATCAAATCCGATGGACCGCTGAGCCGCATTTCGCTCGACGACGTTTCCAAACTGATCGAGCTGCGCCACGGCGAGCCTTACTCCCAGGCTCAGGCCAAAAACACCATCCAGCGCCTTTACTCGACTGCGCTCTTTCACGACATTCATCTGGAATGGCAACCGGAGGCGGGCAACACCATCCACGTCACCGTCATCTTGATCCGTCGGTACTTCATCAAGGAGGTGACTTTCGACGGCGATCTCGGTGTCGATGAACAGATCCTGAGACGAGAGCTGGGTTTTCGCGCCGGAGAGCCGTACTCCGCCGAACGCATGGAGGAAACAACCGCTCAGCTTGTCCAAACTTATCAGCGGTACGGCTACTACCGGGTGAAAATTCAGCCTGAATTCGAAATCCGGGAAGAAGCCGGATTCCTGCATGTGACCTTCAAGGTCGAATCAGGGGAGCGGGCCAAGGTCTCCGGCCTGGACTTTGACACCGAGGGCAATCTGGATATCAGCCAGATTCAGCGCCTCATCAAGACCAGACCGGGGGGATTCTATTCCGAGGAACAGATGGATCAGGACATTCTCGCAATCGAACGGCACCTGGCCTACCAGGGCTTCCTCGACCCGGATATCTATGTGCGAGGTGGAGCAGTCTACGAGCCGACGGCAAATACGGTTTCCGTAACCCTCAGAATCGTCCCGCGAACGCAAACACGCCTCGTGTTTGAGGGCCTCGACCCGCAAAGCAAAGAGGTCCGGAATCTCCCGCTTTTTACTGAGCCCGGTGCTGGAGAGGCGTTTCTGGAGGACAGTGCACAGATCTTGGAGGACAGTTTCCACTCGGACGGCTATTTCCTCGCGGAAGTGACTCACGAGCTGACCGGTCCGGAGGACCAGCGAGTGCTCACCATCCGCGGTGAAAAGGGCCGCAAATGGGAGTTGGAGGCGCCGCGGTTTGAAGGGAATGCCACCATACCTTCCGAGAGGCTGGTTCAGATTCTCGGGATCCGTCCGACTGGCGTTTTCAGACGGGGCCGATTGACCGACGAGATGGTCCAGAGGGACAGGGAGAGAATTCAGTCGTTCTACGAGCAACGGGGATTCATGGAGGTTCGGGTCGATTCCGAGACCCGGCCGGACTTCCCAAGCCGGGGTGAGTTGACAGTTGTCTTCAAGATCCAGGAAGGCCCTCAGTTTTTCGTCGATAGCGTGGAGATTACCGGGAACCAGCGGGTTGGGCGGGATGTGCTGCTGAGGCAAGTCGGCTCCCGGGCGGGCCAACCATTTTCGCCCTACCAGGTTGCCCAGGATCGCTCCAATCTGGTTGCAACATATGAAGGCCTGGGATACCGCGATACGGATCTCCGGCATGATATTTCCTATCCCCGCGCGAAGAACCACGTGGCGATCCGATACACTATAAAGGAAGGGCCCCAGTCGTTTGTCGAGCAGGTGATCGTGTCCGGGCTTCTCGACACACGAAAGTCTTCGATCCTGCGCGAGGTACAGATCGCACCCGGAGATCCTCTGTCCTTCGATCGGATTCTGCAGACGGAAAGCAACCTTCAAGACCTGGCGGTTTTCAACCGGGTGGATGTGCGTGAGGCCCCATCGTTTTCGGATCCGAATCGAAAGAGCGTCATCATCAACCTGGAAGAAGCCCGGCGGTTCAACCTCCTCTACGGTCTCGGTTACAGTTCCTACGGGGGCTTCCGGGGGACGTTCGGGGTCAGTGACTCGAATTTCCTCGGCCGGGTCAGGACGCTCTCTCTGGCTTTGCGAGGAGGCAGGCAGCGACAGAGGGGCACGCTTTCATACACGCTGGGCCGGGTGCTTGGCTGGAAGCTCCCCACCGTAGTCTCGCTGCTGGCCGACAACGAAAAGTCGGTTCGAGAGGAGATTGAGCAGGGCCGACGGGTCATCGAGGGACGCCCCTTCGACGCCTTCAGAATACAGGCAGCCGCTCAGGCGGAACGGGCACTGTCCGCAAGGGAGTCTATCTTTTTTCGCCTCAATTTCCAGAACGTGCGGATTACCGTCCCCCCCGAGCTCGCCTCCTCCGTGAAGTTTTTTCGAGAGGAAGAACGGCTTCGCCTGTCCAGCATGTCCGCGTCGTACCTGAACGACTCGCGAGACGACGCTGTCAATCCGCGAACTGGATTCCTGCTGAGCGGCGAGGCTCTCCTTTCGACGAAACTGCTGGGCTCGGAACGGCAGTTCTTCCGGATTCTTACCCAGGGCCAATACTACCGGGAAGTCAGTCAAGGCGTGGTCTTAGTCGGCTCCCTGCGCCTCGGGACCGTTTTCCCGTTTGCCGCAGACCCGCAGCTCGAGAACGCCGTTCCCATATCCGAACGTTTCTTTGCGGGAGGCGCCACAACCTTGCGCGGGTTGCCCCAAGACCTGGCAGGTCCACTGCTTCGTGATCCGGAAACCGGGGAAATCATTCTCGTGGATGAAAACGGGGTCCCTGACCCCGACGGCCGGCCGGTTCCGCTCGGCGGAAATGCGCTGTTCATTTGCAACCTGGAGCTCAGGTTCCCGCTGTTCTGGCTCCTATCCGGAGCTCTGTTCTACGACACCGGCAACGTCTTCCGAAGCATCACCGATTTCTCCCAGGCGGGGTTCAGCAACGCAATTGGCTTCGGGTTGCGCGCCAACACTCCGGTTGGCCCGGTGCGCTTCGACGTCGGATACAACCCGAGTCCGCCGGCTCAGGTCGGCTTTCGCGAGTGGAACTTCCACCTGACGCTGGGACACCCATTCTAGCGGCGATAAACAGTATGACTTCGACTAATTGGACATTCTGGACAAGGTGGACAGCGTGGACGGATACCTGCCGACCCTTGCTGTCTTTGGTCCACTATGTCCACCTCGCTGTTTTTCTGGCCCTGCTCACGAGCGTGCTACCAGCCCAGACGAACACCCTCGATCAAGTGGCCGCGTCAGTTGATGACGAGGTGATCACGCTGTCCGATCTCCGCTGGATTGCCCAGTATCGAAACCTGAAGGTCCCGGAGGACGAAGCCGGGAAACAGAAGTTCTACTCGACACTTCTCGATCAGCTCATCGAGCAGAAGATCATCGCTATGGAAGCGTCCCAGACCCCGATCATCGAGGTGACCGAGGAAAAGGTCGAAAACCAGATAAAGGCCTACCAGTCACAATTCCCGGATCTGGAGGCATTTCGTTCCAAACTGCGGCAGATGGAGATATCCGAACCTGAATTCCGGCAGATGATCCGCCGGCAGTTGTCGGTTAACGAGTTCGTGGAAATCCGATTCAAGCCTTTCATCATCGTCCTCCCGACTGAAATCGAGGAATACTACCGTCAGACTTTACTTCCCCAGATGCAGGGCTCCAACCAGCCTGTCCCGCCCCTTGAGACCGTTGAAGAATCAATCCGCCAGATACTCACCGAGGGAAAAACTAACCAGGAGCTGGATCGCTGGCTGCGCTCGGCCCGAAGGAAGAGCCGTATCATCAACTTGCTGTTTCGGGAAAACCCCTACGCACCGAATCTGCCGGAAGGACTTGGCAAGGGGCGGGAGCTTCGAACCATTACCGGGGACCCGGAACGTTAGGAAGAAGGAACTCAGTACTCTTTACGGGAATCCAGAAGCACGGTGACGGGCCCGTCATTCACCAGCGCGACTTTCATCATTGCCTGGAAGACCCCGCATTCCACAGGAACACCGTCCCCTCGAATTGCGCATGCAAGCTCCTCGTAGAGCTGCTGCGCTTCGGCTGGAGGCGCAGCCCTGGTGAAATCCGGACGATTGCCATGCCGGGTATTTCCGAGCAAGGTGAACTGCGAAACCAGGAGAACAGCGCCGCGGATATCCACAATGGAACGGTTCATCCGGCCTGCGTCATCCTCGAATACCCGGAGGTGAACGATTTTCCGCCGCATGTACGCAAGATCAGGCGCTCCATCTCCTTCTTCGACGCCCAGAAGCACGAGCAAGCCGTTTTGAATCCGGCCAACCACCCGACCTTGAACCGACACCGACGCCGTTTCAACCCGCTGAATGACTGCTCGCATGCGCTATGACCTGGACTCAGTGGATCATGCTATCCAGACCCGTACCCCAGCGTTCGTGCAGAATTCGCTCAAAACGGGGCAATAAGACTATGTCAAAGGTTTGCTGCTTATCGGGAAACATCGCAAGGATGGCTTTTTCCGTATTCCGGACCATGACTCTTGCCTCTTCCAACGTCAGGCTCGAGTCTTGATACAGGACATTGGTTGTGAGATCAACCAGAAACCGCAGTCGGCGGATCTTCTTCTCCTCTTCCTGAATCAGCCGGTCTCTTTCCTCTTTCTCCATGAAATCACTGTAACATTTTGACTCTGCCGGAAGGGCGACCCACCCGGCTGACCAGCTGAACAGCTGGCCTGCCGTATCTTCACCTATTTTTCACTTGACATTACACCTTTGCTTCACCTACCTTGGTTTCAAAAGGAGCGATGGATGCCCGTTACCCGCAGACAAAGCGAGGTCCTGCAGTTCATTAGCGAATTCCTGAATGAGCACGGCTATTCGCCGACGCTCGAGGAGATTGCTCACCACTTCGGGATGACCTCGCTCAATGGAGTCTACAAGCACCTGAAGGGACTGGAAGAGCGCGGGTTCATCCGGCGGCTCAACAAGCACGCCCGTTCAATTCAGGTGATTGAAAGAGAGACACGAGCGAGAAACACGCTTCCCCTGCTGGGCCGGGTAGCGGCGGGCCGTCCCATCGAAGCGGTGCCGTTCCCTGAAGAAATCGATGTTCCCGCTCACTTCCTCACGACACCGTCGAACTATGTGCTCAAGGTGCAGGGTGACTCCATGATCGAGGAACACATCGAAGACGGCGACTATGTGGTGCTGGAGCACCGTGACCGGGCCGAGAACGGAGAGATCGTCATGGCTCTCATCGACGGTGAAACGGCGACTCTGAAGAAATACTACCGGGAAGGCACCCAGATTCGGCTGCAGCCGGCCAATCCGAGCCTGAGCGCGATTGTTATCCCGGAGGAGCGGGTCAGAATTCAGGGTGTGGTGGTCGGCCTGATGAGGAAATACTAAGGAGCCGGGTTACACGGTTCACGGTTCAGGGTTGCACGGTTCACATAGAGGAACCGGAAAACCGTGAACCGGAAAACTCTGAACTCAGGAGGAGGATAATCACATGGTGTACCGGGTTGAGATAGCGGGGAGAGTCTTTGAGGGAACGGACCATCGGGAGCTCATCAAGCTCGCGGTCCAGGCACGGCTTCACGCCGCAAAAACTCAATGGCCCTGGGAAACTGTCGCATCGCCGCAGAGGAACATCAGGATTCATCCAACGGAGAGAGCCACTTACGCATAAGTGATTGGGATATCAAGATTTACCTGCCTGCACAAGAATTAAGCAAAACGCTGAAACAGCGATGCGAAAAGGGCTCCGGGAGACGTTCAAATGGTTTTCCACTGGTTTTTCCACAGCAACAGTGGAAGATGCCTACACGCCTTGTAGGATTGCGGGATTTCGGATTGCCGATTGCGCATTGCGGATGTGGGGGGAGCTGGAAGGCACGCGGGTAAACTCGGAACTGCGGGAACGCGGAATGCCGAATGCGGAATAGAAGGACGCTGGCGGGCACCAGGAGCAAAGGGGATAGACCTGGTGAGATAGCCTTTTTTCTATTCCGCATTCCGCATTCCGCATTCTCCGTTCGATTAGAGTCGGGCCGGTTCCTCTGCGTCACTCCGGTCTCTTGGCTTGGGTCTCTCGATCGTGACCTTGACCGACTGGCGCTTCTTGTCGCGAACGAGGTCCACGCTCAGTTCCCCGTCTCGGACTTCCGAGCTCAGTTCCGACATGCTGTCGACGGCTTTGCCGTTCACAGCGACGATGACGTCGCCAGCCTTGATTCCGGCCTTGGCCGCGGGAGAGTCGGCGCGCACTTCCATGACCAGCACGCCCTCCTTACTCGGGACTCCCAGGAATTCAGCCATCTGATCCGTCAGGTCCGATCCCTGGATGCCCAACCTGGGTCTTCTAGCAACTACCACGCCTCCGCGATTGCGCCCAAAGGGCTGGACCTGAAGATCGAAGTCCTCAATCTCGGGAATTCGCGGCATCTGAAAACGGAAGTTGCGACCGAGGTTGCCCCAGCTTTCCGAAACGGGGCTGTCCGACTCGCCGATCTTCACAGTCTTCTGCAACCTTTCGCCGCCTCGGATCAACGCGATCTGGACTTCCCGGTCCGGCGGAGTGTCGGCCACCAGCCGCTGGAGCTGGCGAACGCTCCAGACCGGCATTCCGGCGTACTCGACAACCACGTCCTTTGCGGCCAGACCAGCCCGCGAGGCGGGACTGTCGTCTGCAACCCGCTCCACGTAAACGCCGGCTTCCCTGGGCAGCTTCAGGTCTTTAACATCCTGCGAAGAAACGTCGCGCAGATTTACACCAAGATAGCCTCGGGAGAATGCGGCCGGCTGAGCCGTCAGCAGGGCGGTGCCGAAAAGGCTGATTACGGTAGATAACAGCAGTATCCTTTTCGTCATTCTTTCACTCCTTCTAAGGACTTACACGTAGAGCTGGCGGGCGAGTTCCTGAAAATGTCGGTCACATGAAATGTTGAAACGGGTTGCAGACGGACTGCGAGGCGGCTAACTTGTTAGAAGGACACGACGATTCGGCCTGTGCGGATCCGCCGAGTTAGTTATTGTTGTTGTCGGTTCTGATATTCTAAGAAGCCTGATGAAGAAAAACTGCCAACTGCCAAGTGCCTTTATTGTCCTCGTCTCGTTGATTCTCTCGACAGCCGCCTACGGACAGGCGGCTCAGACGCCCCCGCCTGCGACGCCACCGAGCGCGCAGGGCCAGCAACCTGCCGAGCCACAGGCCCCTGCGCCTCAACCGATAAACCCTGATCAGCCAATCGCCGAGATGGGCGACTACAAGTTGACCGAAGGTGATGTCAGCATCATCATCGCCATGTTGCCCGGAACGGCGAGGCAGAACCTGAACCCCGATCGCAGGCAGCAGATAATACGCTCCTGGCTGCAGATCGTGGCCTTCGCGAGACAGGCGACGGAGCTCAACCTGGACAAAGATGCGCTGCTCCCGAAACAAGTCGAGTTCTACAGAACGCAACTTCTGGCCGAACGCTATCAGCGGCAGGTCCTCGCGGATGTGACCGTGACCGACGAGGAGGTTCGTCAGTACTTCGAGACCAACAAAGAGAAGTTCGCACTCCCCGCGTTGGTCCGCATCAGCCGCATCTTAGTGCCGACACGTGAAAAGGCGGCCGAAGTGGAACAGGCCCTCAAGCAGGGGACCCCCTTCGAACAGGCCGCGAAAACCCACTCTACGGACGGCGTCACCAAGGACAAGGGCGGGGACATGGGGTGGCTGCGACCGGGGACGACGGAACCGGTTTTCGAGAAGACCGCGTTGGCTACCGAGGTCGGCCAGGTGAGCAGCCCGATCCAGACGGCACTGGGATTCCAGCTGATCAAGGTCAACGAAAAACGGCCGGGCCAGCAGAAGACTTTTGAGGAGGTCCAGAAGGTCATACAACAGCAACTCCTCACTCAGAAGCGGCAACAGAAGGTGGAGGCCATCTCAAAAGACCTTTTCGAGAAGTACGGACTCAAAATGAGCGAGGGTCAGAAGTAGCTCCGGAACGCCCAAAATTTGCAACTTTCGAGCCAGCGGCCAATCACTAGTGAGAGAAAAGGATCGTGGTGAAACGAGAGCCAAGAACCCGGGATCGATCATAGATCCCGAGCGTTTGGACGCTCTCGTAGATGCAGGCAAGAACGGTGACGTCACCGCCTTCTCGCAGCTCTATGCGCTTTACGGAAAGAAGATATTGAACTATATCTTCCGACTGACGGGCTCGCGGGAAGAGGCAGAGGACTTGATGCAAGATACGTTCGTGCTGGCTTTCAGGAACCTGCATTCCCTCAAGGAGAATGCAAAGTTCCAAAGCTGGCTCTTCAGGATCGCGCAGAACAACGTGTTTCAGAAGTACCGGGGCAAGTTGCCGCAAATTGAGTCCATTGACGCCGAGGGATCGGAAAACTCAGCCGTTACCGAGCTTGCGAGCGGGTCGAAAGGACCCGAGGAAGCGGTTCTCTCCGCAGAACTGGAAAGAGTGGTTCAGCGAGTCATCGGCGAGTTGCCGGAAAAATACCGACAAGTCTTCGTGCTTTCCGCCATTCAGAAGCTGTCCTATCAGGAAATCAGCGAGATCGTCGGCCGATCGCTTGCCTCCGTCAAATCAGACATTCATCGCGCCCGAGTGGAAGTGAGGGACAAGATCAAGGAGTACCTAGGGGATAACTATGGAATGTCGAATCTACACTGAATCCCTAACCGCCCTCATGGACGGGGAATTGACACCGAAGGAAGAGACGGCGATCCGGACGCACATATCAGGCTGCCCCAGTTGTCGGGCCGAGTTCGAATCGCTTGATTACAGCTACCGACTGGTCGATCAGATCGACCAGATCGAGTTTCAACCGGCCTCCTGGCCGCAGATCCAGGCCCGGCTGACGACCTCTTCGTCGAGGGGCTTCTTTTCCAAGCTGAAATTCCCCGGCCTCTGGATACCGATAGGCGCCGTTGGCGCGTTACTGCTGGTGGCAACCTCCTTGATGATGCAGTTCCCGGAAGATCATACCGATCAAACTCGACAGGCTTTCCAGAGTTACATGCAGGAACGGCAACAGGAGATGATCAGCAGGGGTCTCATACAACCTACTGATCGAGGCAACCCGATTTTTGTTCATTACAACCCCTTCGCCGACGCAACCGCCAGGCCCAAGGGGAATCCTTTCCGGTCGGAGCGATAAGCGCATGTCAAGACTGGCTTCATTATTCACGATTCTGGTTGTTTCGACCGCCTGGCTGGTTGGTCAAACCGACTGGGAAAAAACCCGCAGCATCGCGGAGGCGCAGCATGAGATCGTCATGCTGGCCATTAAGAATAAGCAGTACGACAAAGTCCTGCCCAATTCCAAGAAAATCTTCGCGTTGACGTTCCCGGCCAACCGCGAGCACCTCTTGGTAGACCACGCCAAGCTGTCAAGCAGTCTCCTGGTTGAGCAGGCCAACTACCCCCTCGCCCACCAGATCGTGGACGAAGCGATAAAAGTGGTCCACAACAACAAGTCCAAAGCCGCCCTCCTCAAGGAAAAAGCCGTTATCTGCAGTCGCGAGGGGCACGATGGCGACGCTATGAAGTTCTTCGAACAAGCGGTTAAACTTGAGGAAGGAAAACCGTAGCGCGGCTTCGAGCAGCCCGGCAGCCACAGCAGGGGCGGTTCAGCCGCCCCTCAAGCTATGAAAACAAAACAGCCCGGGCAATCTTCCCTCCGGACCGATCGCAAAAGCGAATTCAAAACGGTTTCGGGTAAGGTCATCCAACCACTCTACTCCCAGGAAACACTCGGTCAGGTGGACTATGCCCAGGAACTGGGCGATCCCGGCCAGTTTCCTTTCACACGAGGCATCTACCCGAGCATGTACCGGGGAAGGCTCTGGACCATGCGCCAGTTCTCGGGGTTCGGGACACCGGAAGAGACAAACCAACGCTTCAAGTACCTCCTGACGCACGGACAGACAGGGCTTTCTGTTGCCTTTGATCTCCCCACCCTGATGGGCCTAGATTCGGACGACGGACTCTCAACCGGCGAGGTGGGTAAATGCGGGGTCGCCGTTGATTCGCTGGAAGATATGCTGATCCTCTTCGACGGGATCCGGCTGGACGAGGTCAGTGTCTCGATGACGATCAACGCCCCGGCGCCCGTTCTGCTGGCAATGTATATCGCCGTCGCCGAAAAGCAGGGCGTACCGGCCGATCAGCTTCGCGGAACTCTGCAGGCGGACATCCTGAAGGAATACATCGCGCAAAAGGAATGGATCTACCCACCCGAGCCATCGATGCGCCTGGTGGTCGACACCATCGAGTACTGCTCGGCCAATCTTCCGCTGTACAACAGCATTTCGATTAGCGGCTATCACATCAGAGAAGCCGGGTCGACCGCAGTCCAGGAGCTTGCTTTTACCCTCCGGGACGGAATCGAATACGCGGATTGGTGTCTGCAGAGGGGCATGCAGGTCGACGAGTTTGCACCCCGGCTCTCGTTTTTCTTCAACTGCCACAACGACTTCTTCGAAGAAGTCGCGAAATTCCGGGCCGCCCGCCGCCTCTGGGCGCGAACGATGAAAGAACGGTTCGGGGCGCGCAACGAGAAGTCCCTCATGTGTCGCTTCCACACCCAGACGGCGGGTTGCAGTCTGACCGCCCAGCAGCCTTACAACAACATCATCCGGACGACCATTCAAGCGCTGGCCGCAGTGGTGGGCGGAACCAACTCGCTTCATACCAACTCGCTGGATGAAGCGCTCGCCCTTCCGACCGAACAGGCCGCGCGAATCGCCCTGAGGACACAGCAGATCATCGCTCATGAAAGCGGAGTGACCAACACGCCCGACCCTCTTGGAGGCTCGTATTTCGTCGAAACCTTGACGGAAGAGACAGAACAGGCCGCCGAGGAGTACTTCCGAATCATCGATGCCATGGGCGGCATGGTGAACGCGATCGAAAGGGGCTTTCCACAGACGGAGATTCAGGAGGCCTCATACCAGTACCAGAGAGCGGTCGAAAGCAAGGAGCAGATTGTCGTCGGAGTCAACGAGTTCGTCAGTTCGGACGACCAAGGCCCGGAGATCCTGCAGATCGGACGGCAGGCCGAGGAGGCGCAGATCAGACGGTTGCGGGAAGTGCGGAGTCAACGGGACTCGCAGGCCGTAGAATCGAACCTGGATACGTTGAAGCGAGCAGCTGAAACGACCGCCAACCTGATGCCGTTACTTCTCGATTGCGTCAGGAGCTACGCCACTATTGGAGAGATCTGCGGAACACTCAAGGAAGTCTTTGGAACTTATACGGAGCCGGAATTCTAGCCACACGTGGGGGACCAACGAGGCATTGATGCAAATTTCCCGAATTCTGATCGCAAAACCGGGGCTCGATGGCCATGATCGGGGGGCGAAGGTTGTCGCTCGGGCTTTGCGAGACGCCGGTTTTGAGGTTATCTACTCCGGGTTGCGTCAGACACCGGAGCAGATCGTCAACGCGGCGATCCAGGAGGATGTCAACGCGATCGGGTTGTCGATACTGTCGGGTGCTCACATGCCTCTGTTCGACCGTGTCCTTGGCCTCTTGCGTAACCAGGGAGCAGACGATATCCTCCTGTTCGGAGGCGGAATCATACCGGAGGCGGACATCTCGGAACTCAAGCGTATGGGAGTCGCGGAGATATTCCTGCCCGGGAGCGATACCCGTGAAATCGTGAAGTTTCTGCAGCAAAGGCTTAGTTCGTGAATCCGGAGCACTACCCAGGCCTGGAACGCACTTTCCGTGAAAACTACCAGAGGCTGAAGGGCCAAGCCGCACCCGCCTTTGCCGTTCAGTTTTACCCGTATCGGAACCTCACGAACACGATTCGAGCCCGTGACGGGCGCATCCTGGTGAGAATCAGTGACATCCTGGAGGAAGCGCCCGAGCCTGTCCTGTCGGCACTAGTGGCAATTCTGCTCTACAAGCTCTGCCGTCGACGGGTCCCGCGATCCCATCTTGCGCTTTACCGCAGCTACGTCAACGAGCCGGCCACCAGAGCAAGAACCGATGCTATGAGGCGCCTCCGGGGACGCAAGCAGTTCGGGACTCCGGCCGGAGAGATTTTCAATCTCAAACAGATGTTCGACCGGCTGAACGCGGATTATTTCGACCACCGCGTGGAGGTCGCTCACCTGTCATGGAGCGCTCGCGTGAGCCGCCGCGTCCTGGGGCATTTTGACCAGGCCCATCGGGCTATCGTCATCAACCGGAAGCTTGACCACCCGCTTGTACCCGAGTCCGTGGTCCAGTACGTGCTTTACCACGAAATGCTCCATGTCGTTCTCGGCATCGAGCACTCTGCGGAGGGGCGGCGTCACTGTCACCACGCAAGATTCCGCCAGGAAGAACGCAGGTTCGCCCACTACGCACGGGCCCGGCAATTCATCCGGGAGAGCTTGTGAAGATTGGGGTCCTCGCTGACACGCATGGTGTTCTAAGACCTCAGGTACTCGAAGTCTTTCGCGGCGTGGATCGTATCATCCACGCTGGTGACGTCGGCTCAGCCGAAATCCTCACACAGCTGCAGGGGCTGGCAGCAGTCCACGCGGTCTACGGCAATTGCGACCGCTTCCCGCTGACCGAACAGCTCAACGATCGCGAGATCATCGAGCTGGAAGGAATAAGGACGTTTGTCACGCATATCGGCGGCAAGCCAAAAGAAATTCGGCGGTTTTACCCGGACGTTCAGGACGCCCGGCTGGTCATTTACGGCCATAGCCACCGCCCAAGCCGTGTAGAGGACGAGGGAACGCTGTTCTTCAATCCCGGGGCGGCCGGCCCCCGACGGTTTTCGCTGCGCCCAAGTGTCGGCCTCATCGAAATCCGGGACGGGCGGGTAGAAGCGGAGATCGTGGAGATCGGCTGACCGGCCGACCGGCCCGGTTGGCCAGCTTTTGCGAGTCTCTCGTTGGTCCGACTTCCAAGTCGGACATTCGGCATGCCGGCCGGTTGGCTCGATGTTGCTGGCGGTGTGTAGTGTCCGACTTGGAAGTCGGACCAACATACACCGGCAAGCGCTGCTGCCCCCCGCTGACGGTGTGTTGTGTCCGACGACTCCTTCCCGCAGTGCGCAGTGGGCAGTGCGCAGTGGGTAGTGCGCAGCCGGTCAGCTGGCCTGGGCTTCCACGCTCGCGAGGATGTCCTCCCGGCTTGCCGACGCCGTCCCGACACGCCCGACGACCACGCCGGCCGCATGATTGGCCAGATACGCGGCTTCCTGTACGTTCGCCCCGGCCGCCAGGGCCGCGGAAAGCGTGGCGATCACGGTATCTCCAGCCCCGGTGACGTCGTATACCTCCCGGGCAGCAGTCGGCAGGTGGAGGTACCGGTCGGGCTCCACCAGAGTCATTCCTTCCTCGCCCCGCGTGATGAGGATGTGCTCCGCGCCGGTCGTTTCAAGAAGCCGCCGCCCGGCCCGGATGAGGTCCTCGTCGCTGCTGATCGGTATGCCGGCGGCACGCTCTGCTTCCCGCTTGTTTGGAGTGATGACCGACGCGCCGCGGTAGACAGCAAAATTCTCCACTTTCGGATCGACTGCCACGAACTTATCCCTCGCCCTGGATTCGCTTATGACTGCGCTGAGGAAGTCGGACATGAGAACTCCCTTGGCATAGTCGGAGATGACCGTGCCAACAGTGCGGTCAACTGCGCTGGAGGCGGCGGCGAGCAACTGATCGAGCACCGCGCCGCTCACTGCGTCGCGGCACTCGCGGTCGGCGCGACAAACCTGCTGATGATGCGCGATGATCCGTGTTTTAACCGTCGTCGCCCGGGCCTGGTCGATGATGACACCCCCCGTATCCATCCCCATCCTTCCCAATTCGTTTCGAAGCGTCACGCCTGCCTGGTCCCGGCCGACAACGCCAATCAATACGGGGCGTGCGCCGAGCGCGACGAGATTGGCGGCAACGTTTGCGGCACCGCCCAGATGGATCGTCTCCCGGGTAATTTCTATGACGGGAACCGGCGCCTCCGGCGAGATCCTTTCCACTTTTCCCCAGATAAACTGGTCGAGGATGAGGTCACCAATCACGGTTACAGGCACGCCGGTAAAGCGCTGGAGCAGTTCCTGGACTCTGGTTCGGGTCATTTGCATAGCAACCTGCTCACCGCGGCGAAGACGCGGTCAACGTCAATGGATTGAATACAACGTGGTTCGGAGTATTCCAGGCAGCGATAGCCCGGGCACGGTATACAGGGAAGATCGGACCGAACCAGTTCGTACCTAACTCCCCAGGGACGCCAGACAGCCGAGTCGGACGATCCAAAAACTACTGCAATGGGCTTTCCAAGCGCAGCCGCAATATGCGTGGCTCCGGTATCGTTGCCCACGTAGAGATCACAGAGCGAGGTCATCGCAATGAAATCGGGAATTGACATGGGCGGTACAATACACGCCGACCCGGCGGTGAGCCCTCGAATCTCTTCCAGCAGCGGCTCCTCACCAGGGCCCGCGGTCACGACCACCTGCCTCGATGTCGCTGCGATCCGGCCGATCAATTCCGCGAAATTGCGGGCGGGCCATTGCTTGGTAGTGAATGCGGCAGCCGGATGCACGAGGACGAACGGCGAAGTGACGCCCAGTTGCGCCAGGAGGATCGCTATCTGGCTGACGCGGTTCGGGTGCACTGGTACCCGCAACGGAGGCACAGGTTCAACCGGGCACCCCAGGTATTTCAGCGGCGCCAGCTGGTGCTCCACCGTATGGAGTACGCTCGTCCCCCAGACGACGCGCGTATCGGGGACCCGGACGTTGTACAGGCGGGCGTTTCGACTCGTAGCATACCCAACCCGGCGGCCCGCACCCGAGAGGAATGTCATGAGAGCGCTGGTGGTCCCGCCGTGCAGGTCGATGGCGACGTCCGGTCGGAATGCCCGAATGCTCCTGATCGCCCGGACTCGGGCCGCGAACTTGCCTGTACGGCGATCGATAGCGACAATCGCGTCCAGGGCCGGATTGCCCTCGAGCACCTGGTTAAAAGGACTTTCGACGACGACGCCAATCCGGGCACCGGGCAGTCGCCTGGCGGCTTCCAGGACCGGGGTCATCAGCACCGTGTCGCCCAGCGATCGCAGGCGCACGAAGAGCAACCGCGGACTGGCCAGACGGCTCAGGTCGAATGGCTCGCCGCTCCCTTCCCCAGCTTTAGGAGTCACTCTCCCTGCCTTGTGCCTCGGCTGGAGGCTCGATCGTCGCCTCATCGATCAGCATGACCGGAATACCGTCTCGAATCGGGTAGACTCGGTAGCATTTCACGCATTTGAGCGCGTTGCCTGCCGGCGTCAACACTACGTCGGATTTGCAGGCCGGGCACGCAAGGATGCTCAACAGCTCTTCACTTATTGACATCGGTTCCTCGCAAACGTTTTCAGTTTCAGACTCTAGCAGCTTTCACGCCGGGGGCAAAGATCCCAGCGTTACCGAGCGGAGCTTGGTATAGAGGGCGCCATCGGGCCGCAGATCGCTTCGGAACAAGTGCACTTCAGAGGCAGAGAACGAGCCCGCCTGCTCGCGACCGCCATCTTTCTGCAGGTAATCTTGGAGGATCCTGATGTTCGCGCGACCTTTGAGACGGGCCAGGGTCAAGTGCGGACTGAAAGGCCTGTCTTCCCGGGGAAAGCCGAGGATCTCCAGTTCGTCGTCGATCCGGCGCTGCAGATCCGTCAGCTCGGGGACCGCCTCGATTCCCACCCAAACGACCCGGGGGCTGGCCGGGCCCGGGAAGACTCCGACCCGGCGGCATTGAATACGTAAGACCGGGATGCCGGCCGCCGCCTTCGTCAACGCCTCTCCGATCGCGTCCACCCGAGTTTCTTCGATGTTTCCGAGAAACTTAAGCGTCAGGTGTACCGAGTCCGGTTTGGTGAAGGACCCGTCCAGACCCATCTTCATAACCTTCTGAGCGATCACGGCAAGGTCACGCTTGACGTCATCGGACAGGGCAATAGCGACAAAAGTTCGAATCAAACGAGCCTCCTTCTCAGCCAGTCAAGCGCGGTCCGGGCCGCTCGGATCCTGATAACGGCCCGGTCCCCGTTCAGCTGCAACTTGCGGGATTCCGTCCCGCTACCATCCGAGATACCCAGATAGACCAAACCGACCGGCTTCTCGGTTGTTGCTCCACCGGGCCCGGCGATTCCCGTGGCAGCGAGACCGATACTGGCCTTGGATCTCGCTCTTGCACCTGCGGCCATCTGTTCAGCCACGCATGGACTTACTGCGCCGTGCACGCTCAAGTCATCTTCTTTCACTCCAAGCCAATCGATTTTCGCCTGGTTGCTATACGTCACGAAGCCGCCCAGCAGGTAATCGGAGCTCCCAGGCACCTCGGTCAGCATCTGCATGATCAATCCTCCGGTGCAGGACTCGGCCACGGCCAGCGTCTTGCCCTGTTGTCTCAGGAGCTCGCCCACGGCGCACTCGAGCGTTTGCTCCGCCTCGGCGTAAACCAGGTCGCCGAGAACCCCGCGGACCCGAGCGACCAGTTCATCGAGCAACCGATGGCCTTCGGCTTCAGGCTGGTCCGCGTCGAGAGGACGCCAATAGAAGAAGAGATCGATAATGCCGGTTGATGCAAGGATCGTCGTCTCGACGTCCGCATAGGAGCGGTAGATCGGAGAAGCGAGGAAATCCACGCGGGATTCGGCCTCGCCGGCAATCTTCAGTTGCCGGTAAAGAGTAGTCTCGGTGCCAAGCCGTGTCCTGATTGCCGGGATCACCTGATCAACCACCATCGGTTCCAGTTCTCGAGGGGGCCCCGGCAGCAGAAAAATCAACTTGCCCGATTCCTCGAGCATGAGTCCGGGCGCGGTTCCGTTCGGATTGGGGAGCACTTGTGCGCCGCTTGGCACAAGCGCCTGCCGCTGGTTGTTCGGAGGCATGGTCATCCCCGTTCGCTGATACCGCCTCCGAATCTTCTCCAGGACCTGTTCGTCGAGCCGGAGCGGACGCTCGAGCACATCGGCAACGACTTCACGATTGATGTCGTCTGTGGTCGGACCGAGGCCACCGGTCAGGAACACCACATCGGAGGTCTCCAAGGCCCGGGCGATGCTGGCGCGTAAATCCTCGGCGCGATCTCCGACCACCGTCTTGCGTGCGACCAGCGCTCCGATCAAGTTCAGCTGACGGGTGATGAACAGTGAATTGGTGTCCAGACGCCAAGGCGTCAGGAGCTCAGATCCAACGGCGATGATCTCGGCACGAATAGGCATGAATATCAGCGGAAATAGTTGATGCCGGTAATGACGAGACCCGCATAAACGCCTGCGATCAGGTCGTCGCCTATGATCCCGAAACCGCCCGGCAGGTGCTCCGCCCTGCCTGCTGGAAAGGGCTTGGAAATGTCGAAAAACCGGAACAGTACGAACCCGAGGATGAGGCTGGTCGTCGTGATAGGAACCCAAAGAAAACAGACCATTTGGCCGACCATCTCGTCGGCCACCACATTCTGAGGATCCGGGTCCTCTTCCAGACTAGCCATGCGGTCAGCTGCAACGATCGCAAGGATGCCCAGCACAACGAAGAGAATCCAGATGAGCGGAAGTTGAATCGCGGGCAGAAAAACGTGAATGAGGATAACCAGCAGGAGCCCCTCGGCCGCGCCCCAGGTCCCTGGGGCAAGGGGCATACGACCTGCGCCGAAGCCGGTCGCGAAAGCACGGACGAGGTGGTCGGTCTTATTCTGGTTCAGCATCCGTGTCATGATCCTGAGCGACCGGTTTTTCCTGTTCCTCTTTTTTCTCGCCTGCTACTCGATACTCGCCCTCTAACCAACGGTAAAGATCAACCATTCGGCAACGTTCACTGCAAAACGGCAGGAATGGGTTGTCGCGAGCGACTTCGGTCTTACAGTTGGGACACCGGAGGACAGCAGTCATCGAGCAACGTTTCCAACAAGGTCGTAGTCAAAGACCTCCGTGATCAGAACTTCGCGAATCTGGCCCGATTCCACGCCATCATTGATCCCGTCGTTCAGATAGACAACACCGTCGATGTCGGGCGCCTGCGTGGACAATCGCCCCTGCCAGAGCAGGTCACTCTCAGCTGACGGACCTTCGATGAGCACCGGGTGCTTCTGACGGACGAGTTGTCGGTTGCTCCGTCGGGAGATCCGGGCTTGCAGTTTCATCAGTCGGTCTCGTCTCTCGTCTTTTAGCTCTTCCGGAACCTTATCGTCCAAATCGTTGGCGCCGGACCCTTCCTCGTCAGAATAGGAGAAGACGCCAAGCCGATCAAACTGTACGTTTGAAACGAAATCGAGCAGTTCCCGATAGTCTTCTTCGGCCTCGCCCGGGAAGCCGACGATCATGGTAGTACGAATTGCGACCGCCGGGATAGCGGCTCTTATGCGCCCCACCAGTTTCTCGAGCGACATCCGGTTGCCGCCGCGTTTCATCCGTTTAAGAACACGTGAAGACACGTGCTGAAGCGGTATGTCGATGTACTTACAGGCGGTCGGCGTTTCCGCGATCGCCCTGAGGAGCTCGGGGTACAGGGTATTCGGATACGTGTACAGCGACCGGATCCAAGGCAGCCCCTCGATCTTGCCCAATTCCCTGATCAGCTGGGCCAAACCCTGACGATTGCCCAGGTCCCACCCGTACATCGTCGTGTCCTGACCAATCAGGTTCAACTCTCGCACTCCTCCTGCGACGAGGCGCCGAGCCTCAGCGAGGATTGACTCCATTGTCCGGCTGCGGAATCGACCGCGCATCGTGGGAATGACGCAGAAAGTGCAGGGATGATCACACCCTTCGGCGATCTTGAGATAGGCGGAGTAGGAAGGGGTTGTCAGAAGCCTCGGGTCGGAGTCGGTGTACAGGTAAGGCGCCTGGCCGTTGACCGGAATCTCCCGAACCAACTGATCCGAACAGACGTCGAGGATTTGCGGAATCTGGTTGGTGCCGATCACCGCATCCACTTCCGGAATCTGCTCCAGGATCTCGCGTCGGTACCGCTCGACCAGGCATCCGGCGACTACCAGGCGTCGGCAGTTGCCCGAGACTTTCTGCTCGGCCATCTCGAGAATGGTGTCGATCGACTCCTGCTTGGCGCTTTCAATGAACCCGCAGGTGTTCACGACGATAATCTCGGCCTCCGATTGGGTCGCCGTTATTTCGTGCCCGTGTCTTGTCAGGAGTCCAAGCATCACCTCGCTATCGACGAGGTTCTTCGGACACCCAAGGCTGACAAAACCGATCTTGGCCATAAACGCTCATTATACAGGACACAATAGGTCCGACTTCCAAGTGAGGACTGACGTGGTTTTCTGCGCACTCTCCGAGACGCGCAGCTTTGGGGCGTTACCCAGCCAACCGGGCCATAAAGCGGCGGATTCTGAACCGCGAATCCGCCCTACGACTGAGTGCTTCCGCACGGTGAGCGGTCGTAGGGCGGATTCGCGGTTCAGAATCCGCCGCTTTATGGCCCGGTTGGCGAGATTGTTCGAGCGCGACTGTGGCCCCCTACCCCGCGCTTGCTCTTCTGATCTGGCTGAGCACGGAGCGGATCGCCGAAACATCCGCGCTCCGGAGAGGCACGTTGCCGAAGCGGTTTCGGTAGTACGTTTCGGTGAGATCGATGGCAGGTTCGGCCAGTGTGGCGGGAGTGAGTCGAACCGCGAATTCTCTAGGCGTCTCCGCGAGGTTCTTGATATGTCCCTTCTTGCGTAGGATCTCCAGCATCTCGAGGTAATAATCCGGAGCCAACTGATCCGATGAACGCCTCAGTATGTCCTTCCGGATCAAGAGCCGTATGAACCTGCGATATCGATAGGCAACGAATCCGACAACTATCGGGGACAGGAGCCAGAGCCATGACAAGGTCACTGACTTTCGCAAATTCCCGAGCCACAGATAGACGGCCGTCTTCGCGTGATGGATTTGCCGGCTGATTCCGAAGCCGCCCTCCCAGCGTTCGGTCAGCCAGAGCCCGAACGAATGGAACAGGGTTATCTGCCGCATCCGGTCGAAGCTCATCAACTCCGTCCAGAACGTATCCAAGGCATCCAGCCACTCGCTGCTGATTCTCGCGATCAGGTAAGGACTCGGAGGCCGACCCGACGGCGTTGGGTCAAATTCGATCCAACCCGCTCGGCCGAAGTAACCCTCCACCCAGCTGTGGGCATCCGACTGCCTGACCACAAAATGCCCACTCCAGTTGTTGTATTCGCCCTGCCTGAAGCCATTGACCAGCCGGCATGGAATACCGAGGCTGCGCATCAGCACAGCCTGCGCGGTAGCGAAATACTCGCAATGGCCGGACTTGTGGACGAACAGGAAGTCATGGAGTGGATTTTGTCCTCCACCAGCCTTGTTGCTGAGATCGTAGGTATAGTTGCGCTTCAAATACCTCTCAATCGCCAAAGCCGCATCCAGCGGGCTTCGTGTGCCGACCGTAATGGTTTCGGCCAATCGCGCAATACCGGGTGCGAGAGCAGGTTTTTGGAGGAATCGAGGCAGAATCTCCCGATCAACCGGGATCACGCCCTGATTGGACAGGTCGACTGTCTGCAGCCTGGCCCGGAGCACTCTGTCACGGCGACTCGAGACATCCGAGTAAACCGTGTAAATAACCCGACCGGAGGGGTGGGGCAGAAAATAGAAGCAGTCGTTGGCGTCCGGCACCACGACGCCCCGGTGCCCGCCCCCTCGCGTGTACGTAATCATGTTCGGAGCTGCGAAAATCAGATTCGTAAAAGGCTCGACATAGAACTCCTGCCTGACCAGAAACTCGTCGGGCCGTCGGCTCCTCGGTACAAGAAATCCGCTAGACGTTCCTTGATGAAGCATTTCCTGCCGGTGCCGGAGGCTGTTTACCCACGTCTTGCCGTCGAAGTGATCCAGACCAACGCCTCGCCATTTGACCTCGGCCGGGAAAAGCTCCAGGTCGACGTCGACCTTGACGCGCATGACCATCCGGCTGTCGGAGAGAATCGGTCCCATTTCCCCTAGACTCACGCGGTTCGAGAATCCGGTGAGGCTGGACATCCCTCGTCCGTTGGTCGCCAGAAAACCGAAAGGTGTCCTGGGGATGACGATGAAAAGCGGAATCGACAGGAGGACGATCAATCCGGTCACCAGCCCGGCCATCTGCAGATACGCCCCGTGCGAAAAGGGTATCTTTCGGTTTTCCAGGTGCGCCTTCCTCGTTTCGTGGAGCATGAAGGTCAAGATTGCGCAGAAAAGGTAAACACCCAGACCGACGACGAAGAAGATGGACAGCGTGTAGCTCGAGGCAAGCAGGACGTAGACGAACGAAATCAGATAGAGAATCAGATAATCCCGGCCGGTTTTCAGGCTGAACAGCTTGACGAGACTTACCAGCAGCAGAAGGTGAATTAGGGAATCCATCAGACTGGTCACGAGAACCGAGTCGACCAGCAGCCAGACCATCAAAGCGAGCACCACCACCAGCTGAAACCGCCCCGCCAGGAACCTTAGCTGGTATCTCCAACTGATTGCTGTAGCGCCAAGATAGACAGAGGCCAGGGCGATGGAGATCCCCCCTGAAAAAACCAGCGTCAGGAAGGAAACGATCAGGAGCAGGTAACTGTAAAACTTAAATGCCCCGTCACACGTCATACCGGCGTTTCGTCCACGACTAAAGTCTCAGATAATCGACAACCTCGTTGGCGGGCCCGGCGCCCTGAATGCCGGCGCCCACGAGCAACGAGTACGGAGGCAAATCGTCGAGCACCAGATCGCACTGGTCGGTCGGCTGCACGGTTGCCAGTTGCTCCATCAGAGCCCGATAGCTTTCAGGTGCCCCGTTTACCGTAATCGAAAACTCGCCACTCTTCACCGTAAACCGCTGGCCATTCTCGCGCAGCGTATGACAAAGCGTCGCGATGTACGAGACGCCTTTCTCAAATGCGGCCGTGGTTTCAGGCGTACGCACCGGCAGGTAGCGGGAGAAGACGAGGTTCAGCGTCTGGTCTTCTTCGGCCGCCAGATCCTTGACCATCAGCTTGGACGTCTTGGCGGTCGACTTCCAATGTACGAAGCGGGCGTTGTCGCCGGCCGCGTAGCCGCGAATATTGTACAAACCTCCTCCCTGACCCCGGACAAATTTCTCGACCAGACTTTGTGTTTGTGGATAACGAGAGGAAAGCGCGCTGACCTCCGAGAGAGCGGGATAGATCACGATGTTTCCAGACGCGGTGATCCTCCGGCCCCGGAGGAAGAAGCCAAACGGAAAGGTAGTTTTTGCTTCGAACCCGTCCACGGGATAAAGGCCGCGTTTTTTGAACGCGCACTTGAGAATCAGGCTCAGTCTTTCCCCGGCTCTCACGAACGGAAACTCTTGTTCCTGTGCAAAGAAGTCTGTCGCCTCTTCCACCGGAGAAGCTTCACCGGGGGATCCCGATGTCTGGCCGCGACCTTTCAGCCGGATACCAAACGAGGGGAACCATCTCTTCATATTGTGCAGCGTCAAGAGGAAAACAGCCGTCTGCCCCGCGTGAATGGACTCTGGAGCTTTTAGACTCACGTGCAGGTTCTGAAGAACCAGGTTTGCCACAATGCCCGAAACGATCAGAGACGCCAGCAGCGCAGCCAGAATCAGGATCAGCAGGTTGTTTCCGGTATTCAGAGCGGAAAACGCCAGGATAAAGATGATGAGGATGAAAAGCGCGCCCCGACGGGTGAACCTGAAGTAATACATGCGGGTCAGGAAATCGAGCTTCAGGCGCAGGACCAGCCTCGGAATCAGGAGCGCACTAACCAGTATCAGCAAGACCAGAGAGATCACGGACAGAAAAATGGCAGCGTAATATTCCCCCTGAGCGCGGGCGACCGAGCCAAACAGAGCAAGCACCCCGGCGACAACAAGCGAGATGGTGCTCCACACCAGCCTCTTCGCGTCAGGGGATTTCAGAAACCTCGGCATGACTATAGGGGGATTTCCACCTGCTCCATCAGGGCCTGGACCACTGCCTCCGCTTCCTGGGTTCGTGACAGTGGAGACGAGTATTTGCTGCTCACCATGATCCGATGCGAAAAAACTGGAATGACGAGGCGCTTGACATCGTCCGGCACACAATAGTCCCGCCCCTGAAGGAATGCGAGCGCCTGCGCAGCACGATAGAGCGACATCGTGCCCCTCGGGCTGACGCCTACGGTTATCAAGTCCGAGGACCGGGTCGCCTGCGCGAGCGTCATGATGTAATCCAGCAGATCTTCGTGGACGGAAACTGCGTCGATCGACTTCTGAGCCCTGAGGATGTCCTCGGCCGTCACTGCCGGTTGCAGGTGATCCGCCGCCTCGTAGCTGATTTGCGAGCGGATGATCTGCTTTTCGTCCTCTTTCTTCGGGTAACCCATCCGGATTCTCATCAGGAACCGGTCGAGCTGCGATTCGGGAAGCGGATAAGTGCCATGGTGTTCGACCGGGTTCTGCGTGGCGACAACGACGAAGGGCGCCGGAAGAGGGTAGCTCTGATCCTCGACTGTCACCTTCCCTTCGCTCATCGCTTCCAGCAACGCACTCTGGGTCTTGGGGGTCGTGCGATTGATCTCGTCGGCCAGCACCACGTTGGCAAACAAGGGCCCTTTTCGGAATTCGAACCGTTGCGCCGCCTGATTGAAAATCGAGACGCCGGTCAGATCGGAAGGCAGAAGGTCGCTGGTGAACTGGATCCTCTGAAAACTGCAGTCGAACGACCGCGCCAACGCGTGGGCCAGTGTAGTTTTCCCTACTCCGGGAACGTCTTCGATCAGGAGATGGCCACGGGCCAGAAGGGCCACGATCGCCAATTCGATGACATCGGGCTTGCCTTTGATGACCTGCTCGACCGAGTCCTTGAGAGACCGCACTCTTGTTTCAAACTGCGTGGCTGTTTCCACGGTCTGTATCATACCGTGTTTACCGCGACCGGCGAAAGACACGGCGGGGGGAGAGCAGCGGGGAGGCAATCAGTCCACGTAAGAAACCATTGGGGAACCGATTTTCCGTATGACATCGGCATGACGGCGCAACTTGTCGCTAGCGGGACAGGCCCCACCTCCGGCATTGTCGAAAGGCACGGTAGTAGAACGACGGCATCCGTCGGATCGAGGAACAGTCGCAGTGTAAGGAGGAGAGTCCGGACATGACCACGTTTCGCAGACTCATTACGCCGCTCAGCTGGTTAGTGCCGCTGGTCGCCCTGTCGGTTTGCAGTCTGTTCTTTTTCACCGGCGCATCCCGGGAGCCGAAGAGGTCCGTGGCGGACTGGCTAATCGAAAATCAAGTGATCTCTGCCGCCGAAGCGCAAGCGGCTGTCCTGACACTGCCCGGAGGCTGGAGAGTCCCGCTGACGTCCATCTCACGCCCTGTGCTTCCAGCGGTCCTGCCGCCAAACGTTTCGGCCGCCGGGAACACCGGGCGCCCCATCATCTTTCCTCATTTCGGCGATGGCGCGATGGGCGGGGGACTCGCCATGAGCACGACCCTCTTCCTGGCCAACGACCTCGCAACTGCGGTCAATGCCCAGATTCGATTCTTTGGGAATGACGGGAGCCCCCTGAGTTTATCCTTGGATGGCACCGCAGGCAGCACGTTTGCGGTCGCACTCAACCCGCGCGAGATGAAACGGCTGAAGACGTCGGGTTCGGGTGCCGTCAAATCGGGCTGGATCCGAATCGACGCCGACCAGCCACTGAGCGCGACCATCAGCTTCGGAATTTCGCAATCCAACGGGTCCCTGGTTACCGACCTGGGCATCGCGGAATCGATCCCAGGAACGAATTTCACGCTTTTCGCCGACACCATCGGAGCAGCGAACACGGGAATCGGGGTGGTTAACCCGAGCGAGTCGCAGGCCCTCACCCTGCACTTGGAGTTGCGCCGCGCTAACGGGGCACTGGTCGGCAGCACCGACATCAACCTTCCTCCCAGAGCCCACATGGCCTCGTTCTTGAACGAGATTTTCCAGGGAGTCGTCGGCATAGGGGAGTTCGAAGGATCGATGGTCATCACGTCGGCTCAGCCGTTCGCCGGGGTGACTCTCAGGACGCTGGCGGACCAGCTCACCTCCGTCCCGCTGGTGTCTCCGGCACCGGCGGACAGTACCCGGACTAACCTGGCACTCAGTCACGTGGGCAACGGCTCGGCGGGCGGCATCCAGTTAAGGACGACCGTCCTTCTGATCAACAACACGGACCAGGCCACGACCGGCACCGTAGATTTCCTCCTTTCCGACGGGAACCCGATGTCCGTCAAGATCGGCAACACCACGGCAAGCTCGTTTCCCTTCAACCTTCCGCCCCGTGCGGTCTCGCGGCTCGTGACAAGCGGCGAGGGAACGCTTGTGGCCGGCTGGGCGCGAGTGTCGATGGACCAGCCGATATCGGGGTCCGGGATCTTCCACATGTACAACGCGGCGGGAAGCGTGATCAGCGAAGCGGGCGTTGAAGCGGCTCCGCTGAAGACGAAGTCTCGTCTCGTCGCGGACACCATGGGGAACGCTAACACCGGGATTGCGCTCGTCAATCCGAACGCCGACGGCGAAGGCGACATCATGTCTGCCACCGTCCGGCTTTTCCGCAAGACAGGGGAACAGGTCAGCTCAAAGAGCATCGATTTGGAGCCGCTGAAGCACACCGCCCAGTTCCTGACCGAGATCTTCTCGAACGTTCCGAACATCGGGGAGTTTGAGGGTGTGGTCTGGATAGAGACAGACCTGCCCGCCGCACAAATGAGCTTGCGACAAGTCGGAGCGACGACCACCTCGATGCCGGTCTGGGCGAGGAAATATGGCTTTGCGCCACATAGCGTTTTGACGGTTGCTCAGAACGTGGCGGGCCAACCACCCGCGCTCGAATGGCTCGTCCATCAGAACAGTGAGGATTACAGTATCGAGACCATCACGCTTTCCTGCCCCGATTTCGGGTTCAGCCCGAACAATTTCGAGCGGGGCGAGGAGATCGGGCAAGGATACGTTCCAGCCGAGACGAACACCGGCGCCTATTCGCTGGTTGCGACCAAGAACGGCGCCGGCGAATTCGACGTCATCGACATCAGTTCTGGGGCGTCCCGATTTGCGACAGGCAAGATCCTGGGCTCCGCTTCTTCGGGGTTCCAGATCCAACTCACGATGCTCCAAGCTCTGGCTTCAACTTACTCCTGGAGTGCTTCCGATCTCCGATTTTTCATTCACGCGGGACTCATCAATCCCCCCTCTTCAACCAAGACCGTCGCGGTAACGACTGATTTCACGTCCGTGTCCGGCAACAAGAACTACGAGGCGCGATATGCCCGGAAAACGACTCACCCCTTGTCTTTCGTCGCACCTGACGTCACGAGGGCAACGGCCATCCGGCTGGGGTCTCTGTTTCTCTCCCCTCGGGCCACGGGCACGATCTTCGGTTCGAACCTCGGGGCCACTCCCCAGGTCATTTGCCCCGTGGCCGGCGGCGGGACTGCGGCCGCCGACATCATCGAAGTGGCTGCCGACCGGGTCGACTTCTTCGTTCCGCCAGACATCGCACGGGGAGTCATCCGGGTTGACAACGGAACGGGACCGGGGAATGCGCTAACCTGCCCGGTTATCTTCGCACCGAGCATGGACGTCCAACCGGCTTCCAAGATAGGCGGGGCCGACACGACCTTCACGTTCACGTTCAACCAAGGGTTGGAGGAGTACGCGCTCAGCACCTTCGCGCTGACGCTTCACGGTGTCACAGCCAATCTCGCAGGACTTGCGGCCGGCACAAAGGTGGGCGGCGGAACGGTGGAGGGACCCGATTCCGCCAGCTTCGATATCAAAGTGGACACGGCCGGCACCGCGACAGTGAACCTGGGTCTGTACCAATCGGGGGCGACAAATCCCACGGCCACGGTGATCCTATCGAAGGTAACCGGGGGAGTCAGATTCGTGTACTCTCCAGTCGAGGCGCCCACTCTCCCGGAAATCTACTCCGAGGCAAACGAACTGGAGCTCAACTTCACCGGTATTCCCATCCGGCTGCCGGCAGCGACGAACCGGGTTTCGGCGGTGGCTTTGCTGCAATCGGGACCAACCGGACCGGGTGGCGCGCAATCTGCGGCGCAGGTCTTGGCCAGACAGACATTCAAGACTGAATAGAGGGAGCGCACATGACAAAAGCAAGACTTCGAAGAATTAGTTCATACAAGCTGTTGTTTCTCATGGTCCTCCTGGCGTTCACAGCGATCGCGGGGTATGACGAAGAGTCCGACGGCTGCTCGTGCACCGGTGGCAACACCTCGGGCATCATATTCGCTCCTGGAAGCTCAGTAACACTCACCCAGGGCGAGACGGGGACTGTAACCGCTTCGACGGCAAGCGGGAATTCGGCGGACTGGGACATCGCGGATGGAATCTACCTCGATATCCTCAGCGTCTCGCCCGGCACGGGAACGTCCACGACGATCACCGCAAAGGCTGCCGCCAATTTCCCGACCTGGCACACGGCAGGGGTCACAACGCAGGTCTCCTATACTCCAATGGCCTTCCCGGTCACGGCCAATGAGCAGACGGGTGACGGCACGGCCAAGGCGTCCCAAGCCAACTTCTTCGTGAACCTCGTGCCGGCCCAGGTGCGGTTCGATCTGCAAAGAGGCGAGAATTGCGTCGCCGATGCCATAGAACCAGGCGCCACTGCGAAGATCTACGTTTTCGCGGCTGACAAACCGGGCCAGGAATACACGTTTTCAGCGGCGACAACCGGGGCCAATCCAGGCAGAGCCTCCGTCGTGGGGGTCGAGCAACTGAGTCCCACGTCCGCCTTCCTGCTGGTCAGGGCGGGCAATACTCCCGGGACATTCCTTGTCAAGCTTTCGGGCATGAACTCTGATGGCCTGATTCGCTTTGCCTATCAACGGTTCGAGGTGCTCGGCGGCTAGCCGCGGGGCATTTCCGGGGTGCCGCCTCGGATTGAAGTTCTGTTCCTGCTCCGACGGAGTATGAACCACAAGGCGGCACCGAAGATTAGCAGGGACACCAGTTGTGCGAAGGAGAAAATCCCGAAAGGCCTTAGTCCACCGTTGTCGGCCCGAATAAACTCCGTCATGAACCGATAGGCCGAATACCAGAGCATGCCGGTAAAAAAAACCTGCCCCTCAAACTGCCGATGCTTGAGCAGAGGGTACAGAAGCCCGAAACAGAGCAGGCCGAAAAACGATTCATACAACTGGGTCGGATGAACCGGCATGGACCGCGCAGATTCCGCCGGGAGGAGCCCGGCGGTCACCTGCAGACTGTGGACACTCGTCCCCGGAGGAAAGCGCGCACCCCATGGCAGGTCTGTGACGGCGCCGCCATTGCACCCAGCGAGGAAGCAGCCGATCCGCGTCAGGAACAGTCCGAGTGCGAGTGACGGAGTCGCCGAATCCAGGAAACGCCGAACGGGGTAAGGCCGCATCAGGTAGATCAGCCCCCATGCAGCCAGCACGCCGAGCAAGCCTCCGTACAGGCTGAAACCCGACTCAGACCACCCACGCCAGGACGACAGGCCAAATTGGGCCACGTAGAGCAGCTTCGCTCCAACAAGGAGAGCCGGGATTCCCCAGAAAAGCAGATCCGTCGCCGTCTGGATTTCCCCTCCCTGCTTCCGCCAAAGCCGGATCGTGAGCAGGCTGCCGAGAATCAAGGAAAGGCAAAGCATGAACCAGTAGTTCGGCACGATCCACGGATTGACACCGTGCTCTACCAGCCATTGCATCAGCACCCGTCTCATGAGGGAGAGTATAGGGCTTGGGAAACCCGCAGCACTACTGCTTCAGCGAAAAAGGGGAAAAGCGCATCAGTGGGGAACGCGGAAGCCACGAAACCAGCCAACCGGCCCGGTTGGTTCGGACTACTCGAACAGGCCTTTCTGCCGGGTGCCGCGGCGGATGCCGAAATGGTCAAGCGCCAGGTCGGTCGCCATCCTCCCGCGCGGTGTCCGGTTCAGGAAGCCGACCTGGATCAGGTACGGTTCATAGATGTCTTCAATCGCATCCTTTTCTTCACTGATCGCGGCTGACAGGGTGTTGACTCCGACCGGTCCCCCGCCAAACTTCTCGATGATGGTCAGCAGCAGCTTGCGGTCTATTTCGTCAAACCCGAGGCGATCCACATTCATCATTTCCAGCGCTTTACAGGCCGTTTCGTGGGTGATTGTCCCGTCCGAACGGACCTGAGCGTAGTCTCTCACCCGCCTCAACAGACGATTGGCGATTCTCGGCGTCCCCCGGCTTCGCTTGGCAATCTCCACCGCGCCATCTGCATCCACCTGCACCGCCAGGATGCCTGCAGACCGTCGAACGATGCTCGTCAGGCTGGGAACGTCATAGAAATCCAACCGTTGGACGATCCCGAAACGGCCGAGAAGCGGCGAGGTAAGCAGTCCCGTGCGGGTCGTCGCGCCAACGAGCGTGAATTTCGGGATGTCGATCTTGATCGATCGTGCACCCGGCCCTTCGCCGATGATGATGTCGATCTGGAAATCCTCCATGGCGGGGTAGAGGATTTCTTCAATCGCCGGGTGCAGGCGGTGGATCTCATCAATGAACAGGACGTCGTTTTCTTCCAGGTTGGTAAGGATGGCGGCGAGATCCCCCCGCTTCTCGATTGCCGGTCCCGCGGTGGATCGAAAACTGACATTCAGCTCGTTGGAGAGAATCTGCGCGAGCGTCGTTTTCCCGAGGCCAGGCGGGCCGAACAACAAAACGTGATCCAGCGCCTCTTTACGTTGCCTGGTCGCCTCCACGGCGATGCCCAGGTTGTCTTTGACCTTCTGCTGACCGACGAACTCCTTGAGGACCCGCGGACGGAGATGGTTCTCGAAAGTGAACTCGTCTTCCCGATCGAGAGGATTCATCAGGCGATCGTCGTCTTCTTGCATAGAGGCGAACCTGCTTATCCGGAAATCTGTTTGAGCGACTTCCTCAGTAGATCTTCGAACCGTCGCGTATCGGTCTGGCCCAACACTCGCCCGACCGCCTTTTCAGCGACATTGCGAGCATACCCGAGGTTCACCAGCGCCGAGACGACGTCTTCCTGAACAGGAGATGTCAGAGTCGCCGACTCGGGGAGCTGTTCGGCGGATGCCAGGGTCCGCGCCTTCTCCTTGAGCTCCAGAACGATACGCTCGGCCGTTTTCTTCCCGATCCCCGGAATACTGCTCAGCCGGACGATGTCTCCCTGGCTGACGGCCCGGATCAACTCGTCGACCGGCAGCCCCGACAACGCCGTCACGGCCAGTCGCGGTCCAACACCGGAGACCTGGATCAGAAGTGTGAATACGCGCTTCTCGAGCGATGTCAGAAAGCCGTACAGCAAGAGTGCATCCTCGCGCACGTGGGTGTAGATATGGAGGTCGACCAGTTCGCCGGGATCCCCCAGGTCGTAATACGTCGAGAATGGAATCAGGACCTCGTATCCGACGCCGCCCACGTCCACAACGATTCGATCGGCAGCCTTGCTGCGCAACGTCCCCTTGAGCCAGGCAATCATACTAGAAGGGATTATACGGGATAGGGATGGCTTTTCCGTCCGAAGTTTGTGACAGGTGCAGGATGCTATAATAGTGGCCTTCCTAACGGCTGGATGATCAACAAGAAACCAGTCCGTTTGCTCTCGGTAAAAACGCGAACCCAAGGGAGGCGACGGAGGGTCATGTCATCAGGAGCCCTTAAGGACCAGGACTGGTACGACATAGACGAGGATAAGTTCCGCGATGAATGCGGCGTTTTTGGAATTGCGCGCAGCGAGGAGGCATCGCGCCTGACTTACCTCGGGCTGTACGGGCTGCAGCATCGCGGGCAGGAGTCCGCAGGTATCGTAACCTCGGACGGTTCCAGGCTGCACCATCACAAAGGGATGGGGTACGTTTCGGACGTCTTCGACAGCCAGCGGATCGCCTCGCTACCAGGTGACAGCGCCATCGGACATGTCCGGTACTCCACGACAGGCAGCAGTATTGTCGCGAACGCGCAGCCGATCCTCACCGAGTCATGGCGGGGCCCGATGGCGGTCGCCCACAATGGGAACCTGGTCAATGTCAGCCAGATCCGCCAAAGGCTGGAAAGTGACGGCGCAATCTTCCAGTCAACCAGCGATACCGAAGTGATCCTACACCTGCTGGCCCGCTGTCCGCTCCACGACTTCGACGCCGCCCTAAAGAATGTGCTGTCGTACGTTCATGGTGCGTTTTCGCTCGTATTGCTGACCCCCAGAACCCTGTATGCAGTGCGCGACCCGTTCGGCGTGCGACCGCTCTGCCTCGGCCGCCTCGGCGAAGCATTCGTGGTTGCATCGGAGACGTGCGCTTTTGACCTTCTGGGCGTGGAATACATCCGAGACGTCCTGCCCGGCGAGATTCTGCGAATCCAAGACGGGGAGCTGCGTTCCGCGTTCCTGCCCACTGCGCCGCGTACCGCCCACTGCATATTTGAGCATGTCTACTTCAGCCGGCCGGACAGTAAGGTCTTTGAGCGAAGCGTCCACAAAAGTCGGTACAAGATGGGGAGGCAATTAGCCAAGGAAGCTCCGGTGGAGGCCGAACTCGTCGTGCCGGTGCCGGACTCGGGAGTCACCGCCGCCCTTGGGTATTCCGACGAGTCAGGAGTGCCGTTTACGATGGGGCTCGTTCGGAACCATTACGTCGGGCGGACCTTTATTCAGCCTTCGCCTTCGATCCGGCATTTCGGAGTCCGCGTGAAGCTGAACCCCGTCAAGGAACTGCTGAGGAACAAGAGAATCATTCTGATCGACGACTCAATCGTCCGCGGCACAACCAGTCAGAAAATTGTGGACATGGTGCGGTCAGCCGGTGCCCGGGAAGTTCACTTCAGGATCAGCTCGCCGCCCACCATCGCGCCCTGCTACTACGGCATCGATACACCGACTTACCGGGAACTGATCGCCGCCCAAAAAAGCGTGGAGGAGATTCGCCAGTTTGTCGGAGCCGACACCCTCGCATACCTTTCCCTCGAGGGGATGAAAGCGGCGGTCGGCGATCGTGGAGACTTCTGCTCCGCCTGTTTCGATGAACAATACCCAATTACTGTGGGGGGCGAACACCGCCAGAAGGAGTTGTTCAGTCTTCAGGAGCTTCGCCGCTCAGAGCAGCTTGTGAGCAAAGAAAAGAACACGGACTAAGACGGTTCACCGGTTCAACGGCGGGGGAATTCAGTATCATATCCCCCGAAACTCTATGAAATACAGCGACAGCGGAGTAGACATCGACCGATCCAACGAGGCCAAACGAAGAATCAAGGAGCTCGTCCGCTCCACGTACAACCAGGCGGTCGTAGGAGACATTGGCGCTTTCGGCGGTATGTTCAGGCCGGATTTCCTCAACTTTCAAAAACCGGTTCTTGTGGCCAGCGTCGATGGAGTGGGCACCAAGCTGAAAGTCGCCTTCATGTCCGGCATTCACAACACGGTCGGCGTCGACCTGGTGTCACACTGCACCGACGATATTCTCGTGCAGGGCGCCCTCCCTCTATTCTTCCTGGACTATATCGCGACCGGGAGAGTCGAACCACAGGTCATCGGAGAATTGGTGGCGGGACTGGCGGAAGGGTGCAGGCAGTCACAGTGCGCCCTGATCGGCGGCGAAACGGCGGAAATGCCTGATTTCTACCAACCGGGTGAATACGACGTGGCTGGCTTCATCATTGGCGTCGTGGACGAATCGAAGATCCTGGGTCCTGCCAGGGTGCAAGAGGGAGATGTCCTGATTGCTCTTGCCTCAAGCGGTCTCCACACCAACGGGTATTCCCTGGTTCGAAAGCTCTTCTTCGAGCAGGAGCATCTGGCCGTCGACTCCTATGTTCCGGCTCTCGGCAAGACGGTGGCCGAGGAATTGCTCACCCCGCACAGGAACTATCTGCCGCTTTTGCGAGAACTGGTTCACAGCGACGATCTGCACGCCATGGCTCACATCACCGGGGGCGGAATCACCGAGAACCTGGACAGGGCGCTCCCTCCACACCTGGACGCGGCCGTTAAGCGCGGTACCTGGGAGGTGCTCCCGATCTTCCGCTTCATTCGCGAGCGGGGATCAATCGAAGACAGCGAGATGTATCGCACCTTCAACATGGGGGTTGGCATGGTCCTCGTAGCGGATCGAAACCGGATCGAGCGAGTCGAGGACTACCTGCGCAACCGCAACGAGCAGTACTACTTGATCGGTGAGATCACCGAAGGCGCGGGCAAGGTCAGGTACGTATGAAAAAAGTAGCCATTTTGCTCAGCGGCAGGGGCTCAAACTTCCGTGCCTTATCGGACGCGATAGACCAGGGGCGGATTCCAGCCAAAATCGCCCTGGTGATTTCCAACCGCCCAGAGGCTCCCGGTCTCCAGTACGCTCGTGACCGGGGTTTCAAGAGCGTCTGCATCCCCTCGGCCGGAATGGACAGGGAAGCCTTTGACCGGTTGATGGCCCGCGAGATCGACGCGGAAGCCATTGACTTCATCTGCCTCGCCGGGTTCATGCGGATTCTCAGTTCCTGGTTCGTCCAACGCTATCCGCTCAGGATCTTGAACATCCATCCTTCCTTGCTGCCTGCTTTTCCCGGCGTCCATGCCCAGCGACAGGCCCTTCTGTGGGGAGCCAAGGTGACGGGGTGCACCGTTCATTTTGTGGACGAGGAGCTGGATCACGGTCCGATCATCGTCCAGTTCCCCGTTCCGGTCCTGGAGGGCGACACCGAGGATACGCTCTCCGATCGCATCCTTGTCCATGAGCACGAGATCTACCCTGACGCGCTCAAAATCGTTTGCGAAGAACGATATCGAATCGAGGGACGCCGGCTCATCATCAAACCCGAAGACGTCGACGTAGGGCCGACACCGAAGTCGGACATGCCTCTCGGAAGTGAAATTCACGACGTCTAGCCCGGCGATCGGTCACGCCTTCAGGTACTGCTCCAACCGATCAAGCCCCTCGACCAACCGATCGTACGGTGCCGCATAAGAGAGCCTGAGAAAGCCCTCCCCGCCGGGTCCGAAATCACTCCCCGGCGTTACGGCGACGTGAGCCTTCTCCAGGATTTCGAACGCGAGGTCATAGGACGAAAGATGCCGAGCTTCGCATTGGGAACGAGCGTCTGCCAGGACGTAAAAAGCACCGGTCGGAATGACCGGGAGCCCGAGATCCATCTTAGGGAGCCGCTCGATCAGCAGTCGCCGGCGGCGGTCATACTCGGCCGCCATTTCCGCCAGGTAAGGACCGCAAGGCGCCTCAAAAGCGGCGAGGGCCGCCGTCTGCGCGAAATGGCAGGCAGAGATAAAGAAGTTCTGCTGCATTTTCTGCACGACTCGGACAAGCGGCTGCGGAAGGATGAGGTACCCGAGCCGCCACCCAGTCATCGCGAAAAGTTTCGAGAATCCATTGACTACGACGCTCGTCTCAGTAAATTCGCGGATTGAGTGGGCACGGTCAGCGTAGACCAGCCCGTGGTAGATCTCATCCGAGATGATCAGTAGTCCCAGCTGTGCCAGCTCTTTCATCGTCTCGCCGGGCATGATCGTCCCGGCCGGATTCGACGGCGAGTTGATCAGGACAGCGCGCGTCCTCCCGGTCACGGCACGGAGCACGCTCTTTGGGGACAACTGCAGACGGTCTTCGGGCGTCACCGGCGCGGTGACAGGCCGCCCGCCCGCAAAGGTAATCAGATTCGGATAGCAGGCGTAGTATGGATCGGAGATGATCACCTCATCACCCGGCTCGCAGATCGCCATGAAAGCGAGAAGCATCGCCGGGCTGGTACCGGATGTGACAACGATGCTATCCCGGTCGATCGTCGTCCCGTAGGAAGCCGAGTGCCATCGGGCGATTGCTGCGCGCAACTCCGGAGTGCCCATGGAGTGTGTGTAGTGCGTGTGGCCCTGGTCCAAGGCGCCGTGAGCCGCCTCGACGACCGGGGACGGCGTGTCGAAACCGGGTTCGCCGACTTCCATATGGACGATGTCGATTCCCTGTCGCTCGAGGAACTGCGCGCGCTCGAGCACTTCCATCACCATGAAAGGCGACATCGAACAGGCACGGGCCGCTGGTTTTAGCATGTCTCTAAGCATAGGGGTCAACCAGAGAGTGTCACGCGCGCAGGACCGACGCAAGTTCTTTGTCTTTGACCTGTGCCGCTGCTAAACTGGAATTAAGTCAGTCCTTCCCTTCCTGGACCCTAACAAACAAAGGAGCCGTCACTTATGGGTATTCTCGCGTGGGTGGTTTTCGGGTTGGTCGTCGGAGCCCTGGCCAAACTGATTATGCCTGGAAGAGATCCCGGAGGGTGCATCATCACGATCCTCCTTGGCGTCGCTGGTTCGTTGCTGGGAGGATTTGTCGGCAAGGCGATCGGCCTTTACTCAGAAGAAATCTCGGGCGGCGGCTTCATCATGTCCCTGCTGGGGGCGGTGCTACTCCTGGGTATCTACCGATTCGCTTTCGCTCCCCGAAATGTCGTCTAGGCAGGCGGCTGAGTTCTGGCCTTTCAGAGCCGCACGCAGCGTTTTCCAGCGGAGTAAGCGGGTTCTCCGTGCCCCAGAGACTCTTCGGAACAGCTTCGAACCCGCTTACTCCGCTGGAAAACGCTGCGTGCGCGGCTCTGAAATACACTGCTCGGTGGACCTACTGCCTACTCGGCGTCAAGTTTGGTGGCGCGGTAGGTTTCAAAGTAAAGGTTCTCCACCTGCTGTAGCGCCTGGGGATCCGCCGCAGCGAGTGCAGATGCGACAGTGTCTTGCCGTTCCAGCACGGAAGCGAAATTCGCCCGAGCGTGCGGGTCTTCAACCGCCTGCGCCAGGCGGGCGAGCTGTTGGAAGTAGCGCGACGCGTGTTGCCCAGCCAGTCCGTAGTTCTTCCGGTTCACCTCAACGTACATGAGGGCCGCCGTATCCCGAATCGCTGCCATCTCGGATTCCGTGCGCAGGCGTGCCGTCTGCTGTTGCTCGGCCTCGAGCTGCCGCTGGACACGCCCGACGCGGTACTGCCCCAGCAGCAAGCCGAGAAGGAGGGCCACAAGCAGGGCGGCCGCGATCATCATCGGTTTGCGTAGCTTTTCCATAGTGCCGGCCTATTATTCTCGTCCCGTTTGGGTCGCCGGGGACCTGTTCTTGCACCATGATATCCGGATTGATCGGGGCTGCAAATAAAGCGTCGGTGAAGCGCGGCCGCACGGTTCACACCCGTGGATCTGGATGTTAAGCTGATCCAAGGCCGCGACGACCATGAACCAGACAAAAGAGCAACTTGACCCGATAGATCGACTCGTAGACGGTTTCCGCACGGCACAGATTGTAATGACGGCAAACCGCCTGGGTGTCTTTGCACTTCTTGACCGGGGCTCTTTGAAAGCCTCGGAGATCTCGGATGGCCTGCAGGTCAGCATGAGAGGCATCACGATACTTTGTGATGCCCTGGTCAGCCTCGAGCTCCTGGGAAAGGAAGGCGACCGCTATCGAAACAGCCAGATTGCGCTGGAGTATTTGCTCCCATCCTCCCCGCTCGGCAAATCCGCGCTGTTGCTGCATTCCGCACGGCTGTACAACCGCTGGGGCAAGCTTTACGAGACGGTAAAGCAGGGAAAACCGCTGGAGGAGGAAACGGGCGATCCCGGGCTGTCCAGAAACGACGCCGACTTCGCCCGTGCGATGGCCGATTCCGCCAGAATCCCAGCCCGGGAGACGGCTTCGGAGCTTGATTTAAAGGGCGTGCGTCGCCTGCTCGACGTAGGGGGTGGCCCCGGCACTTTCGCAATCGAGATCGCCAAGGCAAATCCCGACCTGTCAGTTGTCGTGATGGACTCCGAAAAGACTCTCCAGGTAGCGGCCGGGAATGTGAAGGCAGCCGGCCTATCCAACCGCATCACTTTCAAGATCGGCGACGCATTCCAGGACGATCCGGGACGAGACTTCGATTTTGTCCTGCTTTCAAACGTGGTGCACAGTTATTCCGCCGAAGAAAACCGGGAATTGATTGGGCGCTGCGCGCTCGCTTTGCGACCCGGGGGCCAAATTTGTCTGAAAGACTTCGTTTTGAACTCCGATCGCACGTCCCCCGTCGGAGCTGCGCTGTTCGCGGTGAACATGCTGGTGAATACCGAGGGAGGCAACTGCTATACCCTGGAGGAGATGCGCTCCTGGTTCGAGGCGGCAGGAATCGAATACGAGGAAGCGCGCCCGGTCTCCCGATACTCGATGCTGGTCCTCGGACGGAAGTAATGACGGCGGGCAGACGGCAACGGGCAGACGGCAACGGGCAAAGGGCAGCGGGCGGAGGGCAGTAGGCGGAGGGCAGTGGGCAGTGCGCAGTGCGCAGTGGTCCTTGCGTCTGCACTGCTGTTGCCTGTTCTTCAACCTTTTCCCGCCCGCAACCTTCCCTTCCCGCCGCCTTCTGCCTTCTGCCTTTACGAGCTGCTGGCCGAGATTCTGCAAATTGGGGGTTTGCTGGCACTCGGATGTTCGATCTCGGTCTGGCTCGCCTGGCAGAAAACCAAGATCCCGCCAAAGCGGCCGTACGTGGTCCTAGCCGCCGAACCACTGCTCTTTTCGTATGCGCTCGTCTGCGGCCTGATCCTCGAGTACCCGAGCTTGCTGACGATCAGCCTTCTCGACTTTCTCCACGACTACGGCGTTTTCTGGGCCTCTGCCCTGCTGATCTATTGCCTCCTGCTGGCTGCCGTAGCGATTGGCTACCTTGCCGGGGGGACGCAGGGCCTGGCGCGTCTGTTGCTCTTCGCGCTGGCTTGGATGGGCATCGGATGGTGGATCGCTCAACCAGCCGGCGTGCGGCCCGGCCAGTCAAGTGCCAACAGCGTGGTCATCCTGGGCTTTGACTCCCTCTCCCAGGAAACAGACGATCTCGAGCTTCTTCGCAAATACGTCGACGAGGCAGGCGGAACCTGGTTTCAACACCCGGTGACACCCGCGCTCCTGACAAACCCCGTCTGGACTTGCATCCTGGCTGGTCAACCAGCCAGCCAGACCGGGGTTTTCTACATCAACCAGATCGCCGACTGGGAGCAGATCCCCGACCATCTCGTCGCGCGGGCCAAACGGGCGAAATACGCAACGTTCAGCTTCTTCTCCGACAAGTTCACGACTTACGTCGGCAGCATGGCCGGATTCGACGATGATCGGAGCGGGCCGATCGGCTGGAAGCAGGCGACAACATCGCACATCAAGAATTCCAGCTTCCTCCTGCCGCCGCTGCTTTCTATCCTTCCGCAGCTTCCCTGGGCCAGGACTCCCCGGAATCAATCGGGAACGTTCACTTACGACGTGCGTCAAGAGATCGTTGAGATTCTAACCGCCGGGACATCCAGCTCGAAGAGCCTGGTCATCGCGCACCTGGATTTCCTGCATCAACCCCGTTACCCCAGTTACTCGGAGCTGGACTCGGAGGAATCAAGAATCATCCGAGCCGCCAGGGCCGGAGCATTGTTGGACCACAGTGTTAACTGGCAGATGCCCGTGCGACCCGGTGAACCCCTCCCAATCTATGCGCGGAAAGGCAGGCAACTGCAGCAGGTTGTTGTCGAATGCCTGCGGACCACGGGCTTCCTCGAGCCAAGGAGAAACAACAAGCTCGTGATCCTCTCGGACCACGGACCACGCACCGGAATGACGCCCGACAATTTCGGGATGCCAAGTATTACCGAGTCCCGTTAATCGGTTTCAACACCGCCAAGCGGGACCCGTCCGAACCGATCTCATTGATCGACATCGCGGACTTGATTGGTTTAGCCAATGCCGCCTCTCAAAGCCCGGCCGACCCGGTCGTGGAGTACACAAACTGCTCACCATTGGAGTGGACGCGGTTCATGCAGGAATCGCAATGGCAGGCCGATGGGACCACGCGGATGGTCCCTGAGATACTGCGAAGTGTCTCAAAGCGTCTTCGCGGTTACCGGCCCTACGGCGTTCATCCCGGATACTTCCAGGTTCCGCCGAACGAATCCGCCCGGGCGCGGTAGGGCGACCAGACGCCACGGGTCCTTTCCACGTCGGAAATAGTTGTCCTGCTTGCGGCGCTTTTCCGCTAACATGGCTGCTCCGAGGGCCACGGATGAGTGCAAAACAACGGGAGCAGCCGGCAAAGTTTGGATCGGAACCCAATTCGGCACGCCTGCTCTGGACAGCTCTCTTTCTCGCCTTCGGGGCGTACGCGGCGCTGTTCATCTACAAGACCAGTTTCGTGATCGACGGCGTCAGGTACTTCTCGCTGTTTGATGACGCGATGGTGGCGATGAAGTATGGCCACAACCTCGCCGCAGGCCATGGGCTGCTTTGGAATCCCGGCGAACCGCCCGTCGAGGGAGTGACCGACCCACTCTGGGTCTTGTACATGGGCCTGCTCCACCTTCTGCCGGTATCCGTGGCAAAGCTTAGCCTCCTGGTGCAGACGACTTCAGCGGTACTTCTTTTCCTCAACTTGCTGGTTATCCGCCGAATAGCCGAGCGAGTTACCAGTACCGGGTTTGCGGGAGCCTTCTACGCGGCCGTCCTCACAGCCTTTTACTACCCCCTGAATAACTGGTCGTTGCAGGGCATGGAGGTAGGGTTGCTGGCTCTGATCGTCAGCCTAGCCGCCCTGCTTGCACTCGCCGGACAGCGGACAACCGGTTCGCTTCACCAGTTGTACCTGCTTCTCGGTGCGGCGACCCTGGTGAGGATGGATGCGGCGGTTGTCTGTCTCTCGGTCTGTCTCTTCCTTGCTTGGAGCGAGCCCAACTGGCGGCGAAAGCACCTGCTCATCGGCCTCGGTTGGCTGCTCGCGTTCCTGGCGCTCCAAACAACCGCCCGTTGGCTCTACTACGGCGAAGTGTTGCCCAATACTTACTATCTCAAGATGGTGGGATATCCGGCATTGGGAAGAATCAAGCGCGGATTTTCCGTCGCCGGAGAGATGCTCTTTCGACTGAATCCAATCCTGATCATTGCCACGGCTTTCGTTGTATGGAAAGAGGGCCGAAAGGAACTGCGGCTACTGGCTTTTATGATCCTCGGGCAGTTTGCATACTCGGTTTACGTGGGCGGAGACGCATGGGAGATGCTGGGCGGCGCCAACAGATATATTTGCGTGGCAATGCCACTGTTCTTTGTGTTGTTTTCACATTCTCTCTTCACGCTGGCCTCCCGGCTGAAGGACGACCGGATCAAGCGGAGAATTCTCCTTGCTCTTGTACCGTTTGCGCTAGTTACCTTCAACTGGACAGCCGGTCGTTACTGGCTTCGCGAGTGGCTCCTGCTGACGCCACCCACGCAGGTGACAGAGAACGCACACTGGGTAAGCGTGGCTCTCCAACTGAAAGAAATCACCGAGCCGGATGCCACTATCGCGGTTATCTGGGCGGGTTCAATCCCTTACTTCTCTGACCGAAACTGCGTAGACATGCTGGGCAAGAGCGACAAGTACATTGCCCACCTGCCGATGCGCCGTCTCCTGATGGGCTTCTACCCCGGCCACATGAAGTGGAACTACGCTTACTCGATCGGAAGACTGCGACCAGACGTGGTCGCACAGATCTGGATGAACCGCGCCGAAGCTCGTCCTTTCGTCGAAGCGTGGTACGTCCCCCTGGACACGGGACGACTCTCCGTTTCTCTTCGCAGGGATTCAACGAGAATTCGGTGGCAAAAGGTCCGGGAACTGCTGCGAACTAACCGCGCGCCCCGATCTTCTTGAGCGCCCCATCGCGCGTCAGGAAAAAGCCTTCGGGCAGCGTCTCCTCAACCTTCGGCCGATAGCCCCGCACGCTCCATCCCAGTTCGGACAGCCGATCGAGGATGTGGGCCTTGATCCGCGGGCGTTCGAGCGACGCGAGATAGCATTCGAGAATCAGGTTCCGGCTCTCCTCGTCATCCAGCTTGAACAGGTAATCCAGGGCGGCCAGCAGGACGTCGTCGTCTTCGTGCTCCAAAAACAGTTCGATCGTCTTGCGCAGGGTTGGGGAGTGCAGGGAGTCGGACAGGCGTATGAGCTGCGCGGTCGGATCCGAGCTGGCAGGCGGGTTGTCCCACTGGTACTTCAGGATTTCTTCAGTTTTTTCCGCTAACTGCTCGGCACCGAGATAGGACTGCAGTGCCCGGAAAGGCCAGTAAACTTGCCTTTGCCGTTTCAGGAAACGCACGATCGGGGGCACGGCTCGATCTCCCATCTGAATGAGCCAGGAAAGGACCTCTTCTTTTTCCTCCTCGTCCTGCCGGGAAGGCGACGCCGCAATCGAGAAGCGGTCAAGAAGCGCGAGAATCGATTCTTCGGTTCCCATATCGCGCAGTTTCCGCGCGGCATTGATCCGGTTAGCCGGATCTCCATGGGGTTCCTTGACCTTCTTGCGAAGCCGTTCGATTTGCTGTTGGGGTGACGGGCGGAAGAATGAGAGCAGGTCCATGTTCTAGTCCGGCAGTATACACCTTAAACGCCCCAAGAGTCAGCGGTTAGCGGACCGGGGTGTTATCCTGACTCTATGAAAGCGATCATAATTAAGGAGTTCGGTGGTCCGGAAGTCCTCGCGCCTGCCGATATCCCCGAACCGGAGTTGGGGCTGGACGACCTGCTCGTGCAGGTCAAAGCAACCGCGGTAAACCGGGCGGACCTTCTGCAGCGACAGGGCCGGTATCCCGCGCCTCCGGGCACACGGAGCGACGTCCCCGGACTGGAGTTCGCCGGCACCGTCGAGGCCACCGGGACACGCCAGATCCGGTATCAACGAGGGCAAAGGGTCATGGGACTCTTGCCGGGTGGTGGCTATGCCGAACGAGTTGTTGTCCATGCCGATCTGGCTATCCCGATCCCTGACCGCCTGACCTTCGAGCAGGCCGCAGCGGTGCCCGAAGCCTACGCAACCGCGTACGATGCCCTGTTTCTGCAGATGGGTCTTTCGGTGGGCGAATCAGTTCTCATTCACGCCGTTGGAAGCGGAGTGGGAGTCGCGGCCCTTCAGATGGCAAAACAGGCGGGCGCAACGGTCTTCGGCACAGCGGGGTCTGATGAAAAACTCAAGAAAGCAGGCGATCTCGGACTGGATTTCGGCATCAACTACCGAACCGGGGATTTCGAACAGACGATAACCGAGCGGACGGGCAAGCGGGGAGTTGAAGTCATCCTGGACCTGGTCGGTGCAGCCCACTGGCCGAAAAACCTCACCTCGCTGGCAATCGGCGGAAGGATGATCGTGGTCGGGCTGACCGGAGGCGCAAAAGCCGAAACCAATCTCGCCGTCATCCTCAACAGACGGCTGAAAGTCGTTGGGACGGTTCTTCGTTCCCGGTCACTGCACGAGAAGATGAAGGTCACCGCCGCCTTCGAACGCCAGATAGTTCCGCTCCTCGCCTCGGGTGCCATGGAGCCTATCATCGATCGCGTCTACAACCTGGAGCAGGCCGCGGAAGCGCATGACTACGTGAGCAAAAACCTGAATTTCGGGAAGGTGGTGCTCCGGGTGGGCAGCTGACCGGCTGACCAGCTGACCGGCTAATGGTGGACAGCGTGGACAATGTGGACTCAGTCGACCCAAAACTAATTGTGCACAGGTCCACAGTCTAGAAGTCAGCAGGTCAGCTGGTCAGCCGGTCAGCTGGTTAGCTGTTTCGCTCCAGCAGCGCGACGGTCTCGATATGGTAGGTCTGGGGAAACATGTCCACCGGCTGGACCCGAGCAACGCGGTACGATGCGCTGAGGATCTTGAGGTCCCGTGCCTGGGTTGCCGGGTTGCAGCTTACGTACACGACTCTTGGCGCCTTCAATTCCTCAATTGTGCGATACAGCTCGGGATGAAGGCCCGACCTCGGGGGATCGAGAACCACCAGATCGGGCGCGATTCCCCGCTGACGGACAATCTCCAATGCAGCCGTCGCGTCGGCGGCGGCGAAATCACAGTTGACGATATTGTTGCGGCGCGCGTTGGCACGGGCAAGCTCGACCGACGGGGTGTGGTTTTCGACGCCGAGAACCGACCGTGCCCGCGCGGCGATGGACAGCGCTATGCCTCCGGTCCCGCAATATAGATCAAGCACCGACTGACTGCCGTTCAGCGACGAAAACTCCGCCACCGCCTCGTACAGTTTGGCCGCCTGTTCGGTGTTCGGCTGGAAAAACGTCGTGGGCCCGATCGTAAAACTAATCTGACCAATGCTATCGGAGATTGCCCCGGTGCCGTGGAAAATCACCTGCGCTCCGACCGGCGATGGCGAACGGGTAGTGTTGACGATGTTCACAAAAGTCGAGATTTTAGGAAAACAGCCGACCAGGAGTTCCTTGATCTCTTCCATCCTGTCCGGCGCGCTGGCACTGGTCACGAGGGCGACCATGACCTCTCCGGTGGCGCGCGAGTTGCGGATGATCAGGTTGCGAAGGAACCCGCTACGTTGCCTGGTGTCGTACGCGCTCCAGTTGCGGGCCCGAGCCAACCGCCTCACCTGGTTGACGATCTCGGCCGAAGGCGGTTCCTGGAGATGACAGATTTCGAGATCCAGGACTTTGTCGAAGCGTTCAGGGACGTGCAGGCCGAGCGCTACCGCCTTCTCAATCGGCTGCCCGGATGCGATCTCTTCTCGGGTCAGCCACCGCCCGGGCGAAAAAGTGAACTCCATCTTGTTGCGGTAGTAGTAGATCGCTTGGGCCCCGAGGACCGGAAGGACCTCCACGTCGGTAAGCCCGCCGATGCGGCGAAACAGATCGTCAACGTGCTGTCTCTTGAATTCAAGTTGAGCCGCGTAGTCGACATTCTGCCAACTGCAGCCGCCGCAGGTGCCGAAATACGGACAGCGCGCCTGTACACGAGCCGGAGACGAGCGTAACAGGTCCACCAGCTCGGCTTCGGCGTGCCGCCGCTTCTTTTTCGAGATACGCGCCATGATGCGGTCGCCGGGGACCGCGCCTCGCACAAAGACCACGAAGTCGCCCACATGGGCGACACTCAGCCCCTCGAACGCGGCAGATTCAATCTCGAGTTCCAGCAAATCGCCCTTCGCGACCATCCAACGATGATACCAGACGACCGCGGAATTCCCGGTTAACTCGGCGCCGGCCTTTGCCGTAAGATGTGGGTAGGCAAGTCTACTAGAGGAGGATAGCTATGGGTTCAGCCGGAGTGAACAGGCGGGAGTTTCTGCGAACCTCAACGGTTGCCGCCGCGGTGGCGCCACTAATCAGTCGAAATGCCGCGGCAGCTGGTGCGGGTGAGATCAAAAAAGCCGTCTTGATCGGGATGCTTCCCAAGCAGCTCAGCTACCTGGAGCGTTTCACCCTCGCGAAGCGGGTCGGGTTCGAGGGTCTGGAGACCCAGACAGTCACCGAGCCGGGCATCGTGCAGGAAATTAAGGAAGCGGCCGCACAGGCTGGGTTGAAGATCCATTCAGTGATGAACATGGACCACTGGAAGTATCCGCTCTCGAGTGCCGACCCCAAGGTTGTGGATCAGAGCGTCAAGGGGATGGAGACCTCGCTCCGAAACGCCAAAGACTGGGGCGCGGACGTCGTGCTTCTGGTGCCTGCGGTCGTCAACCCGGAAACCAGCTATAAGGACGCGTACACTCGGTCGCAGAAGCGAGTCAGAGACATGATCCCCCTCGCCAAAGAGCTCGGGGTGGTGATCGGGATTGAAGAGGTATGGAACAAGTTCCTACTCAGCCCGATCGAGTTTGCCCGGTATATAGACGAGCTCGACAGCCCATGGGTGAAAGCCTATTTCGACGTGGGGAACGTCGTGCTGTTCGGGTATCCGGAAGACTGGATTCGAACACTCGGCAAACGGATCGTCAAGCTGCACCTGAAAGACTTCAAATCCGAAACGAAGCAGTTCGTCCCGCTACGGGAAGGAAGTGTGAACTGGGTGCAGGTCCGAAAGGCGATTGACGAGGTGGGCTTCAAGGGCTTTGCAACCGTGGAGCTCGAGGGCGGCGACGAGGCGTATCTTCGCGAAGTGAGCGCCCGCGTCGACAAAATAATCGCTGGCGCCAGCTAAGAAAAAGAACCGACAGGATTAACACGATTCACAGGATTCGCAGGATTCAAAATCCTGTTAATCCTGTGAATCCTGTCCACTCTCTTTGTTTTTGCCTGCCTCCGGCAGGCGACAACTGTTCGACATTCACGTTTGAACGCCAAACCGCGGCAGCACCCAACGCATCAGGATGAGATAGACGACCAGAAAAGCAATAACAATAATAAAGTCCATGGTTTACTGCACCCACTTCTGGAGCTCGGCCTTCAGGACTGCGGTGTCCCATTTGACACCGATCTTAAGATCTCTCGCCTGCATAAATAGGGTCGGTTCCGGTGGCTGCTCCCGCCACTGCAGGTGCGGTTTATACATGACCAGCATGTCCCACGCGAATTCCTCCGGCGGCGAGTATTTCAACTGGTCCGTGAGAACCTTGCTGGTGAATCTCCACAGATCCCAGTAATGCTCGGCTCGCGGATCCGGAAGATAGGCGGACGCTTCGACTGCACGAAGGCGCGTGTCAGCACCCATGATCGGCGTCCACATGACGAATACCTTGACCTTTGCTTGCGGTAACTGGTTCAGAACTGATCGAATTTCGGAGGCCCCCCGAACACAGTGCGGTCAAGTCGGGGCTAAGATCGTCACGATCCGGGCACGGTCCGCCGAAGCGTTGAACGAGCTGATGAACTCAGCACCATTGAAGGCGAGCGACGAAACGACCTGCGGCTGACCGGGAGGCAGCATCTCGGGCACTTGCTGTTTGGGTGCCTCCAGTTTCGGGCGCGCAGGAACTTGTTGTGGAACTGCCTGGGGGAGCAACAACATCAGTAAGAGCGAGAACACCCATTCCATAGTCGTTAAAGATATCGGAAGCGGTCGGAGAGTTGCAACCTCTACCAAGCCGGCCCGAAGAATACGGCGTTCAACACCAGCAGATGCAATCCATCACAGAATGCCCGGAAACTCGGATCCTCTGAAAAGGCCACCACGTGACCGGATCCAAGCGGCTGATGGATGAGATAGGCCTTTTCCGCCAGCTGCCTGGTGGACTCAGGCCAGCTGTAGCCTGACAGCAGCAGTTTGTCCTCGGGCATGTACAGGCCTACGTTTTGGCCCTTGTCGAGCTTGATCGGGGTAAAGATGTTCCGGCTCTGGACCAGGACGTTCGCGTCCCCATCGTAACCGAAAGCGAGCCAGTGCTCCGTGTCCAGCTTTACCCGCAGTATGGCCCCCGGCGTCACTTCGGGTAGTTCCTTTTCTGGTTGAATAGCCTTTTCCAGATCGAACGGTCGGCTTTCGGGCGGCTGTTTCTGGGCCTCCGGAGCCTTGCCATCCGCGTCAACCGGTTCTTTGGCGGGTTCGGCCGGGCGTTTTTCACCGCTACTTCCTCGAAATTCTCTCGAGCTGGCCAGCAGATCAACCTTCTCTTCGGTCAACCAGCGAGTCGCTTCCCCCATGGTTACAAGCGTTCCACCCGCCGAAATCCAGTCCTTGAGTCTGCGCACCGCCTCGTCTCCGAAAATCGCAGAATAGCCGGCCCGCGAATCCGGGAGTACCAGCACGTCGTACTTTTGCAGCCGCGCGTTGCGAAGGCCCTGCGCATGCACGATGGTGACAGGAACGGCGTACACCTGCTCGAGGAGGAATCGCAGTGCCCCGGCCGAAGCCGATGACGTCGGGGTGTTGTAGGCGAGCAGGACTTTGGGTTTCTTGACGTACTGTACGTGTCCGCTGCCGAAATTGATGCCTTGGTCAACCCATCCGGTGTCGGTTGAGTAGATATCCACGCCGCATTCCGAGCTGACCTGCCCCATCAGGTCGTGCAGCTTGTCGGGGTTGCCGTTCACCTTTACGATAAGCGTTCCAGCCGGAAAGCTGGTCGCCCTCTGAACGAACGACTTGCCGGCTGAATAGACGCGCACATCTTCGGCGAGCAACCGGGAGAGCGCGCGTGCCGAGGAATCACCCGTCCAGGGGATGAGGTATGCCAGGGTGGCTTTGCCACCGATCACCTTGCCTTGGTATCGAGGCGCAGCCGCAAGGATTTCCAAACGGGCTTTCGTTTCCTCTTCGGCTGCGAAGCAGTCAACGTCGTAGAGGAGAGGCAGTGACCAGGCGGTTATGTCATAGAATTCGTCGTCCAGGCGCTTCTTCCTGCGACGTTCCTGTTCCTTTATGAAATCCGCTTCGATTACCGTGTGCCTGGACAAAAGCGTGGATGCCAGCGCTTTGGCTGGCTGGGCCAGGGACACCACGTAGCTGCCTGCTGGGAACTCGCGAGCTTGCAGGGAGTCTCCGTAGAAATCCTTCACTTTGGAATTCTTGAACGGCTCCTCCGCGCGTTTGACCTCGACGCCCTGAGCTATCAAATTCGCGGCCAGCTTCGCTGCCCGGGAAGGGTTCCTTTGCGGATCGATTATGTACTCGAGCACGGGCCCTTTTCTGCCCGATTCGATTGCTCCCTGGCGCGTGGCATGAAAGTACTTCAGCAGTTCCAGGCGATTCTTTGCAGCCGTCTCGACGGTTGCGAGCGAGGCAATGAAATGATGCTGGATCGCCTCGCGGTAATGGAGCAGTGTTTCGTCCTCTTTGCGCACGAGCAACCCTCGGGTCGACGCCTGCTCGAAGGTCATCCCGATGGACCCGTGAAACATGGGCCACCCTTCCCCGTACCCCGGGTAGAAGGAATCGAATACTTCCCGAGTGAAGTAATCGAAGTGCATTTTGTCGAACCACGCAGCGTTGTTCTTGCCGAACTGAACAAGCCAGTGGTTTTGCTCGCTGGTGAACTCAGGATTGAGCGGAGGCGCCGGGGGCGCGAAATAATACGTCGAGTCGGCCCCCATCTCGTGTAAGTCGACAAAGACCTGCGGGAACCAGGACAGATAGGCTTTCACACGCCCCTGGGTCTCAGGCTGCGTCAGTGCGAACCAATCCCGGTTCATGTCGAACAGGTAATGATTGGACCGTCCGCCAGGCCACGGTTCGTTGTGCTCGGCCGCTTCCTGGCTTTCATCCGGCCAGCGCCCGCGCGTCTGCCTGAAATAGCTGACGAACCGTTCGCGGCCGTCCGGGTTCTGAAGGGGATCGACAATGACAACGGCATTTTCAAGGGCCAGTTGAGCCAGGGGATCGTCCTTGGCCGCGACGAGATGATAGACAGTAAGAAGTGCCGCCTCGGGGCTCGAGATCTCGTTCCCGTGAACGCCGTAGCCCAACCACACGCAGACGGGCAGGGATTTGAGCAGTCTGTCCGCCTCACCTGAGGACAGCCGGTCCGGCCGGGCGAGCTTTTGAAGCCCTTCTTGTATTTGCGCCACCCGACCGATATTGGCCTGCGATGAAACGACGATATAGTGCAGGGGACGCTTCTCCCACGTCTCGCCGTACTTGACCAACTGCACTCGAGGCGAGGCTTTTGCCAGGGCCGCCATGTACGTCTCAATGCCTCGAGGATCCGTGATGTCTTCGCCCCAATCGTAGCCCATCACCTGCTTGAGCGTTGGAATGGAAGGGTCGTAGGAGGTCCCGGGGTAAAAATCAAAGCCGACAGCCTGATGGGTCAGCAGGCCGAACCATATCGCAAGCAGCAACGGGATTCTTGTTCGCATAGGCAGCAGGAGTCTAGCGGCTACGAGCGCCGATTTCAACAACTGCGCCTGCTTTGGCCCCTTAGAGGTTTCATCCGAAAAGCGATATGATTCGGTTGAATCATATGAAAATAATTAATAGACGTGATTTCGTCGGCGCGGCAGCAGTTGGCACAACAGGACTTCTTCAGCGGCAAAACCGGAGGCAACCGACTACCCGACCTTCGGTCCCGACACGGGCGGTTCCCAAGAATCCAAACCGACGACTTCAGCTCGGCGTCATCGGGTGCGGATGGTACGGAATGGTGGATGCGAAGGCGGCACTGCAAGCTGGCGCAGCCGATGTGGTGGCCCTCTGCGACGTCGACGGCAGCCACTTGACCGCGGGCGTAGCCGAGGTCCAAAAAGCGCAGGGAAAGACGCCGAAGACTTTCAAGGACTTCCGCGAACTGATCAATCTCCCCGGTCTGGACGCGGTGATCATCGCGACCCCGCCTCACTGGCACGCCTTGCCGTTCATCGCCGCCTGCGAAAAGGGCGTGGACATTTACTGCGAGAAGCCCCTGGCCTACGACATCCGAGAGGGCCGGGCGATGGTCAACGCCGCAAGAAAGGCCAAAGTGATCGTCCAGGTGGGCTTCCAACGCCGCAACAGCCTGGCCATTCAGCAGGCCGGCGCATATGTTCGGGAAGGCCACCCGGGCCGGCTGGTCCAGATCGAAGCGCAGATTAACTACACGGCCCAGCCGCGGGACAACACCGCTCAGACGCCTCCACCTTCGCTCGACTGGGAATTCTGGTGCGGTCCGGCACCCAAGCTCGACTATTCGCCTAACGTCGCGCACGTCGCCTGGAGACTGGAGTCTGCCTACGGGAACGGGCACATGGTCGATTGGGGGATACACTGGATCGACGCGATCCGCCGGTATCTTGGAGCGAAGACCCCGCATACGATCCAAGCGATGGGTGGCATCTACCAGCTGAAGGGAAAGATCACCACGCCAGACATTCTTCAGGCGCAATTCGACTTTGACGAATGCCCGGTCATCTGGCGTCACCGGCTCTGGGGATCCACCGAATACGATCCGGAGATCAGCAACGGGATCTTCTTCTACGGGGAAAAGGAGACAGTCTTTGCGACCGACGACCGCTGGGTGGTCGTTCCGCATGACAAGAAAAGCCCAAAGAAAACGATCCCAGCTGTGGGCGGCAAGCTGGACCTGATGCACATGGCCAACTTCCTCGAAAGCGTGCGGACGCGGCAGGCGCCAATCTGCGACGTTCTGGATGGGTTTTACTCAACCGCGACCGTTCAACTGGGGATGATTGCGTATCGAACCGGTCGGCAGATCAAATGGGACGGTGAGAACGATCAGATCCTGAATGATCCCGAGGCTTCGAACCTGCTGATGAGGCCTTACCGGGCGCCTTGGAAGCACCCGGCTTAGGCTGTTGGGGAGTGCCGAACCCCAAGGACGACAAGGACCTCAAGGACACCAACGACGAAAGCCAAGCTCCGGATTGGGTCTTCGTCCTTGGTGTCCCTGAGGTCCTTGAGGTCCTTGGGGTCCGGCTATCTGTTACCGTGAAGAGGCCCCGGCCCTTCTGATAATAATATCGCCGTTGACTGTATCCAGCCGGATGATCTCGCCACCGCCGTTCAGGTCAAAAACCGCCCGGATTTCCTCCGCCTGCTCATCCCGGACGTGCTCGGTTGCCTTGAAGTCCGAACGGACATCGTACCTGCTGCCTTCCGCCCTCCATCGGCCCTGGATTTTGATGGTCGCTTCAATCCGGGCCCTGGCGCCTTCAGGGATGTTCAGCGTAATGCTGCCGCCGGAAGTGCTCAGCGTACTCGGGCCCTTGCCGGAGGGATTCAGTTCGGCAATCACGTCACCGCCCGCTGTTGAACCATCCAGGGTCCCGGAAATTCCACGGAGCCGAAGGTCTCCCCCGGCCGTTCGCGCCTTGACATGACCGGTTGCGGACTGGCACTCGACATCGCCGCCGGCGGTCGTCAGGGTCGCCGACCCGCTCACCTGGCCTACTCGCACATCGCCACCGGCCGTGGTCAGGCTCGCCTCTCCGCCAACATCGCCGACCCGGACGTCCCCACCTGCGGTGGTTGCCTTCAGCGATCGGCCGACATCGCCGACAACGACGTCGCCACCGGAGGTGCCGACAATCACGTCCCCGTCAGCACTGGTGAGGCGGATATCGCCGCCCGCTGTTTTCAGTTCAACGTCTCCTTGGACGGCGCCTGCCGTCACATCTCCGCCCGAAGTCTTCAGGCTGACTTTGCCGTTCAGATCGCCGACCGTGATGTCGCCGCCCGCTGTCGAACCTGTGACTGTCCCCGTCAGGGTTCCCACGATCCGGATATCGCCACCGGCCGTTTTCAGCTGGACGTCAAAGCGCGACGGTATATTGATTTCGAAGTGAACGTCCCCACTGGACTCCTCGGGCCGGAAGTCGACATGAACGACATTCCCCGACTGGGTCATCGACAGACGCGCCACCTCTTCTTCATCGATACCGAACACCTCAACCGACACCTGGTTTTGTCCCCACGTGTTCAGGGTTACGTCACCGACCGAAGTGTTCAGCACGAGAGATCCGCCGGCGCCGACCTCGAACGTCTTGGAGCGATCCGCCGCCAGCACCGGCGAAATGAAAATCAACATCAGCACGACACTTGAACACCAGGCTCTCTTGCTCATTTTTCTTTGGCCTCCTCGACCACGGCCCTCGACCGCACCCGGATGTACTCGTTCGCATCCGTCTGCATACTTTCTTCCAAAACCCTCAGTACCTTGGGATCGCGAGAATTCTGAGTCTTGATTGCATCTATCGCAGCGATTCGCAAAGCCGGATTGGGATCCGACGTCAGTACATAGAGCAACGAATCGCGTACCTCAACATCGAATGGAAAATTCAACAGGGCTGCAAGGGCTTGCTTTCTGACGCCGTCATTCTCATCAAGCTTCACGGCCGTGATCAGCGCGTTTTTGACTTCCGGATCCGGCTGCTTCATCTGATCGGTGTTCAATACTCCAACCGCTCGCAGGCGGGTCCCCGGGTTTTGTCCGTTGACCAGCGCCCTGCTCAGAATTTGTTGGATTCGCTCGTCGTTCACGTCGCCCTTGAGGCGGACCGGCATCGTCGCCTCGTAACTGAACTCCACCTGCCCATCGCTCGGATCAGCGTCCAGAAAGCGGACATTGCTGATGGCAGCGTCTTCGATCGAAGCCCACTTGTTCGGCACGCTGGGGGTGATCAGCGTCCCCGGGGGGCCGTCCTGACGACCCCTGAACACCAGGTACCCGATCCCCAGGCCCAACAGGATGCACAAAGCACCTGCAAGCGCGCCTTGCCACGCGGGAAGCCAGGACCAAAGCCACGAAGCACTCTTGCGCTCGCTCATCGACAGCATCCGGATCCGGAGCTCGCGTCGAGCCGATTCGAGCACCTGGTCCGGGATTTCGGACCGTCGACCGAGCATCTCCTGCACGTGGTTCAGCTCTTCCAACTGGCTCGTGCACTCGGGGCAGGCCTTCAGATGCTGCTGGAGCAGGTACTTTTGGTCTTCGTCGAGTTCACCGTATCCCAGCAGCGGGATCCATTCTTTGAACTGACTGTGTTTCATATGGCTCTCCTGCGACTCCGCTATGTCAGGACCGGCTTCAGGCTGTCCCGCAAACGCTCCGTTGCGGTAAAGAGGTACTTTTTGACCGTCCCCTCGGCACAGTTCATCATCGCTGCGATTTCTCTGAGTTTGTATCCCTCGTAATGGCGGAGGGTAAAGACCAGACGTTGTTGCGGTGAAAGTGTTTTCATGGCCATCGCAACGTGCCGCGCCACCTCACCGTCGTACGCTTTCTGGTCGGAAGACCGTTCGTCCGACGCTTGTTTTTCGAGCAGGCTCTGGCTCTCCTCGTCCTCGACGAAATCCAAGGAGTCAGCCTCCCGGTTCTTCCGTCGGCGTTGCTGTGTCAGGCAGACGTTCACCACGATCCGGTACAACCACGTGGAGAACCGGGCATCGAACCGGAACTTCGGCAGCGCCTTGAAAACTCTGAGGAAGACTTCCTGGTAAACATCCTTGGCATCGTCCAGGTTGTTGCCCGTATAGCTGGCCGCAATGGCCAGGACTTTCCGGTCGTACCGATACACCAGGTCCTCAAACGCGCGCCTGTCGCCCCGTTGTGCCAAGAGTATCAGCTCCCTTTCTTCCTCGAGCGTCCCTGAGTGATCGCTTAACACGGTCGTTAGACTCCGTAAGGGTTGAAAAAGTTGTGGGCCTGGTTGGTCCCGCTTCCAACTGGGACATTCTATCCAAAGCACTGCAAGAGGACAGCTGTCCGACTTGGAAGTCGGACCTCGTGAAGCAAAGTACTAGGCGATTCGCGGGCGGAAGACCTGGCAGGATAGCTCGGCAAAAGCCTCGCGGAGTTTCGCGAACACTTCATCGCTCTCGCAAATCCCGACGATCGAACCGCCCGAACCTGCGTACTTGGCCGATACCCCGAAACTGCGGGCAAGACAAACCATCTCGACATTGCGCGGATCCAACTTGCAGATGGAGGCGCGCGTGTCGAAATTCAGGTTCATGAGCTTGTGGAGCGTCTTGTAATCCCTGCGAAGCAGGGCGTCGCGACCTTGAGCTGCCAGGTCGGCAAACGTCTTCATAGCGTTGATCACGGCCGGCTCACCCTGTTCCCAGCGAGTTCTCAGATTACTGTGGAAGATGCCCGAAATCTGGCTGAGGTCCGTCCGGCAGGCGATGTAAAGCGGCGGCAGAAGCGCCGGATCGAGCGGCTCGTACGTCCCGTACCCCCTGGTCTCCAGCAATTCCCGGTCAAAATCCATGTAAACCAGCCCCTCGTAGACTTGGCAAACCCGGTCCTGGAGACCCGCGTCGATGCCGATCTCGCTCTTTTCGACTTCGAGGATAAGGTTCGGAAGCATCTCCCTTGGAATCGAAACCGAATAGAATTCAGTAAGGGCCCGAAAAACCGCGGTGATTATGGCGCTTGATCCCGACAACCCGACCTGACGCGGGATGTCGCTGTCGTACCGAAGCGCGAAATTCTCGCCCGAGAGGTTGATCTTCTGACTCTGACAGTACTCGACGAACCGCTTGATTGACGCCTTGATCAGGCGCAGGCCGCCATAAAGGCCGTTGAGTTTTACATCCTCGACCAGATCTTCCAGGCGGTCGAATTGGCAGCGATCCTGCCGGCTGAGAATGATCTCGATCTCCGGCCACTCGTAGACGACCACTTCGGCGCAGAAGTTCTTGACGATCACCGAGATCGTCTTCCCGAAATAACCGTCGGAAGGATTCCCGAGCAGCCCCGCCCGAGCGTACGCCTTAGCTTTAACGATCTTCACGGCACAACTCCTGAAGCCGCTGCCTTAGTTTCGGCCCGAGTTGAGGATCGTCAAGGGCGAACTCGAGAAATGCCTCGAAATAGCTTTCGAAATTGCCTATGTCGTAGCGCTCTTCGCCGGGAGGGAGACGGACACCCAGGATTTTCTCCCCCTGCTTGAGAAGCAAGCGGATGGCATCGGTGAGCTGAATCTCGCCATTTTTCCCCGGTAGTGTTTGCGCGATCGCCTCGTAAATTGCCGGTGAGAATACGTAACGAGCGGCTATCGCAAGCCGACTGGGGGCTTCTTCGGGCGACGGCTTTTCAACGAGATCTTCGATTTCGAAGGTACTTCCGTTCCCCACCGCCTTAACGATGCCGTACTGACCGACAGCCGCCGCAGGCACTTCTTCCACCGCGATCACGCAGGCAGCCTGGCAGCTGACGAAGTCCCGGATCATCTGTCTTACGACCTGCGACGAGGCATTGCGACCCAGGATGCTGTCGCCCAGGGCTACCACGAACGGGCGGTCCTGGGTGAAATGCCGCGCGCACAAGACTGCGTCACCCAGTCCTTTTTGTCGTCGTTGGCGGGAGTAGAAGAACTCCATCCGCATCCGTTCGTATTCCAGTTCCGGAAGCAGATCTTCTTTCCCCCCTTCCCGCAATCGGCGGGTCAGCTCATAGTCGAAATCGAAGTGATCTTCGATTGAGCTCTTGTTCCGACCCGTAACGAACAGGATCTGTTTGATCCCGTTGCCCTCGAGCTCCTCGACCACATACTGCACAACCGGTTTCTTTCCAACCGGAAGCATTTCCTTCGGTTGGGACTTGGTGGCGGGCAGCAGACGAGTTCCCAGTCCGGCGACCGGTATTACCGCAATCTGAATGTCATCCATTGATTACTTCCCCGTTGGCTGCCCTGTTTCGGCCATCTCGAGCGCTTTGGTCGTCGTGTAGTATTTAGCGATCATGTTGGGGACTTCCCAATCCGGCAAACGTCCGCGCACCAGGTAGCCCAGGTACTTCTCCGCGACCTGCCCGAAGTGAGCCTCATGGCCCACCCGGTATTTGTCGGGTATACGAACGTGGTAGAGCTTTCCGACTTGCCGAACCTCGAGACCGGGATACGCGGAGTTCAGGCCGTCGACCGCCTTGTTCAAAGCGTCGAACACCGCTATCGCATCCATTTCCGGGGTCGGCTCAACGTAGAGCTCAGGCCTGTAGTTCTCCTCTTTGCCCTGTTGAATAATGATGTTGGACCTGGTGCCTCGCATGATCGAATAGTGTGTATCGCCTGCGCCTTGAGGAGCTTCGAAATTCCAGATCACTGATACTTTGGCATGAAGACCGCGGAGCCTGTAGATCATCTCCCCGTTCGAGTAATAGGGGAGATTCCCGTCGCTGTCCAGCTGCGATTTCAGGTAATCGGGGAACTCCGTGGCAATGGTGACCTTGGCCAACTGCTCCTTTGTCACGATGGTGGGCCATCGGCGAGCCTTGATCATCTGTATTTCTGTCTTGTAGTTGACCTTGTAGCCCGGGAAGGCACCCCACATGACGAGGTCGACGAGGTGGGTGGCAACATCCACCAACCCCTCGCCCTGCTGCTTGACATCGAGGTACCAGAGCGGTCTCTTCAGAGGCTGACCGGCCACGTATTTGAACAGATGGTGGACGCTCTCCTTGGTGATGGTCGGTTCCTCTGGCGAGCCTATCCGATAGTTCCCGAACACCTGCCAGTTATGAGACAGCTCCTTCTGGAGGATACTGGTGATCTCATAACGTTCGGTCATAATGTCGTAGAGCTGGACGTTGTTTTTCCGGGCCGACTCGAACGCCACTCGCAGGACTTCCCAGCCCTTCTGGTCGATGCACATCGGTTTGTCGGCGAGGACGTTTATCCCGGCATCCACGCATCTCTTGATGTACTCGGTCTTCCGCTGATTGTTGCCGGCGAGGATGACCACATTACCGGGCCGTTCCGACATCATCTTGTCGAAGAAATCAGGACCCCGGTAGATCTTTTGCTCCCAGCGCGTCGGGTTTTCGGCGCGAGTATTGAAGCCCTGCACCCGCTTCAGGTGTTCTTCAAGGTCCCACCCGTCCGGAGCATAGACGTGAACGAGGGGGGCAACCTGCGGATACATCGTTTTCTGGACGAGGGCCGCATGGAAGTGACCAGGGTCTACCACCATGAGTTTGACCTCTCCGGGAGCTCCGCTGAACTTGCCTTTTGTCTGCATAGCGACGGTAAACAAGGCCCCGATGCAAAGAAGTAACACCAGCGGCCTGAGTTTCGATGATGGTGATTGGGGATTTTTGTGTTTCATGTCTTCTTATTGATTCGCCATTCGCCGATTCGGCCAACCGGGTGGAAGCCACCCGGGACTCGAGCCGATTGCCGGCTCAGAGACCCAGCGCCTTCATTGTCCCGCGCAGGTATCCGATGGATTCGGCTGCCCCCGCCAGCGGATCGTCCTCGTCCTTCTCGTATTCGAGAGCCAGAACTCCGGTGTACTTGATTTTCTTCAGAGTCCTCAGAAAACCCGGGATGTCTATAACACCGCGCCCGACCTCGACCGTACTTCCTTTGGCCGTGGCCTCGGATACGTCCTTGATATGGACGTCAAACAGTCGATCCGCTGCCTTCCTGGCCGCCTGTGCTGGATCGATGCCGCTCCTCTGGGTGTGCCCGACATCGATGCACAGCCCCAGTTTCGGATCGCGTTTGTCGATTTTTTCCAACACGCTCTCCGGCGTAGGGTACAGCTTATCTCCGGGTCCGTGGTTGTGAATGGCCAAGCGGATATCATACTCCTTCACTTTGGCCTCCACGAGATCCAGCAACTCGTGGTTCGGAACGCCGATAATGAGCTTCATGCCGGCAGCCCGCGCATAATCAAAGCCCTGGCGAACCTCCGCTTCCGACTTCATGTAAACCACACCGCATCCATACAGGTCTAGCCCCTGCTCGCGTACCTGGGCTGCGATTGTCTTGATCTCTTCAAGCCCGGTTTCCAGCGGCAGGTGCATGCTCTTGAATGCGACCCTGGTCAAACCCAGACGCTTGGTCATCGCGAGGGCTTGCTCCCGCGGGAACTTCCGGAAAGTGTACGACGCCATCCCAAGCGGCAAATCGCCCGCGGCACTTTGCGTCCGGCCCTGAGCGTGAACAAGGGCCGGCGCAAGAACCGCCCCGCCTGCCGCGACAAGGAAATTTCTCCGGTTTGGAGTGACTCCTGCCATAGCGACCTCCTGATCGAAAAATGCGTCTAACTCGGTTTCACTATTGCACATCGTGGTCCCCATTGTGAATCACGAACTAGCCCGAATGCGGAATGTGGATGCGGAATGCGGAATCAAGAAGTGAAAGCGTCGCTGTCGCCGCGCGGTGTGCTTGTTTGCCTTTCTATTCCGCATTCCGCACTCCGCATTCCGCATTCCGCATTTCTTGACGCCATCCGGGCGGTATAGCAGAATCAGGCGTTTGACAAGGAGCGCCACTCGCCCATGTACCGCAGTTCTATTCGACCCTGGGACTATCTGATCGTGACCGCCTCAAACCGGCAGCAGGCTCTCGCCTACGAGCGGCAGCTGGAACTGCGCACCCGACTCGGATACCTGACCGACGTCCGGCGGAGCCTCGTCGTCGCCGATCCCGACGGCAAGCGGATCGGCAGCGGAGGAAGTACCCTCTACTCCCTGCTTGCCGTCCTGAACCAGGAATTGAGCCAAATCACCGGCGACCGCCTGAATCCCAACCTGTGGGAGCAGGTATTCAGAAAACTGAGAATCCTCATTGTCCACGCCGGGGGGGACTCGAGGCGGCTGCCCGCCTATGCCCCTTGCGGAAAGCTTTTCATTCCGGTTCCCGGAGATAACGACGGGGCGCTCACAACCACGCTGTTCGACCGCCAGATCGCTACCTACCTCGGGTTGCCCGGACCGGCAGACGACGCAGGTCAGATCGTGGTGACGGCCGGGGACGTACTGCTCACCTTCGATCCATCTCAGGTCTGCTTTGCTCCCGCAGGGGTGACCGGACTCGGCTGCCACTCTTCGCCGGAAGAGGCCTCGAGGCACGGAGTTTACTGTGTCGGATCGGGCGGCGCGGTCCGCCTCTACCTGCAGAAACCGTCCGAAAGCCAACAGAGAGCGGTGAATGCGATCGACCGCTACGGGCGAAGCGTCCTCGATATTGGAGTTCTGAACTTCGACAGCGGGACCGCCGCGCGGCTCCTGGCGCTTTTCGAGATAGAGGTGAGCGGGGCGAACGAGCTCCAGTGGAGCCAGACCATCGATGATCTCCTCAAGGCACGGGGGCTCGATGTTTACCGGGAAGTGTGCTGCGCGATGGGTAGCGGCGTCGACTTTGACCGTTACCTGCAGTCGGCCGTGGAGAGCGGCTCGATCCTTGGCAAGAGTTTCCTCTCACGTCTGTTCGAAGGCCTCTCGATAGTCCCCTTCCATGCTCAGACGATCGAACGCTGCGGCTTTCTGCATTTCGGGACGACGCGCCACATCATTGAGAGCGGCGCGGAGCTGGCCCGCCGAGACCGTGGGCTGTCGAGGCTGAATGAACCCCTGACGGTCAATACGGTTTTCTTCGAGGGCGGAGGCGTCCTCGGCGCCGACTCGTGGATCGAAGGTTGCCGAGTGCACTCGCCGGTGCAACTGGGGGGAGCGAACATCGTCGTGGGCGCGGACATCGAGAGACCGCTCGAACTCGGGGTGGGTGACTGCCTGGACGTTGTAGAGGGGCAAGACCGTTTGGGTCACCGAGTTTTCTTCAATCGGCTGTACGCGGTCTCGGACAGCTTCAAGGGCACCTCTGCAGAGACGCGCTTTTGCGGGCAGCCTCTTCGGAACTGGATCCAGGCGATGGGCGCCCGGGACGAGCAGATCTGGCCAGCCGAGGTGTCGCCTGAAGCGCGCAGTATCTGGAATGCGAGGTTATTTGTAGCGACGGCGGAGCCCTCCGGCTTCTTCGAATGGCTCTGGCTCTTCAAGCCTGAAGATGCAGGGGACTCCGACCGCAAGCGCTACCTGGACGCCGACCGGTACAGTCTGAGCGAGATGGGGAACCTTGCGGATTTTGAAGCATTCTACCGACGCCGCGCCGAGATCCGCGCGACCGAAATCGGGCAGTCTCTATCCGCAATCTTCCGACCGGACAGTCGCTTCTCGGCCTCCGAGCTGGCCTGGATACTCGAGCGCTCCGACCAGCCGGACAGGCTGATCCAAGGACTGATTGCCGAGGCGCGATGGCATGCCGGATCGTGCGCCGAAGCCGGCATGCAGATCTTCACGCTTTCCCGGTTGGTCCATTCCCTGGGCACCGCTGTCGCCTTGCTTGGGGAAACGAACAACGAGATGGCCGAGCGACTCGTCGGCGCGCTTCAGACGAGCCTGGGAACTGAAGACCGCGAATGGCTGGCATCCCAGCAACTCTGCCCTGAAGCCCGGAATTCCGGCAAATGGAGGGATCAGGCGCAGGACTTCGCCTTCGACCAGCTCGGGTGCGCCATCCTCGACAGCGCGTCGACAGAGTTGCAGGATCCGCCCCGCAATGCCCTGCGACCCGACGAAATCGTCTGGGGACGGGCACCGGCCAGGCTCGATCTGGGAGGCGGCTGGACCGACACTCCTCCGTATTCGCTGGAATTCGGCGGGAGCGTGATCAACGCAGCCGTGAACCTCAATGGACAGCCACCTATCCAATGCTACGCGCGGGTGACGGAAGACCGGGTGATTCGTATCGGCTCGATCGATCAGGGCACAAGGATCCAAATCGCCGATTTCGACTCGTTGCTCGACTATCGGCAGGCAACGAGCGAGTTCGGGCTTGCCAAAGCTGCCCTGGCCCTCTCCGGCTTTTGTCCGGCCGTAACCCGAGCGAATCGGCCGGCGACCCTCGGGGCATTGCTTGACCGGTTTGGAGGCGGAGTCGAGCTCACTACTTTGGCTGCGATCCCAAAGGGGAGCGGGCTCGGAACATCAAGCATCATGGGCGCGGTGGTCTTGTCCGTGATCGCAAGAATGCTCGGGCGAACCCTGTCTCAACGAGACCTCTTCCACGCGGTTCTCCGGCTGGAGCAGGCGCTCACGACCGGCGGCGGCTGGCAAGACCAGATCGGGGGAGCAGTGGATGGCGTCAAGGTCATCAGCTGCGCGCCGGGACTTATCCCCGACCCGCGTATTCATTACGTCCCTGCGGATGTCCTGGACCCGCGCTCCAACCGAGGGACGACGCTGCTGTTCTACACGGGGATCACTCGATTGGCAAAGAACATCCTGCGTGACGTGGTCGGCCGGTATCTCGACAGGGACCGCACCGCCCTCGCGACTCTCCGGCAGCTCCACGGGCTACCTCCCTTGGTTGCGGACACGATGGCCCGAAAAGATCTGCCCGCGTTCGGCCGGATGATTGACACCGCCTGGCGGCTGAACAAACAGCTCGACCCGCACTCCAGCAACGAGAAGATCGAAAGCCTGCTTCAGACGCTGGCACCGCACTTGCACGGGGCTAAGCTCCTGGGTGCAGGCGGGGGCGGATTCCTGCTCATGGTCTGCAAATCCCCGGAGGCCGCCGCAGAGGTCCGGGCGCTCCTGACATCGGCTCCCCCCAATCCCCGCTCGCGCTTTTTCGATTTCGACGTGAGCGCGGAGGGTTTGGTTGTCAGCGTCTGCTGAGGCACGCGCATCGCGAAGCGAGCGAAAAAATGGGGCAGGATGAACAGGTTGCCGAGCGGCACGGAACCGCAAACGCAGCGTCTTTCGCGGAGTGCGCGGATCGTCACCGGTAGCAACCAGCAAGCGGGTTTGACGGCGGGCGCGGTGACAATCCGCGCACTTCGCACAAAACGCTCCGTTTGCGGTTCTGTTCTGCCCGGTAGGCCCTTTGTCTTTCCCCCGACGGTGATAACCAATCGGGAATTAAGTATCATGTGCCGGTAACTATGGCAAAGCAGTCAAGCAGCACAAGCCCCCGTACCAAGCTGGCAAAGGCCCGACGGGTCGTCGTCAAAGTCGGCTCGGGGGTACTCACGGGAGCCGATCAGCGGCTCAACCAGGAGCGGATTCGCTCCCTGGTAGGAGGTCTCGCCTGGCTCAAGCGGCGCGGCACGGAGGTCGTGCTGGTCACCTCTGGAGCGGTAGCGACCGGGGCTCCGGTGATGGGACTTGCCGGCCGCGCGAAGACAATCCCGCAGAAACAGGCATGTGCGGCCATCGGGCAAGTGCTTCTGATGGCTCACTACGAGCAGATGCTTTCGGAACACGGGTACCACAGTGCACAGATCCTGCTAACCCAGGAGGACGTCCGCAGCCGCGAACGGTACCTGAATGCCCGCAATACATTCGAGACCCTTCTCGCTTCGGAGCTCATTCCAATCGTGAATGAGAACGACACCGTGGCGGTCAGTGAGATCAAGTTCGGGGATAACGACAATTTGTGCGCCGAAGTGGCTGCGCTGATCAGGGCGCATCTCCTGCTCGTTCTTTCCACGGTCGACGGCTTGTACGAAAGCTTCGGGAGCGGCGGAAAGCCCATTCCCCTGGTTGAGAAGATCGGCCAGGCGCACTTTGACCTGGCTCAAGACCAGCTTAAGGCGACCAGTATCAGCACCGGCGGGATGAAATCGAAGCTGATGGCCATGCGGAAGGCGACACAGTACGGGATTCCCGGAGTGCTTGCCGGCGGGCTGAAAGAAGAGATCATCCAGAGAGTCATCCTGGGCGAGGAAGAAGGGACGCTGTTTCTCCCGAGCGAGGACCGCCTGTCGGCGCGGGAATACTGGATTCTGCACACGCTCAGCCCGAAGGGCGCTATTCTGGTCGACGCGGGGGCCGTTGAGGCGATTCGGGCGCGCGGAAGGAGCCTTCTTCCCATTGGAGTCCGCGCCGTCGAGGGCACTTTCCGGTCCGGGCAGCCTGTTCGGATCGTTGGGCCGGAGGGAGAGGAAATCGCGCGAGGCATCAGCTACTACAGTTCCTCCGAAGTAAGCTCGATCCTGGGATGCCGAACCGATGAGATCGAGTCCCGGCTCGGTTACAGGTACTACGATGAAGTCGTGCACCGCGATAACCTTGTTCTCGTAAAATAACGTATAACACCATGTCTCAAACTACTCACGACTCGGTCGTCGACATGTGCCGGCGGGCTCGGGCCGCTTCCAGAAAGCTCTCTACACTGGACGCCAACACCAAGAACCGCGTGCTGACGGAAATCGCTCAACTTCTGTCAGTAAGAGAAGTGCAGGATGAACTGCTTGCGGCCAATGAACTGGATTTGGAGGCCGGAAGGCAGAAGGGACTGAGCAAGGCTATGCTCGACCGCCTGGCCCTGGACGGCAAGCGAATAGCCGGAATGGTCCGAAGTATCGAAGAGGTGACGCTCCTTCCAGATCCTGTCGGTATCGTTACGAGGATGTGGACCCGTCCGAATGGGTTGAAGGTGGGCAAGCGAACCATCCCACTGGGTGTCATCGGAATCGTATACGAGGCGCGACCCAACGTAACAATTGACGCTTTCGCTCTTTGCTTCAAAGCCGGCAACGCGACGGTTCTCAAGGGCGGCTCGGAAGCCCTGAATTCGAACCGGTGCCTGGTCGGCGTTCTCCGAAGAATACTCGACCTCGAATTGCTCTCGGACGTCTGCCAACTGATCGACACGGCGGACAGGGAGGCCGTGCTTGCTCTACTGCAGCAGGAAGAGTACGTTGATCTGGTAATTCCGCGGGGAGGCGAAGGACTCATCCGTTTCGTCGCTCAAAACAGCCGCATTCCTGTGATCAAGCACTATAAAGGCGTCTGTCACATCTATGTCGCGGCCGACGCGCAAATACCAATGGCCCTTCAGATCGTGGAGAACGCTAAATTGTCCCGCCCTGGCGTGTGCAATGCCCTCGAAACACTGCTTGTCGACCACAAGATCGCCGACCGCTTCCTGCCTGAATTCGCCCGGCTTATGAGCGAAAAAGGGGTCGAGATCAGGGGAGATGACGAGACCCGGCGAAGCGTGCCCGATGCAAAACCGGTGACCGAGGACGACTACTACGCGGAATTCCTCGACCTGATCCTGGCGGTAAGGGTGGTAGACGGCTTGGATCAGGCGATTGATCACATTCACAAGTACGGCTCTTCTCACACCGAGGCCATCGTGACCCAGAGCTACGAGCAGGCTTGCCAATTCGTGGACCGCGTCAATTCGTCCGTCGTCATGGTGAATGCGTCGACCCGTTTTTCGGACGGGGGCGAACTTGGACTCGGGGCAGAGATCGGCATCAGCACCACTCGTCTTCACGCGTACGGGCCGATGGGACTGGAAAGCCTGGTAACCGAGAAGTTTATCGTTTACGGCAGCGGGCAGGTACGCGGCTAGGGAGATCGGGGATTTCGGGGACATGATACCTAATTCCCTCACCGCCGGCGGGACCTTGCGGAAGCGAAGGAATTAAGTCTCGTGTCCCCGAAACCTGCTCACGACGCCGCGATCTCACAAGAGGACTCTGCCGATGGAAGCTGGTATCAAAGAGCGGGAGCACCTGGCACGGTACGCCTGGCTTTCCGTCGGCGCCGCCATCTCGACAATCCTTCTCAAAACCGCCGCATACTGGGCCACTCAATCGGTCGGGCTCCTTTCGGACGCCATGGAATCGATCGTGAATCTCTCGGCGGCCTTCCTTGCCCTCTTTGTGATTCGCGTCGGCGTCCGCCCGCCCGACGATCAACACGCTTACGGTCACGAGAAAGTCGAATACTTCTCCAGCGGCGCTGAAGGCGGAATGATCTTGATCGCGGCCCTCAGCATCGTTATCGTCGCGATCCAGCGGCTGATCGATCCCCGACAGGTTGAACGCATCGATGTCGGAATCGCCATCTCAGTGATCGCTTCGCTCATCAATCTCGGCACCTCTATTGTCTTGATGAGGGCAGGACGCCGATTCCGCTCGATCGCGCTGCAGGCCGATGCCAAGCACCTGATGACAGACGTCTGGACATCCGCGGGCGTGGTCATCGGGATCGGGCTGGTTGCACTCACAGGGTGGCAAGTACTTGACCCCATGATCGCAATCGGTGTTGCAATACAAATCGGCTTCACCGGCATCGGCCTGATGCGCAGGTCGACCCACGGACTGATGGATGCGGCTTTGCCGGAAGCCGATGTCCAGACGGTGCTCCAAATTCTGGGCGAAAATCTCCCGGAAGATGCGATGTATCATGCCCTGCGGACGCGCCAATCCGGTGCACGCTCATTTGTTTCGATGCATATCCAAGTGCCCGGCGAATGGTCGGTCCAGAAGGGCCACGACCTGGCCGAGGCCGTCGAGCAGGCGATTCGAGAAGCGATCCCGATGGTCACCGTTTTCACCCACATCGAGCCCCGGGAAGATCCTGTCTCCTGGGCCGATGAACATCTCGACCGTCCGGAACATGGATGACCAACCTGCTCCCCTTGCACGTCGCCCGCCCTGCATGTGCTAAGCTGAATTAAGTGACATGGGCACTCCGGGGAAGACCACCAGACAGTTCATCAGCCTGATCGTTCTGCTGGCCCTCGTCTGGGTTCTGACCGCCGCCCCTCGACATCAGCACGATGAGAGCGCCGCAACGAATTGCATCATCTGCATCGCGCACAACTCGTCGGTCGTCACACCTTGCCCTCCGCCCGAACTGAAACCTGATCAGCTTACATACTGTCCCCTGCCCGAGCGGTCGCTTGGCCCCCTGCAGTCGCCTAGCCGGTCGATTGAGGTTACTCGGGGTCCACCTTCCGCCGCCTGAAACCTTCTGGTGCTTGGAGATCGTAACCGGCCTGCTCCAAGTCTTTTGCAGGCCTCCGAATCGGAAAGTTCCCGGCAGGACCGCCCCCGCAAAGGGTTTCGAGTATGGAATTTCGACGCTGTTTCATTTTGTTTTCCTGTCTGTGCTTCTCACATCTGTTCGCGGCTGGCGCGCTCCAATCGGGGAGTTCGGACACCGGGTGGGTGGAAGGCCGTGTGATCCTGCTGCCGAAAGGCACAGGCGTGCGCAACGCCGACGTGACGGTTGTTGAGCTGGGGATCAGTGCCGAAACGGATGGGGAAGGCCGATACAAAATCGCAGTTCCTCCTGGCACTTACGACGTCATCGCGCACCTGACACCGCTCACGTCGGAGGTCAAGGCGGTCGCCGTCGCTGCGGGCCAGTCGGTCGTGGTCGATTTGCCTCTTGTGGTCTCTCCCCTGGAACAAGAGATCACCGTCACCGCCAGCGGACACGAGGAAACGACCTTCCGCGCGATCCAGTCAGTCACTTCATTGGATTCGGTTGACCTCGCCCAGCGCGCACACGTTTCTCTCGGCGAAGTCCTTCAGGATCAGCCGGGGGTATCGAAGCGCAGCTGGGGCCCGGGATCGTCACGACCGGTCGTACGCGGTTTCGATGGAGATCGCGTCCTGGTTCTGCAGAACGGTATCCAGTCGTCATCCCTGTCCTCGCAATCGGGCGACCATGGCGAAACCATGGATGTGCTCAACATGGAACGGCTCGAAATTGTTCGAGGTCCGGCTGCCCTGCTTTACGGCAGCAATGCGATCGGTGGAGTCATCAACGCGATTAACCGGCATCACGAGATCCATGAACACCCGCATGAAGGCACGCGCGGATACCTGACCGGGATTGCCGGAAGTACGGATTCCCATGGGGGCCTTCTCGCCGGCGTCGAGTACGGAACCGGCGACTGGCTTTTCTGGGGGAGCGGGGGCGGTCAACGGACCGGGGATTACCACGCGCCCTCCGGGGTTGTCGAGAATTCAAAGACGAGAAGCTCGAACGCATCCGCAGGCTTCGGCCGCTATACCGATCGCCTCACCTTCAGCCTGAACTACAACCTTGATGATCGGCGCTACGGCATCCCTTTTGCCGGTTTTTTTCACGAACATGACGAGGACGGCAGCGCAACCGCACCGCTTGACGAGGAGGTGGACTTGGCTCTGCGCGCTCACACCGTCCGAGTGGATACCGGCATCAAAGAACTGAGCCACGGCCTGGATCACCTTCACTTGTCGGTCACGTATGCGGACTACGGACACAAGGAACTGGACGTCACCCCCGTAGCCGAGACCGCGGGGACAGTCTTCGACAACCAGCAACTCGTATACCGAGGCGTGTTCGAGCAGGACGACACCGGAAAATTGCGAGGCAGTTTCGGGTTTTGGGGCTTGCTGCGCGACTATCGGGCGACAGGCGAAGAGGCCCTGTCCCCTCCCGTTGACCAGAAGTCGTTCGCCCTCTTCTCGGTTCAGGAGCTGAATGGAGATTGGCTTCGCTTTCAATTCGGCGGCCGCCTGGAACATGCCCGTTATAACCCCGAGGGTATGCCCGGCCGCTCCTTCACCGGACTCTCCGGCGCCGCCGGTGTCCATGTTCTCCTCTGGCCGGACATCGCTTTTGTCGGCAACTACACCCGTGCTTTTCGGGCACCTGCGCTCGAGGAGTTGTACAACAATGGACCGCACCTCGGGAACCTTGCGTTCGAGATTGGGAATCCGCACCTAAAGACGGAGAAGACAAACGGCATCGAGTTGAGCTTGCGTCAAAGCTCCTCGCGAATAAAAGGCCAGTTGAGTTTCTTCTACTATGACGTTAGCGATTTCATCTTTCTCGCCCCGACGGGCGCACTTAAGGAGGGACTCATCGAAGCCGACTACACCCAGGGGGATGCCCGTTACCTGGGGACCGAGTTGAAAGCGACGGCCGTTCTTCACCCCACCGTTTCCCTGAACCTGCAGCTTGATTCCGTGGACGCGGAGTTGAGAGACTCCGGCCAGCCTCTCCCTCGAATTCCGCCACTGCGAGGGATCATAGGCCTGGACATGCGGCGTTCCCGGCTTAGCTTCAATCCGCAAGTCATCATGGCCCGTGCCCAGGACCAGCTGTTCGCGACAGAGACACGTACAGCCGGATACACGACCTTCAACCTGAACGCCTCCTACACGCTTCCCGGCAATCATTTCGTTCAGGTTTTTTCGGCCGAGCTTTACAATCTCACCGACCGGCTTTATCGGAATCATCTGTCTCTTATAAAGGAGTTGGCCCCGGAGATCGGGCGGGGCGTCCGATTCAGCTACACCGTTAGGTACTTCTAGTAAAAGGCACTGATAACTCGTATGACTCAAGATCAGCCAAGCATCCTTCAAGTGCAGCTCCAATGGGGCGGCGCGTCCTTATTCCAGGCGAAAAACGCATCTGACGCACTGATCGTTATGGACGGAAAGAAGACCCAGTCGCTATCGCCCATGGAGACGTTGCTTGCATCACTGTGCGGTTGCATGGGCATCGACGTCGTCAACATCCTGACGCGAATGCGAGCGGATTTCTCCTCCATCTCGATCGCGGCAGAGGGCGAGCAGAACCCCGAGCCGCCCAAGTTTTTCCGCAGGATCCTGATCACATTCCGTCTGCAGGGGACGGTCCCCAAGGACCGCGTGGAGCACGCGATTCGACTCTCGTTCGAAACGTACTGCAGCGTCTTTCACAGCCTGCGGAAGGATATTGAGGTGGCATACGAGATTGAGATAACGGGGAGTTGAACAGAACGACCTCAAGGACACCAAGGACCTCAAGGACTGCAAGGACAAGGACACAAATCAGCTCGGCTGTTCCTCCTTGTCGTCCTTGAGGTCCTTGAGGTCCTTTCCCTTGCCACGTTAGCGGCCGGTCGTGCATGATGACCCGGTGAAGACGAACCGCCGCCGATTTCTGGCGACCAGCGCCCTCGCGGGCGCCTGCTTCTTGGGGCCCGATTCCGCCCGTTCCCGCGTGGTCCTGGCCACCGATACCGGGATTCGAACAGCCACCCGCAGACTGGACACTGCCCGGCTGCTCGACCTCCTTGACCGCGCACTCCAGTCTCTGTTCCAGGCGCAAACCCCGATTCAGGCTTGGAAGAAAGTTGCCCGCCCCGGGGAGACCATAGGGCTAAAGGTCAACTGCCTGGCCGGTAAGGGGTTGTCGACCTCGGTCGCCCTGGTTGAAGCGGTTTCGGATCGCCTCCAGACAGTCGGCGTACGAGCCGGAAACATAATTGTCTGGGATCGCGACAGCGAGGATCTCGAGAGCGCAGGCTTCCGTATCGCGGAAGGCCTTAGCAAGGTTCGATGTCTGGGCAACGACCAGACGGGGTTCGAGGAAGAACTGGTGGCTTTCGGTTCCGCAGGGAGCCTCGTCTCGAAAACCCTGACCCGTCTTTGCGATGGCGTGATCAATCTGCCGGTTCTTAAGGACCACGGGATCGCCGGAGTCAGCGTGGCGCTCAAGAACCTTTTCGGCGCCGTCCACAATCCGAACAAATACCATTCGAACGTCGGAGATCCCTACATCGCCGACGTTTACATGCTTCCCCCCATCCGAGGCAAGGTGCGGCTTCACATCTGCGACGCGACGACCGCGCAGTACGAGGGCGGCCCTCCTTTCATGCCACAGTGGGCATGGTCGTGCAACTCGCTCCTCGCGGCTACCGACCCGGTAGCGCTCGATTACGTCGCCTGGCAGCTGATCGAGAAGAAACGCGCCGAAAACCGGATCAAGTCCCTGGCCCAGGTCGGTCGCAATCCTTCCTACATCCTGACCGCCGCCGATGCCAGCCATCGGATCGGGATCGCGGATCCCGCGCGGATCGATGTGGTCCGGCTGACCGACTGACCGGCTAACAGTGGTGACTAAAAAGTGAGCCAACCGGGCCGAAAAGCGGCGGATTCTGAACCGCGAATCCGCCCTACGACTGAGTGCTTCCGCATGGCGAGCGGTCGTAGGGCGGATTCGCGGTTCAGAATCCGCCGCTTTTCGGCCCGGTTGGCAGGATTCTGCCTACACCGACATGTCCTTGGAAGTCGGACCCACGTCAGCAGGTCAGCTCGTCAGCAGGTCAGCTGATCAGCAGGTCAGCCGGGTCAGCCGGTGGTATAATCCCGCCCCGGAGTTGGAACGTGAAATCGATGTCCCGCCGTGATCTCTTTGCGGGCGCTTCAGGCTGTCTTTTGGCCTCCGGCGTCCGGCCTGCCCCAGCCCCTGAAAGCCGCCTGTCTCGCGTTGAAGCGAAGTTCTACGAGAAGCTGCCCAACAAGAAGATCAAGTGTGTCCTTTGCCCGCGCGAATGTGTCATCGACGATCGGGAGCGGGGCTTCTGCGGAGTCCGCGAGAACCGGGAGGGCACCTACTACACGCTGGTCCACTCGCGGCCCTGCACGTTTCACGTAGACCCGATCGAGAAGAAGCCGTTCTTCCATTTTCTTCCGGGGACCCTCAGCTTTTCGCTCGCCACGGCGGGCTGTAACGTCAACTGCAAGTTCTGCCAGAACTGGCAGATCTCGCAGGTTAGACCGGAGCAGGTGCGAAGCGTTGACCTGCCACCGTCGCGTGTCGCGTCAACCGCCTCCGAGTACTCGTGCCGATCGGTCTCGTATACCTACAGCGAACCGGTCGTCTTTTACGAATACATGATCGATTCCGCCCAGGCGACCCGACGACTGGGCATCCGCAATGCCGTCGTAACCAACGGCTTCATTCAGCCGGAACCGCTCAGCAAGCTCTGTGAGCAGGTGGATGCAATCAAGGTGGACCTGAAGAGCTTCTCCGAAAGATTCTATCGCGAGGTGGTTAACGGAGAGCTCAAACCGGTCCTGGAGAACCTCGTCAGAGTTCGAAAGGCAGGCACCTGGCTGGAAATCGTCTATCTCATCATCCCGACACTCAACGACGGCGATTCCGAATTCCGAAATCTGTCGAAGTGGCTGAAAAGGGAACTCGGGACCGATGTACCCATCCACTTCACCCGTTTCCATCCCGAGTACCTGCTCAAGAACTTGACACCGACGCCCACGGCGCGCCTCGAGAGCGCCCACGCTATCGCCAAGGCCGAGGGACTGCGTTACGTCTACCTTGGTAATCTGCCGGGCCACCCGGCGGAAAACACCTTCTGCCCGTCTTGTCGAAGGGTCGTCGTCGAAAGAACCGGATTTGTCACCCGGAAGCTCGAACTCAAAGCCGGCAGGTGCCCCGGCTGCCAGTTTGCGATTCCGGGAATCTGGGGCTAGCCTCTATGTTGAACCCGAAGAACCTGCTCGTTGCCTTTCTACTGCTCACCTGTTGCGCCGGAGCGGGCGCCAAATCCCGCCAGCCTGCCATGGCCGGTGGTTTCTACCCGGCAGAACCGGACAGGCTTCGGACAATGGTCAATGGATACATCGAAGGGGCAACGGTGCCGAAAATCAACGGGCGGGTGCTCGCCGTCATAGCTCCTCACGCAGGATACGTCTACTCAGGTTCCGTCGCGGGTCACGCCTATTCGATTCTCAGAAACAGGAAGATCAGGCGCGTCATTGTGATTTCGCCCTGCCACGTCGATGCGTTCGCGGGGGTAGCCGTGTACGACGGAGACGAATATCTGACTCCGCTGGGCGTCATCCGGGTCGACAGGGCATTCGGCGAAGCACTCGTTAAGCGAAACACCAGGCTGGCGCTCTCCAGCCGTGGGCACGAAACGCGAACTGCCGAAGGCCGCGGGGAACACGCGCTCGAGGTGCAGCTGCCATTCCTTCAGCAGGCGCTGGGGGATTTCAAACTGGTCCCGATCATCATGGGGGAGAGCAGTTACTCGACCTGTCGGGCGCTTGGTCGTGCTCTGGCGCGCACCATCCAGGACCAGGAAACAGTGATCGTGGCCAGCTCCGATCTGTCGCATTTTCATCCATACGACGAAGCAACCCGACTCGACTCGTATCTCCTGGGTGCTTTGCGCGACTACGACTATTTCAGTCTCCATCGCAATCTGGAGGCCCGCGTCTGGGAGGCGTGCGGAGGCGGCCCGATCGTTGCAACGATGATCGCCTGCGAACAGCTCGGCGCTTGCCAGGCGAGAGTGCTCGCAAAGGCAAACTCGGGTGACGTCATAACGGGCGATCGGAAGAGCGTGGTTGGTTACGCGGCCGCGGCGTTCGTGCAAAGTGACGAAGCATCGTCGCAGGCTCGCGAGTACCAACTGGAGAGCCAGGAGAAGACACGACTACTCCAAATCGCACGGCAATCCGCCGAAGCGGCGGTCAAAGGCGCGAGCTTTCCGATTCAGTCGCACGGCATGGTGCCGCTCTCCGAACCACGCGGGGCCTTTGTCACGCTCACCATCCGAGGACAGCTGCGCGGATGCATCGGGTACACGTCTCCGATCCAACCCCTGGGAGACACGGTCCGGACCGCCGCGATGCACGCTGCTCTGCACGACAACCGCTTTTCGCCTGTCTCACGCGAGGAACTGCCTCTACTGGATTACGAAGTGTCGGTCCTTTCTCCCGTTCGCCTTGTCAAGGACCCGGCTCTCGTCCGGGTCGGCCGGGACGGACTCGTCATCAGGCGGGGCGAGCACGAGGGGTTACTGCTTCCGCAGGTAGCCAGCGAGCGCGGCTGGGACCGGGAAACCTTCCTCAGGCAGACATGCGTGAAAGCCGGACTCCCGCCGAACGCCTGGCAGGATCCGGAGACCGATATCTTCGGGTTCACCGCACTGGTCTTCGGAGAGAAAACGTTATCCACGAATACCACGAAGGGACACGAATAAAGACCAAGACGCGGACCCGATCGGTTCCTTGCCTTATTCGTGTCCCTTCGTGGTATTCGTGGATAACGTTTTCTCCCAACCGAACCTCCCAGCCAGCATCAACAACGGGCCCGCACCGATGATGGCCAGCACCGCGGATGTTCGTAAGAAGCCGTAGACCGGCACCAGCCAGGCTCCGATCGCGAGTGCCCCCAGGCTGGCGCCGGAGAGGTCAATGGCATAGAGGAGTCCGGTGTTCCTCTCCTTGCCCGGCGTGAGATAGAGCCGATTCACATACGGGAAATGAAATCCTCCGAGCAGACCCGTCATCAGCGAAGTCAACGGAAAGAACAGGTACAGCAGGCGGGGCGACGAGAGGCTTGGCACCACAGGCAGAAGCAGGCAGAAAACCACCGGCCAGAGCGTCCCAGCCAGCTGCACAAACACGAGTCGCTGCATCGAGACCTTCGTATCCGAAGCGATCAGGCTCCCGGTGCCCATTCCGAGCATGAACGCCGCGACGAGCACCGACATGTGATAGTAGACAGCACCGTGAACGACCTGAAAACCGAGGAACAGGAAAACCTGAAGCCCCATTAGCAGCATCCCCATGGCGGTGCTCGCCGCCCCGAGAGCAATCGGCTTCCGGCGCGAAACCGGAGCCAGCCCGATGAATGCGCAAATGAGCGATACCACGCCTACCGCGCCCAGAAGCACGCGGGCAAATTCGAGCTCGCCGAGGCGCGCCAGGAAATCCCGCACACCAGGGTCAAAGAGCGAAGTCCAGGCGACCATGGCCTTGAAGTAGCCAATGGGCTCGAAATCGCGGTTCGGTGGCGCAGTGCGCTCCGAAAGCAGCGCTCGGAATTCGTCCACGCGGTCCGGCATCAGGCGAAAAGGAAGGTGGTAGGTGTCGACGAAGGCTGTCCCGATGCCGCGGTCGGACAACCGCTTCAACAGCACCTCTGGCTTGTCGCTCAGTGCTCCTTCCGTCTTTGAGGCAAAGAAATGGACAACCGAGCCTGGAAACGCCTTCACGTCCGGGAATACGAGTCTTGCCGTTGTCCACACACAGCGAAGCGAATCCGCCAACTCCTCCCCCACGTAGTTCTCCGAACCAGTGAGCCGGAATCCGAGAACTCCCCCCGGGTTGAGCCGCCGATTGACTTCGTGGAAGAACTCCACCGTGTAGAAACGATTGACCTGCGCCGTCCTCGGATCGGGAAGGTTCAGGACAATCACATCGTATTTCTGCGCCCCGCGCCAATGCCGGATGAAGTCTCGCGGATCCGCCTGATGAACCGCGAATCGCCGATCCGCCTTCAGCCTTCCCCACTCCCCGGCAAAGGCTTCCTCGGTCAATGCGAGCAGGACCGGGTCCAACTCGACGAAGTCCAGCCGGGTAACCGCCGGATGCCTGAGTGCTTCCAGAAGGCTGCCCGGACCTGTCGAACCGACCAGCAGAACTGCACGAGGAGCCGGGTGTTGAAGGAGCGCATTGTGAACCGCCTCTTCAGCCGCCTGCTTGTCCGGGACAGTGAAGACGGGAATCCCGTTGAAGAACGTGGTAGAAGAACCGTCTCGCCCTGCAAGTACCAGATTGCCGTACGGCGAATTGCGCACTTGCCTGATCGACCACCCATTCCAAAAGCGAACCAGGGACCACTGCTCGAGCCACGAAGCCGGGCCCCAGACGAGACCTATCGAGCAAGCCAGCAGGATAAGGCTGGCGAACACTGTCCGTCTCCCTCGAGAAAAGCCAAAGAGCAGAGCCGTCGCAAACCAGATGTGCACGACTCCAACCAGTGACGCTATCTGGAAAGGCGAGAGGAAAGGAAGCAAAAGCGATGCAGCGACCAGGCCGCCGCCGGCCGCACCCAACGCCTCGAATGCATAGACCCTTGAGACTGCATGAGCGGGAGGAACCGACGCCTCGGCAGCAAGGAAACGGCCGCCAAGCGCAAACAGGGATCCCGAAAGGAAACAAACGGGGCCCAGGGACAGGAGGGCGACCCAGACCAGAGAACCGATGTCCAACGTCTCGCCCGGCGTAATACCGGCCAGCCAACGAATGCTCCGGATCGCCAGTATCCCGGTCAAAAACGTGAGCCCGACCCCGACCAGACCGATGCTGATCCAGAGACGCGACGCGAATACAGCAAAGCGGCCGAGTATGAAGCTGCCGGCCCCAGTGCTGAGCATCCAGGCGGCCAGCACGAGCCCGAGGCATATCTCGTTGCCTTCCGCCACGACCAGCAGCTCTCGTGTCAGGACGAGCTGGGCGGCTGTGGCAGAGAAACCGAGCCAAATAAAGAACCACCGTCTCACTGCGGCCAAGTATATTCCGATTGCGGATTGCGGATTTCGGATTGCGGATTTGGGAGTCTGGAGGATCAGGGATGTCAAAGCAGACTCCGAAGTCCGTTCTGTGCAATCCAAAATCGGCAATCCCAAATCCGAAATCCGCAATCGGCAATCCGCAATTTGAGAAATGCGGGGGCTTCGAATACCATAACCTTTTGACTGGCAAATCCCGAAAATCGGTCCACGAAAGATAGCAATGAACCGAAAATACCCGTGGCACAAGGTTGCGCCGATCACCGATCTGAAAGACATGCTGCTGCAGAGCGCGGCAACGTTCGGCAAGCGTGACGCTTTCCTCGTAAAAAAAGGAGAACGCCGGGAGGCAATCAGTTTTGATCGACTGAAGGACCTCGTATTTCAGTTGAGCGCCGCGTTGCAGGGCCTGGGCTCAGGGCCCGGCCAGAAAGTGGCCATCTGTTCGGAAGGGCGCTGGGAGTGGGGTGTCAGCTACCTGGCCACCGCCTGCCTGAATGGCATAAATATCCCGCTTGACAAGGATCTCCGACCGGCGGACATCCGGCATATCCTGGACGAAACGCAGACACCAATCGCGCTGACCTCGGCCAAGTATCTCGATGTTCTACTCGAAGTCCAGGGGCGACTCCCGTGTCTTCGGACAATCGTCTGCTTCGATCTCGAGCAGCCAACGGAAAAGGCGCTTTCTTTCGCCCGGCTGTTGGACAGTGAAGGTGACCTGCTGTCGGAGGGGCGGACAGACGTCGCCGAGCTGAAGATCGACCCGTCCCAACCCGTGTCAATCGTGTACACGTCCGGGACGATGGGAAGCGCCAAGGGAGTCGTCCTCAGTCAGAAGAACCTGGTGTCCAACATGATGGACATGTGCGCCTCCGTCTATATCGATGAAAAAGACACCTTTCTGTCGGTGCTCCCCCTCAATCACACTTACGAGTGCACCTGCGGACTTCTGACCCCAATCTACCGCGGAAGCCGGATCTCGTACTGCGATAACGTTCGCCGTATCGGCGACGAAATGAAGGAGGTGCAGGCAACGGTGCTGCTGGGCGTGCCGTTGCTGTTTCAGGCAATCTCGCGCCGCATCCAGGACGGCATCCGGCAGAAGGGGACACGCAAGTTCAAATTCGCAGTCGCGGTCGCGTCCGTCGCGGACCTGATCGGAGGCGTCAAAGGCAGACGCGCGGTCTTCCACTCGCTCCACGAGCGATTTGGAGGCAGACTGCGCATGCTGATCAGCGGAGGCGCCGCGAGCGATCCCGAAGTGGCGCAGCTTTTCCATCGCCTCGGAATCATCTTCATTCAGGGCTACGGCCTGACCGAGTGTTCGCCGATCATCGCCGTCAATCGCCCTCATTACTTCAAAGACGCGGCGGCCGGATTCCCTCTGCCCTCGGTCGAAGTGAAAATCGCCGAGGATGGGGAGATCTGCGCCCGAGGTCCGAACGTTATGTCGGGCTATTACAAGAATCCCGAAGCAACAGCGGACGTCTTGCAGGATGGCTGGTTCCACACCGGAGACCTCGGTTACCTTGATTCAGACGGGTTCGTCTTCATCCGTGGTCGAAAGAAGGCCGTCATCGTCCTGAAAAACGGCAAGAACGTCCATGCCGAGGAAGTGGAGTTTCACCTGAATCATTCTCCCTTTATCCTGGAAAGCCTCGTCTGGGAAGGTCCTGATGCACCCGAAGGAGAGGTGGAGGAGGTCCACGCGACGATCGTACCCAACCGTGAACAGTTCGATCAGTATGCAAAGGACAACGGCGTCTCCGTCACGGATCAGCTCGTCGAAGAGCATTTGCGCAAGGAAGTTCGCAAGCAATGCGCGCACCTGCCCCACTACAAGCGGGTCCGCAAGTTCACGATCCGGTGGGAGGAATTCGACAAGACGACGACGAGGAAGATCAAGCGGTACCTGTATACCGCAAAGATGAAGCAAGTGCCGACGTAGGAAAGACAGGGAGAGGGGGAGACAAGGAGACAAGGAGACGGGGAAGGAGTGCGGACACTTCGGAACCCCCGCGACTCCACTGCCTTTCGTCCTTGAGGTCCTTGAAGGTCGGCGTTTCCCAGCCAGCCTACTCGGCTACGATCTCCGCCTCCACGACCACTTCAGACTTCACCGAACGGGCGACCAGACAGGCGTGGTGTGCATCATCGAGGGTTTGGCGGACACGATCCGCCATATCCGGCTGGCTTACGACGACCCGGGGCCGAATGAACACCTTGGTAAACTGGTAGCCGCCGTCAAGAAATTCCAGCACGCCCTCTGCCCTGCTCTCGTACGAAACGACCGGCAGCTGCAGCTTCTGGGCAAAGGCTGCAAACGTGCACATAGTGCAGGTTTCAAGCGCCGCCACGAAGAGATCCTCCGGCGTCCACACGCCCGGTTCTCCCTTGAATTCGGGTGGGCTGGCAATTCGAAATTCCGGCTTGCCCTCTGCGCGAAGCATCCCGGCTTTGCCGCCCGCCCATTTCAGCTGCGTGTGGAAGTTAAAAACCTTGTGCTTGACCTTCGGTTGAGCCGCTTGTTCCATAGCCGTCCTTCCTTCGGTTCAGCTCTTCTCTTGACCCTGATCGCCCGCCTTTGGGTGGGTTTCCTTCTGTTCGTGGGCGGCGCTCGCCACTTCGCGCTGGTACCACTCCGGGTGATGATGGCGTGCCGTGTCGACCGACATGCGCCCGGTGATCCAGGTCCAACTCATTGGGTATTCCTTCGGGTGGAACATCGTGAAGAAGAAGTGCCATACGAGTATTGCGAGCGTGGCCAGCCACGCCTCGTAGTAGTGCACCGTCTGGCTTACCTGTACGATCCAGCTCGGCAGCAGTTGAACCGCCTTGCCCGGAAACCAGAGCACGAAACCGGTGAGCGCCATGACGATCGTTCCCCAGACAAGCGCCCAGTACTCGGCCTTCTGCGTGTAATCGTACCGGCCGAAATAGACTTCTTCGTTGCTGCGCCACAGGTGGAATTTCATCTGCCCGATGAAGTCAGTCACGTCGCGCCAGCGTGGAACCATCGAAACGATGTCCGACCGTCCCCGCTTCGTAGCAATCACGTACATCATGTGCCAGACGCCGACGAAAAGGAGACCGCTGGCCAGAACCCGGTGCACCGTTGACCTGACATTCTCGGTCATGCCCATTCGGCCGAGTTGGCCGACCCACCACGCTTCGGGGAAACGGAGAGCAAAACCGGTGATGACCAGTCCGATGAACGTGATCGCCAGCAGCATGTGCTGAATCAACTGGGAGCGGTCCAGGCGAACGAAGGTGCGACCCTGCAGTTCCGCGCGGCGCTTTTCAACGAGGTAATAGACGAGGATTACCAGGTTGTGAAGGATCATGCCGCCCACGACCACCGCAATCAGGATCCAGTACATGTCGCGCACCCAACCGACGATCGGGTTGGCCGCGATCGAGGCCGTCTTGTGAGTGTAACTCCGGGCGAATTCGGCCGAGGCGTCCTCGTGACACTGTTTGCACGTCTCGACGACATTGTCTGCATGAATGGTTGAAGCCGGGTCCCGGGCCGGCAAGACCCAGTGAGGAGTATGGCAGTCGACGCAGGTGGCGGCATCCGCAGAGTTCGACATGGCCGCCCAGCCGTGGTAACTGTCGATGTACGTGTCGACAACGTAGTCAGCCAGCCCGTACTTCGCCGTAATCCTTGAATCGCTATGACACGTCCCGCAGGTTTCCTGCGCCTGCCGTGCGGCAGATGTCCGTGCATTCGGGTCTTTGGATGACAGTATCAAATGCTCGCCGTGGCAATTGTTACAGGTTGGACTGTCCGCAATACCGGCCTTCAGAGCCCGTCCGTGTATCGACCTGTCGTAGGCCCTCTGCTCCTCGGTGTGACACGTCCCGCAGGTTTTTGAGACGTTTTGCGGATTAACCGACGAAGAGGGGTCCGCTGGGCCTTTCAGGTCGTGGACTCCGTGACAGTCCGTGCAAACCGCGGCCGTCTCGACACCACGCCGGCTGGCCCGACCGTGAACCGATTCGGCGTAGGATCCGGCCGTCATTTCCAGGCGAACCAGCTGGTCCGTCAGGAGACCGGCCTGGCCGTGACAGCTCGCGCACATTGCCGGGATATTGGTTTTGTGGGATTTCGCCTTGGGATCGGCCGCGGGCAGTATGTCATGTGCCCCGTGGCAGCTCGCGCATCCCGGCGCCCGGTTGTTCCCCCGCTCCTTCGCGTAGAAATGCAGGCTGGTTTCGAACTGGGTCTGCACCTGCTCGTGACAGGTTGCACAGTTGACCGGTGCCAGTTCCTCGGCGTGGGGGAAATCGGTCACTCCAGCCAGATCCTGGTGACAATCGGCGCAGCCGAAGCTGCCGTGGACCGAGGAACCAAAGACAGCCTTATCGATGACGAGCTTCTGCGCGTCCTTCAGGCCCTCGAACATGCTCGCTTCAGCGTGGCAGTCGTAACATGCCTGGTTGGGATCTGAGGCCTCCTGCGCCCATCCGGGCGGGGAAATCGCCAAAAGCAGCGATACCACGCTCCCGAGGACTACGCAGTGTCTCGTCAAAACAACTCTTATCGTCTTCAGGGTCGTCATTCGCCGCCGCTACCTGTCGAGGTTAACCCGCAAACCGAGCACGGTGTGGTGCACACGGTAATCCTGAGGGAACGGCTGCACCTTTTCGTTGTAGTCGTAATAGTTCCATTGCCCGTAAAGGCTGACTCTCTCGTCGATCGGTACCTCCAGCCTGGCCATAGGCCGATGGTAATTCAACGGGAAATTGCCGCTGATTCCCCAGCCAGAGTACCCCAGGCTGAGCGTGGCATTTCGGACCAACTGCACGGACACGAAAGCGTTTCCGAAGTTCCCTTTTTCCCTGTATCGCGAACGGTCCACGGTGAGGGTCTGCGGCACGACATACAGAATGTTCGTGCGGATGTTGCTTCGCTCGTAGCCGCCCGAGAAGGACACCCGGGCGACCGGGTTATAGCTGAACTGCAGCGTGTAGTCACGATTGCGCGACGTGAAGTCGATTTCGGGCGAATCGTCATCCTCGTTATCGAACAATGTCGCGCTCCCGTTAAACTCGAGAGTTTGAAACGGCGAGAACCTGCCCCGCAGTCGCGCCCTTTGGAAGTCGACGACATCGGTTCTCATGATCGGCTGGTCGGCCATCCCGTATTCATACTCTGCCGAAATCCGATTGCGCATCGAGAAATCGTAGGACAAGCCGGCGATAACCACGTTGCGCTCCAACTCGAACGTATCCACGACCGTCACTTCACGGTGTTCGTAACGGTGGCCCAGGCGCGCAATCAACCGTGGTGTGATGTAAAAGAGGCCCTGCAATTCCTGCACGTCATTGTTTAGCGACAGGAATTCGCTGAACTCCTCAAGCTGCTGGAACTCCTCGAGAATGCCGGTCGCCAGCAACGGCTCCACCTGGAAAAACACCGAGTTGGAAATCGTGTTACTCGAGACGTGGAAACGGTATGTATTGAACCGTTCGATCAGCCGGAATCGTTCGAACGGCGCCCATTCCGCCGAAAAGTCGCCGTAGATACTCGGACGCTTCGAGTTGCCCAGAATGTCCTGGCGCTGCCCCTGGTAAAACGCCGACATCGGGCGGGAAAAGAAGTTGCCCGAAACCACATCGGTGAAGACTGGGTCCATCGATCCCATGGTGTACGAGACTTTCGCTCTCATCATCAGGGAATCGACCGGTCGCCACTGCGCAATGCCGTTGCCGAACGGAATCCGCGCCGTTGAGTCCGTGTCGGCCGCATAGCTGTTAAGCGTGATCTCGCGTCCAAATAACCTCGCCAGCGAGTTCCCCGGCTGGAAGCCTGACGCCAGCGTCTCCGAGTTGTCCCGATAGTAACGATTCCCCCCCTCGAGGAGCAGGTTGAACCGGCCAAGATTGAAGTTGACCCCCGCGCGCAAGTCGTTCGACCGGTTGTCATAAAGCGTGTTGATCAGGAACTCGTCCCCACCGGTGTCCAAAGTCGTCTTGACGGGACCATGCCGATCCGTGTGATCCCAGCCTACGTAGGGGGAGAACCAGTTGCCGGGCAGAAACGTGATGCGGGCACGCCCGTAACGCTGCCCGATGTCGAAGATGTGCTGACTGCTAAGCAAACCCTGCTCGAAGAAAGGATTGGCGAACTGCGGTATCGAGCTGAAATACTGGACGTTCTGATAGTCTATGTCCAGATCGTAGATCTTGTCCTTGTGAAAACGAACGGAAGCCCTATTGTACGGCTCTCCGCCCCAACCGTTCAGGCGGACCTCGATACGGTCGAAGTAAGTGTTCGAGCCCTTGGGCACCGAGACCTGAAATCGAGCGTTGAAGAGTTTCGGGCCTTCGCCGAAATCCAACTGGCTTCTATACATGTCCCGGCTGCCCTGGAAGTTACTCTCGAAACGGTTACCGAAATCCAGCGAAAACTCGTACCGGGGCCCAGCAGCGGACGGCTGGGCCGAGGTGTCCTGCGCGGTATCCGGAGTCTGAGTTTCGGTGGTTTCCTGCGGCTCCACGCTCGTCCCCTGCTTGTCGGCCGGTTGCGCCGCCTCGCCCTGCTGTTCCTGCGTTTGGTTGCCCTGCGCCGGGATCGTAGACCAAGTCAAGCAGAGAACGAGAGCCAGGCAGAGCGCTGTTATAGTCTGGTTGCGTTGTGTGCTGAGCATAACGTCCCTCTACTTTAGGAAAACCCGATCCACGTTCGAGCCGTGGATTTCCCGATGACAGATCGTACACTCCCTGAAACGCGGGCTGTTGATGTTGTGAAACGCCGGCGGCTGAACGGTAAGTACACCGGGTGTCATGCTGTGGCACTCGAGGCACATGAGGTGCACTTGGTTTCTGATGAGCATCCTGGCATTCGTCGAGCCGTGCGGCTCGTGGCAGGTTTGACAGTTGTTCACCCGCACCGGAACATGCTCGAAGATGAACGGGCCGGTCTTGTCCGAGTGGCAGGACAGACAACTCTGCTCCGACCCGAAGGTCAACTGCTGCATCGGTCGCCGTTCTTCACTGTGCGGCGTGTGGCAGTCGCTGCAGTCCATCGCCTTTTCCAGAACCGGGTGATGGAAGGGTTTCTGAAAATCGCCGCGCGACTCCTGATGGCAGCTGATGCAAAGGCTTGCTTCTTCCGCTTTGAGCAAATTGAAGCGCGGCTTCTCGGGATGACCGTTGTGACACGACACGCAAGACAGACCGTTGCGGCCGTGCGGTCCCTTGTGAAAAGCGCTTACCTCCCGGTCCTTTGCGTGGCAGGATAGGCACTGGCTGTTCGCCCATTTCGGCGGCCTGGCCGTGAAACTCACGCTCTTGTCTTCGCCGCCCGTCTCAACGTGGATACTCCCCGGCCCGTGGCAGCTCTCACACTCCTGATCCGCGTGAGGACTATGTGCGAAGGTAGCGGCGATATCGTGACATCCCAGACAGGTCTCGTTTCCCACTTTCTCGGCGGTCCCGGTTGTTGCCTGCTGCTCCGCGGTCGCTGGCTTTTGAGCGGGGTCCGGAGGCTGTCCCTCGGGCTTCGTCTGCTGGCCGACCGACAGGCTGGTCGCGAGCGTCAAAAAGAGGATAAGTAGCGGCATAGTCTTTACTTTACAGTAAGAATCGGGCTTCTCAAAGACAAGGAAAAGGCCTAAAAAAAGCGGCGTCCGAAGACGCCGCTTTTGCAGGAAGGGAATAATCGGCTACTGGGCGTGTACCTTGGCGACCGC